>PTKX01000009.1 GCA_002938195.1 Alphaproteobacteria bacterium MarineAlpha5_Bin7 | reverse complement strand
TGAAGGAACACAACAACATCCCCTAAAAATATATTTTTATGTATGGACTCTTCTTTTTGTTTTTAGTGCTTTTTCATATTGGGTTGATTGGTACGGATTCCAAGGTTTCACACGTTGGGGTTTAATTTTATTATTTATGATGCTTAAAGCGGGTTTTATCTGCGCAATATTTATGCATATGTATTGGGAAAGACTTGCTATCATTTCTGCTATCCTTGTTCCATGTTTTGCTATTTTAGTTTTTGTATTCATAATGTGGCATGAATCTTATTATACACAGCTGATCAGAAAATTATATTTTCTTATTTCAGGCAATTAGAAAAAGTGCAAAACACTATTACAAAAGAAAATCCTTCTATTTTATTCATTAATGGATTGTTTCAATTAATGAAACCTAGAGTAATGTCTTTAGTGATCTTTACTTGTGTTGTTGGTATGTTAATTGCTCCAAATGAAATAAATTTTATCAATGCATCGGTATCCTTAATTGCTGTTGCATTTGGTGCTGGGGCGGCAGGTACTTTAAACATGTGGTATGAGGCTGAAATTGATGCACTAATGACAAGAACATGTTTAAGACCAATACCAACAGGAAAAGTAACAAAAAACCAAGCTTTTGTTTTTGGAATTTTAACCTCTTTTATATCAATTGTAGTTTTATATTTTTTCTCGAATTTGTTATCTGCAATAATTTTAACAATTACTATATTTTTTTATGTAGTTATTTATACGATGTGGTTAAAAACAAGAACTGCTCAAAATATAGTAATAGGAGGAGCTGCAGGAGCCTTTCCTCCAATAATTGGATGGACAATAACAACTAATTATATATCTTTTGAACCAATCATTTTATTTTTGATTATCTTTTTTTGGACTCCATCGCATTTTTGGGCATTAAGTTTATTTAAAACTGAAGATTATTCAAATGCCAAAATACCTATGTTGCCTGTCGTTTCAGGAATTAAAACTACAAAAATTAATATTTTTGTTTATTCAGTAGTTCTATTAATTATTTCAATGCTACCAGTTTATTTAGGATATTTTGGTATGCTTTATTTTATATCTAGTGCACTACTGGGAATTTATTATGTTTTTTTATGTTATAAACTACTAATTAGTTCTGGAGATTATTATAAAATTTCAAAAAAAATATTTTTTTACTCAATATTATATCTTTTCTTGATTTTCTCGATAATATTAATAGATAATATAATAATATGAAGAATAACATATTAAATATATTCTCTTTATTCACCTTTTTATTAATATTCCCGATGCCAGCATATTCCAGATGTGCAGTATGTTATACGCAGGGACTATCAGGTGCAAGTATAGCAGTAATTGTGATTATTAGTTCTTTTTTGATTTTGTTCTTTGCAAATAGATTTCTAAAAAAGATAATAGATAAAAGTTAGCCAATTTTTATTATTGTATCACTTAAAAAACGATATGGTGGTACTGCAAGATTTTCTGGAGCAGGCCCTTTTCGTATTCTTCCTGAGGTATCATAATGTGAGCCATGACAAGGACAAAACCAACCTTCAAATTCTCCTTTTGTGTCTGACATTTTTTGACCAAGTGGAACACAACCTAAGTGAGTACAAACACCTTCTAAAACAAGCCATTCAGGATTTTGAACCCTGTCTTCATCAGAAATAGGATCTCTAAGAGAACTTAAATCAACATTTTGAGCTGCGAAAATTTCTTCTTCAGTTCTTCTTTTAATAAATACAGGTTTGCCTCTCCACTTAACAGTAATACTTTGACCTATTCCAATCTCAGATAAATCTACTTCTGTAGAACCAAGTGCTAAGGTATCTTCAGCTGGACTCATACTTTTAACAAAAGGCCACATAAAAGAAGCTACTCCTAATCCTCCAATTGACATTGAAGAAATATAGAGAAAGTCTCTTCTATTCTTTGGCTGATTGTTAGAGTCTTTTTTTTCCTCATCTACTTTTATCCAAACTCTAGTAGCAATAAAATAGCAAAATAGGAAAATTCCTATAACTGAAAGAAATAATATAAAATACGAAATAGTCATTATACTCCTATGTATAAATCAATTTATAATTTTTTAAATAATTATTATGATATTAATTCTTGAATACAGAAAAGTGAAACTGTTATTGCTGTGTCAGAACGAAGCAGTCTTTTTCCTAGAGATACGGCAACTACATTACTGTTATTCAATATTAATTTATGCTCAGTGTCAGAAAAGCCTCCTTCTGGACCAATAAAAACAGCAAATTTATTAATATTTTTTTTTAATGGCAAAAGTGTCTTGTACATTAATTCACTGCTTTCTTTTCTTTCATCACAAAATATTAATTTTCTATCATTGGGCCATTCAGACAGTAAATCTTTTAGATCTATCGCCTGTTCAATTGTTGGAATATCTAATCTTTCTGATTGTTCAGCAGCTTCGACTGAATTTTCTTTCAAACTTGCAATATTTATATTTCTAAGATTTGTATACTCTGAAATACAAGGAATTATTTTTGATACTCCAAGTTCAGTTGCCTTTTGTATAGATAAACTCATTCTATGTTTTTTAATTGGAGAAAAAATAAGCCAAATATCTTCAGTTTTTTCTATCTCCTTTATTTTTTTTTTGACTTGCAAAACAGTGTTGTCTCTATTGATTGATAATACATTTGATTCCCACTCCCCCGATATTCCATCAAAAACATTTATTTGATCGTTAATTTTAATCCGTAGTACATTTTTTAAATAATGATGTTGTTTTTTTTTAATATAAACCATCAAATTTGGAGATATAGTTTTCTCTAGAAAAATACGTGTTTTGGACTTTTTAATCATTTTAATGTATTTCTTTTTTAACATTTTTTTATATGTTAAATAAAATAGTTCCAAACAAAATTTTGCTTTTTTTCGAATTAATTAGATTTGATAAACCTATAGGCTTTTTGCTTTTAATGTGGCCTTGTTGGATTGCTTTAGCGGCTATTGAATATCAAAGTAATTTCAATATGTTATATTTTTATTTTTTTGTTGGCGCCTTTTTAATGCGTAGTGCTGGATGTATAATAAATGATTTAATTGATATTAATATTGATAAAAACATAATTAGAACTTCAAATAGGCCTTTAACATCAAAAAAAATATTAGTTCACGAAGCTTTAATATTGTTATTCATATTATTATTGCTTGCTTTCTTAATTCTTTTACAATTTAATTTTAAAACAATATTAATTGGATTAATTTCTCTTCCTCTAATTATATTATACCCATATATGAAAAGAATAACTTACTTACCTCAATTAGTTTTAGGTTTAGTATTTAATTGGGGAGTGTTTATTGTTTCTATAGAAATATATAATAAAATAACCCCAGATTTGTTATTACTATATATTGGATGTGTTTTCTGGACACTAGCATACGATACTATATATGCTTATCAAGATATACAGGATGATATTAAAAATAAATTGAAATCTACTGCAATTTTATTTGGCATAAAGGGTCGATTATTTGTTAAGTTATTTTATTTAATCTTCTTAATAATAATTGGTTATTTAGGATATAAATCTTCAGATTCAATTTTAAGTATAGGTATAATAGTTTCTGTGATATTTTTAATGATTATTTATTTAAATAAATGGATGATTAATTCAAATGCAAGTTCAAATTATTTTTTTAAATTAAATAATTATATTGGTTTATTTAGTTTTATATATTTAATAATATTTTAATTTATTATGTCAAAAAAAATTAATATAAATAAAAAAGTTGTTAAAAGATTAATAAATAATTACATTTTAAATTATAAATTAAATATTTTATTTGCTTTGTTAATGATGATGGTTTCTGCTGGAGCCACAGGATTGCATGCCTGGTTGGTAAGGCCTGCATTAGATGAAGTATTAATTAAAGGTGATAAACAAATGTTATTAATTATCCCTTTAGCTATTATTTTAACAACTCTCTGTAAAGGTGTTGCAACTTATCTACATTCCTTTCAAATGAGTAAAGTTGCACATAATATTATTTCTACCTTACAATCTCAAATGTTTGAAAAACTAATGTATTTAAATATTAAATTTTATAATGATTCTAAGTCTGGCAACTTAATTTCAAGACTAATAAATGATACGTATTTTCTTCGTATGGCAATTGTAAAAACTGTAACTGGAGTTATTAAAGACGTGCTAGTAATAATTTTTCTACTTGGCAACATGTTTTATCAAAGTTGGGAATTAACTATATTTGCCTTTTTTGCTTTTCCTCTTGCTCTTTGGCCTATTAAAAAAATAGGCAAAAGTATTAGAAAAATTACTTATACTATACAAAATGAGATTGCTAAATTCTCCAATGTGCTGGGAGAAAGCATAAGAGGTATTAGGCAAGTCAAAGCATATAACAGAGAAAATTTTGAAAAAAATAAAGCTATAAATACAATTAATCAAATAAAAAATTATTTTATAAAATCTGCTTTTATTAGCAATAGATTGAGTCCAATAATGGAATTTATAGGAAGTTTAGCTATAGCAATCTCAATTTATATTGGAGGAACTTTTGTTTTAAATGAAACGATGACTACTGGTCAATTTATGAGCTTTTTAGTTAGTTTGCTGTTGGCATATCAACCTGTAAAAGCGCTTGGAAATTTAAATATTAGTGTACAAGAAGGATTAGCAGGAGCTGAGAGAATTTTTCAACTTATGGACGATGGTGAAAATTCGCTTGAAAGAAAAAATAATAATAACAATATCAAAATAACAAAAGGTAAATTAGAAATTAAAAATATAAGCTTTTCTTATCAAGATAAAAATATTCTAAATGATTTAAGTATGATTATTCCTGCCGGAAAGCAAGTCGGATTGGTTGGGTTATCGGGTTCAGGAAAATCAACAATAATAAATCTATTACTTCAATTTTTTGAAAATTATAAAGGTCAAATTTTGATAGATGACCAAGACATAAGTATTTTTTCTATTGAATCAATAAGAAAAAATATTGGATTAGTTACTCAAGATACAGTTCTTTTTAATGATACTATTGAATCAAATATTAAATATGGAAATTTAAATGCCTCTAAAGATGAAATAGAAAATGCTGCTAATCAAGCAGGTGTATTAGAATTTGTTAATTCTTTACCAAAAAAACTACAAACAATTGTTGGGGAAAGTGGCATTAAACTATCAGGAGGTCAAAAACAAAGAATTGCTATAGCAAGAGCATTGTTGAAAAATGCCCCAATTTTACTACTAGATGAAGCAACATCATCACTAGATAACTTAACAGAAAGAAAGGTGCAAGAATCAATTAATGAATTAATGAAAGATAGAACATCATTAATAATTGCTCATAGATTGAGTACTATTAAAAAAGCTGATTTAATTTATGTGTTAGATAAAGGAAAAATTATTGATTCTGGAAGTCACGAAGAATTAATAGATAGTTGCGACTTATATTCACAATTAAATTTAAAAGAAAAATTAGAAAATGCAAATTAAAAAAAAAATTCTTAAAAACTTTCTAATACAAAAATTTCTTGGCTTTATAACAGCTATATATATATATTTTGTTAAAATAACCTCTTCAATCAATTATGAAAACGAAATTATACCTGAGAAATTTTGGAAAAATAATCAATCTTTTATTTTAGCCTTTTGGCATAGTCAACTTATGATGATAAGTTTTGCATGGAATTCTAAAAAAACAATTAATATTCTTGCTTCAGGACATAGTGATGGAAGATTTGGTTCAATCGTAGGCCAATATTTTAATCTAAAAAATATACAAATTTCAAATAAAAATAAAGCAATGTCATTAAAGCCTATATTTAAAATTTTAAAAAATAATAACTATGTAGGTATAACACCAGATGGACCAAGAGGACCTAAAGAAATGGTGTCAGAAGGTGTTATTAAAATTGCAATTGCATCAGGAATTCCAATAATACCAGTAAGTTTTTGGTCTTCTAAAAATATCAGATTAAATTCTTGGGATTCTTTTTTAATAACTCTGCCTTTTTCAAAATGTTCTTTTGTTTGGGGAGAGCCTTTACAGATTCCTAAAAATATTAACAAAAATGAAATTCAGAATTTTCAAAAAATACTTGAGAATAAGCTAAAAGAAAATATTATTAAAGCGCAAATTAATTGCAAATGATAAAAATTTATAAATATTTAGGAATAATTTTAATACCATTTATCATAATCAACCTTTTGTTAAGAACAAAAAATGGAAAAGAAAGCAAGATTAGAATATCTGAAAGATTTGGAAGAAGTTCTAAGAAAAGACCTTCCGGGGATATAATTTGGCTACATGCAGCAAGTATTGGTGAATTTAAATCTGCAGATTTAATTATTAATAATCTTTACAAAAAATACACGATTTTAGTTACTACTACAACTCTGAGTGCAGCAAATTATGCCTTAAAATATTATAATGATAAAATTATTCATCAATTTGCTCCACTTGATATTCACCCGTGGGTAAATATTTTTTTGAATAAGTGGAAACCTAAATTGGTTATTTGGATAGAATCTGATTTATGGCCGATTACCATGCATTTGTTAAAAAAAAAGGCCATTAAATCAATACTAGTAAATGTTAGAATGTCTCCTGCTTCTTTTGAAAAATGGAAAAGGATTAATTTTTTTTATAAACAAATAACAGATTGTTTTTCTGATATATTCGCTCAAAGTGAATTAGACAAAAAAAGAGTAGAAAAACTAACTAATAGAAAGATTAAATATATCGGAAACTTAAAGTTATCTTCATTAATAATTTATAAAAACATCGATCAAGATAATATTTTATTTAAATCTAAAAAAGTATTGATGTTAGCTAGCACTCATGAAAATGAAGAAGAACAATTTTTACCTATAATCAAAACTCTGCTTTCAAAGATTAAAAATCTAAAAATAATTATAGCCCCTCGTCATCCCGAAAGGTCGGAATCAATACTACATCTATATAATAAAAATAATATCTCTTCTAAAATTATAAAAGATAAAAATAAAATTTTTAAAGAGGATCTTCTTATAATCAATACCTTTGGAACCCTGCCTTATTATTTTAATTTAAGTGACGTAGTTTTTCTTGGAGGATCTTTTGTTAAAAAAGGAGGGCATAATCCTATTGAACCGGCAATAAATAATTGTGCTATTGTTTCAGGTCCTCATATTTATAATTGGCAAAATATATACGAAGATATGTTAGAAAATAAAGCATGTTTAGTTTTTAATAAAATAAGTATTTTGGAAAAAAATGTTAAAAATTTGTTGATTAATGATAAACTATTAATGACAATGAAAAAAAGATCTATAACAATAGCTAAAAAACAATTTTTTGAGTCTGATAAATTAATAAATTCTATGAATAAATTATTAGAAATTACTTCATGTTAAAAGCTCCAAAATTTTGGTACCAAAAAAAAGACACTTATTTATCAAATTCTTTTTATCCGCTTTCACTACTATTTAGATTTGGAACTAAAATTAGAAATTTTGTGAGCACTAAACAAAATGCCGATTTACCTATAATATGTGTTGGAAATATAGTGGTAGGAGGTGCAGGTAAAACTCCAGTAGCTCTAAAAATAGGTAAATTATTAATTAAAGCTGGTTATAACCCTCATTTTATTTCTAGAGGTTATTCAGGAAAAATTAAATCAAGCACACTAGTTCAATCTTGGCACTCTGCTTCTTCAGTAGGAGATGAATCAATATTATTATCTGAAGTAGCTCCAACTTGGATTGGAGGTAATAGAATTAACTCTGCAAACCTAGCACAAAAAAAAGGAAGTGACTGCCTTATTTTAGATGATGGATTCCAGAATCCAACTATTAAGAAAGATTTTTCTATAATAGTGATAAATGCTACACAAGAATTTGGTAATAGAAGAGTTATGCCATCAGGACCTTTAAGGGAAAGTATTAAAAGAGGCTTATCAAGAACCCATCTTGTTATAGTCATTGGTAACACAAGTGAAAAAATAAAAAAAACAATACCAATAGAAATTCCAATAATTGAGGCAAAATTTGAAATAAATAAGGAAAATAAAATATTTAAAGGACAAAATATTACAGCTTTTGCTGGTATTGCCTATCCTGAAAAATTTTTTCAATCATTAGAGGAACAAGGTGCTAAGATAGTAAAAAAAGTGAGTTATCCAGATCATTATATCTATAATGAAAATGATCTACTTTCATTAGCTGAAATGGCAAATAAAACTAAATCAATTTTGGTATCAACAAGAAAAGACTATATCAGAATTCCTAAGTCTTATAGATCGCTTATAAATACTTTAGAGGGTGAAATTATATTCAATGATGAAGATTCTCTTGTTAAAATGTTATCTAAAGTTATTGAAAAAAAAATACTTAACAGATAATGAAAATTTTATTGAAACAATTTAAATTGTTTTTAGAATTTTTTTTAGTATACTTAATTTTTATTTTCCTATCATTACTTCCGATTAATCTTGTTTCTAATATTGGAGGGTTAGTTTTAAAATTTTTTGGCCCATTTACGAATGCACATAAAACAGCAATATCTAATTATAAGAGAATTTTCAAAAATATTTCAGAAAACGAAATAAATAAAAATGTATTAAAAAGCTGGGAAAATCTTGGTAAAACTATATTTGAATTATCTATTTTAGAGAAAATAGTTGATAAAAAAAATAATAAAATTGTTTTAAGTGGTTTAGAAAACATTAAATCAATAACTGAGAGTAATGAGCAGGTTATTTTTTTTAGTATTCATCAATCAAATTGGGAAATCTTATTGCCGGTAATAGATCAATTGGGAATAAGCACCGGTGCTATTTACAGGCACATTAACAATAGGTTTATAAATAATTTAATATTAAAAAAAAGAAATAGAAGCTTAAATACCAGAAATAGTTTCTATACTCCTAAAGGTATAAAAAGTGCAAAAGATATTATAGCGGCTATAAATAAGAATCTATCAATCTTATTGCTCATAGATCAAAAAGATTCAGCAGGAGAAATAGTAAAATTATTTAATATTTCAGCAAAAACACAAACAGGTTTTATTAAAATTGCAAGAAAAAATAAATTAAAATTAATCCCTATACAAAATTCTAGAAATAAAAATAATTTTACAATTAGATTTTGCAAACCAATTGAAATAATTCAGAATGATTTCAATGATTGTGAAGCAATGTTATATATTCATAAAATTATAGAAAAATGGATTGTAGAAAATCCTACCCAATGGTTTTGGCAACATAACAGGTTTAATTGATTTTTTTTACGTTAATATTAATTGATTTATCATAAAATTTAACTTTAATAGTATCATTATTCTTAATAATACTTGATTTTTTGACTATTTTATTTGATTTACTCACTATTGAATAACCTTTTTTTAAATTATTATTTATTGAATTTGATTCTAGAATTTTTATTAAATCGTTGAAGTGGTTTATATAATTTTCTATTTTGTTGTTTATATTATAATTAAGATTATTATTTAAACTGTTTAAATTATTTTTTTTATCTTTAAATAATTTTGTGGGTAGTTTAATAAACCTACTCAACTGATTTAAATTAATACTTTTACTTTTTAAAACATTATCTGTTTGATTAATAAAACTATTAAAAAGTGTTAAAAATCTTGTTTTGTAAGAGTTTATTAAATTATCAGGTAATTTTAAAAACTTAGATAAATTTAATAACATATCTTTTTTAAAATTAATAAAATTCTCAATATAAGAATTTAAATTATATATTAAGTTATCTAATCTTTTTGTTAATTCATCTTTATTAGGAACAACCCTTTCAGCTGCAGCAGTAGGAGTTGAAGATCTGCTGTCACTCACTAAGTCAATTAATGTGTTATCAGTTTCATGACCAATGGCAGAAATAATTGGAATCTTAGATTTAAAAACTTCCATAATTAATTCTTCATTATTAAAAGCCATTAAATCTTCTGTGCTACCACCTCCTCTTGCTATTATTATTACATCAGGTTTATTTTCATAAGATATTTCATTAAATCCTTTTATAGCGCTAATAATACTTAAAGCTGCATTTGAACCTTGAACTGAAACAGGCCAAAGATCAACTGAGACTGGAAATCTTTCTTTTAAAGTATTAATAATATCATAAATAACAGAACCGGTTGGTGAAGTAATTACACCAATTATGCCTGGAAGATAAGGAAGCTTTTTCTTAAACTTGGAATCAAAAATACCTTTTTTTTGCAGTCTTTTTTTTCTTTCTTCAATTATCTTAAGTAAGGCACCTTCACCAGATATTTCTATATTATCAATATCAATTTGATAAGTGGTTTTATATCTAGACCAAGTTGTAATTTTTCCTGTTGCAATTACTTCCATTCCTAATTCTGGTTGAATATTTAAATAGTTTTTTTTACTTTGCCAAATAACTCCACTTAAAATAGAATCCTCATCTTTAAGAACTAAATATAATTGACCTTTAGTTGCAGTTTTAATTTCAGATACTTCCCCTTTAATTCTTAAATAATTAAATTTTGATTCAATTAGTTCTTTAAATGATTCATTAAATTCTGAAACTTTATATTCAGGTATGTTATTTTTATTTTTCATTTAAGATCTCTGCCGTTGAAAAAAATCTTTAATTAGATTCTTACACTCTATTTCGTTTATACCTCCATAAACTTCTGGAACAAAAAAACCTTTTTGATTATATATTTTCATTAAACTTTCTAGAGAACCTTTTTGTTCATCATATGCTCCGAAATATATCCTTTTTATTTGAACCGCGCTAATAGCAGCCGCACACATTGTGCAAGGCTCTAGTGTTACAAAAATAGAAGTATTATCTAAATATTTTGATTTTCTTTTATTACATGCATTTTCAATTAAGATTATTTCTGCATGTTTTATAGAGTTATTTTGTTTATTAATTTCATTATGAGACGAACATATTATTGAGTTATTTTCATTATCTACAAGGACAGCCCCTATGGGAACTTCATCCAATAAATAAGCTTTTTTTGCTTCTTCTTTAGCAATATTCATAAAATAATTTATATTCATAAAATTCAATTTGAATGATAAATTATAACATTAATATTACTTTACAATGAAAAAACCCATAATTGGCATAACACTTGATGAAGAAAATTCTGGTTATTATTCGAAATTTCCATGGTACGCTATAAGAAAAAATTATCTTCATTCAATTTTAAAATTTGGAGGAATTCCTTTCCCTCTTTTTTATTCATTAACAAACCTAAAAGATATTTTTTCTATAGTAGACGGAATTATAATTACAGGAGGAGATTTTGATATAAATCCATCCTTTTATGAAAAAAAAAATATTTTTTCTAGAAATATTAAAACTAAAAGAACAATATTTGAAATGAGAATATGCAAAATATGCATAGAAAATAATATTCCAATACTGGGAATTTGTGGTGGGGAACAATTATTAAATGTCAGTTGTGGAGGAACATTAATACAAGACATAAAAAAAAGTAATAACAAAGCCATAGAACATGAGCAAAAGAATCCCAGAAATCAAACTAGCCATTTTGTTGATATAAATACAAATTCAAAATTATATAAGATTATTAAAAGAAAAAAAATAAAAGTTAATAGCGCCCATCATCAATCAGTAAAAAAATTAGGCAAAGACATAATAACAAGCGGTACAGCAGATGATGGGATTATAGAATCAATCGAAAATATAAAAAATGATTGGTGTATTGGGGTTCAGTGGCATCCAGAGTTTTTAATTACTAAATCTGATAAATTGATAATATCTAATTTTATAACTTTTGCTTCTAAAAATAAATGAGAATAGCCAAATATATCTCTAATTCTGGGTATTGCTCAAGAAGAGACGCTGAAAAATTAATTCTAGATGGAAAAGTTTATATAAACAACAAATTATGTAGTAAGCCCAATATCAATGTTAATCTAAAAGATAAAATCATTGTAAAAAATAAAATAATAAAATTAAATAATAAAATTAAGTTATGGAAATTATATAAACCCACTAAGATCATTTGCACAAACAAAGATCCTCAAAAAAGAAAAACAATATTTGACATATTGCCGAAACATTTACCTAGGCTAATTTCAATTGGAAGACTGGACTATATGAGTGAGGGATTATTATTGTTAACAAATAACGGAGACTTAGCAAGAAAATTTGAATTGCCAAGTTCAAATATTTTAAGAATATATAGGTTGATAGTCAAAGGTATTGTTAACAAGAGAATGATATCAGAAATTAATAAAGGTTTAGTAATAGACGACATTTATTATAAAAAAATAAAAGTTAATATAGAAAAAAGCACAGAAAATTATACCTATTTAATCGTTAAACTTAAAGAAGGTAAAAATAGAGAAATTAGAAATATTTGTAAATATTTTAAGTGGAAAATTATTAAATTAATAAGAATTCAATATGGTAAATATAAACTCAACCAACAAAAAAAAGGCGAAATTCAAGAAATTAAAGATCTAGAGATTTTATAATGGTCAGTATCATTGGAGGAAAAAATAAAAAAACTAAAATAGAAGTTCCTAAAGAACTAGTTAGGCCAACTTCTTCAAAAAAAAGAGAATCGATTTTTTCAATCTTAGAAAGTACTTCCTTAAAAAATAATAATAATATTTATAAAGATCAGTTTTTTTTAGATCTTTTTGCTGGAACTGGTGCATTAGGTTTGGAGGCAATCTCAAGAGGAGCTAAATTTTGTTATTTTTTTGAGTCATCAGAAAAAGTGATTAATATTTTAAAAAATAACTGTATTAAAATTTGTAAAAATAATAATTTTCAAATAATTAAAGAAGATTTAAATAAGTCTAATTTTTCTATAATAATAAATAGTATTTCTGTAATTTTTATCGATCCCCCATATGAAATGAATGTAATTGCTAATATTTTAAAATCTTTGTTAAAAAATAATTTAATTTCTAAAAAGACTATCATAGTTGCTGAATGTGAAATAAATACTGTCATTGAAGTTCCAACTTGTTTAAATGTTTTTAATGAAAAATTTTATGGAAAAACAAAAATTTTATTTATAAAAAAAACTAACTAAGGTATTTTTTTGTTAATATTTTACCCTGCTCCACGGCTGGTTGATCAAATGGATTGATTTGAAAAAATAAGCAAGTTGCTACAGTTTCTATCATGCTTATTGTCATAATTTGACCTAGATAGAATTCATTTACTTTAGGAAGACTGATTTCTCTAAATTTTAGGCCTCTAGCTTTGAAAGTAGCTATAGTTGCCTTTTGTTCCGCTTCCATTAAATCACCCATTTTTTTACCTGCTAGAAAAGATAAATTATGATTTTCCATAATTTTCTTATTTATTTTTAAACCTAATTTTGAATTATTAGTTGTTATAAAAGTAAAAAATTTATCCTTGGGCCCATCAAGGAAAAGTTGTAATTGGCTGTGTTGATCAGTGGTACCAACTGCGTGAATGGGAGTTATTCCTAATCCTTCTTTGCCAATACTTTCAGCCCACAATTGTAAATACCATTTACCAAAATAATAGAGGGCATCAGAATAAGTAAAAATCACACTGTTTACTAATGAATTTTTTTTAGAATTAAGTGAAAATATTTCAGAAAATTTAATAAAATTATAAAAGGAATTGTTGTTTATTTTTGAAATTATATTTTCTGCTCCTTTATAAAAATTTGTAACATCAACTCCAGCGATAACAGATGGGATAATACCAACATTTGAAAAAACTGAGTATCTACCGCCAATATCAAATTCATGATCCAAAATAGGGCATTTATTGTTAAGAGCAATCATTCTCAGTGGACTTTCTTTATTTTCAGTTATTATAAGAGAGTTTTGAAACATCTTTTTTAAATTATATTTATTTTTAAATAACTCTATTAAACACCCAAGTTGACTTAAAGTTTCAGGAGTTTTCCCTGATTTAGAAATAATGATAAAGCCTGATTGATTTATATCTAATTTTTTTATAGAATTTTCAAAAAAAATTGGATCTATATTATCATAAAAAAATATATTTTTTTTTTCTTTACCTTGTAAAATATTGATTAAGGCCATCGCTCCTAAATTAGATCCCCCAGTACCAAAAATAATTATATTCTTTTTATTTCTCGAAAAATTTTTTGCAATATTAATAGTTTTATTTAGTTTTTTGCGATCTTTTATTATTTTAAATGCAGGTAAATTTAATAAAATATTTTTTATTTCATTTATTACATGATGATTTTTTTTATTTTTTTTAAAAAGATTTTCGAAATTTATATTATTATATTTTATTAATAATTCTTTCATATCCTAAAAAAATATAAAACGTTTTTTCTTTTTAATTTTACTTTTTTCAGTTTTTATTGGCACTTCACCTTCTGCAATTGATTCGCCTTCAAAATTTTTATCTCTTATTCTTTTTGATTCGTTAACAGCATCTAACACTTCTTGCTCATTCTCCCACTCTATTTTAAAAATGTTGTTAGTTTTTTTCTTTGAAGCAAAATTTTCATCTATATCTCTACGAATATCATCTGAAACATTTGTTGCTTCAGATTTGTTAAGTATTGTATTCATTGTTGTAAATTCTTTTTTTTCCTCTTGTGTTTCAACCTCTAAGCCAAATAATATTTCTTTTGCTAAATCTTTTTCAACATCATCTATATTTTTTTCCTTCAGTTGATCTGGCGCTGTTAGATTAAAATCTGGTGGCAGAATTAGCGGAGGATTTTCATATGCTCTAAATTCATCAATTGATTTTCTATTTACTCCTGCACTTTCACGTATTTGAGAACAAGAAGTCAAAAAAATAGTTATTACTAATATTAATATATAAAATCGCTTAATTTTTATCATATCTTATTTTTTTTTAAATCTATTACAACTTTATATAAAATTAGCAATACTCCAATCGTAATATAAATGTCTGCAAAATTAAATGCAGGCCAATAATAGTTATTATATTGTAAATGAATAAAATCCAAAACATAATCATTTAATGCCCTATCAACTATATTAGAAATTGCCCCCGCTATAATAATTAGTAATCCCCATTTTTCAATTTTATCAAAGGATTTGATGTATAAGTAAAAAATTATAGAAGTAATAATTAAGCTAATGATTATTATAATTTCTTTTGAAATTAACCCTGATAATAAGCCAAATGATATACCATAATTATGAATATGTGTTATTTCTAAAAATGGAAGAATATTAATAAAAGAGTTTAATTGGATATTTTCGTAAACAAAGCTTTTTACTAACAAATCAGCTGAAACTAATAAAAATAATATAAATAATTTTTTCACAAATAATTATATAGATATTGCATCTTCGCATCTTTGACAAATGGTTCTTGAGTTAATTTCCTTTTCATATTTCCAACATCTTTGGCATTTACTTCCACTTGCTTTACTTATATTTACAGACACACCTTCTATTTCATCTAGACTAAAATAATTTAAGGACTCATTGATATCTTTTATTTCAAAAGAAGAAATTATAGCTATTTCTGAAAAATCTACATCTTGCATTAGTTTTTTTAATTTATTATCTAAATATATTTCAGCATGGGCTTCTAAACTAGAACCAATATATTTATCTGCACGTTTTTTTTCTAATGCCCCAGTAATAACTTTACGTATATTTTTAACGGTTTGCCATGTTTCTGATAAATGATGATTTTTAAAACTATTTTCAGCCTTAAGAAAATCTTTAAGATGAATGCTTGTATTATTCCCTCTTGCTTGCCAAGCTTCTTCACAAGTAAAAACTAAAGAAGGGGCTAACCAACGAATTAAAAAATCAAAAAGTATATCTAGCAATGTTCTTGCAGCTCTTCTTTTATTTGAAGAATGAGTATCACAATAAATAGTGTCTTTTCTTATATCAAAATAAAAAGAAGATAAGTCATTAGAACAAAAATTTAATAAAGTAGTAAACATTAAATGAAAATTATATGTATCAATACATTCTTGAATAATTTGATCAACTTCCCATAATCTGTGTAATATATATTTTTCTAATTCAGGAAATTCAGATATAGAAATCTTTTCTTTATCTTGAAACTCATGTAAATTCCCAATTAAGTATCTAAAAGTATTTCTTATTCTTCGATAAGAGTCTGTTTGCGCTTGTAAAATAAAGTTATCAAGTTTTAAATCATCATAATAATCTGAAGCAACAACCCATAGCCTTAAAATATCTACGCCATATTTTTTTAAAATATCATCTGGCGTCATAGCATTGCCTAAAGATTTAGACATCTTTCTTCCTTTGCCATCAACTACAAATCCATGGGTTAGCACACTTTCGTAGGGTGCTCTTCCTCTGGTTCCAGAGGATTCTAATAAGGAAGAATGAAACCATCCTCTATGTTGGTCACTTCCCTCTAAGTACATAGAGGCAGGCCATTTTAAATCATCTCTTTTTTCTAAACAAAATGCGTGCGTTGACCCACTATCAAACCAAACTTCAACTACATCTTTTATTTGTTCGTAATCTTCAGAATTATATTCTTTGCCTAAAAAATATTCAGGGTCTTTAATAAACCAAGAATCACTTCCCTCTTTTTCATATATATCAGCTATCCTATTTATAACATTTTGATCCCTCAAAGGTTGTCCTGTTTTCTTATTAACAAAGAGAGGTAATGGAACACCCCAGACTCTTTGTCTTGAAATGCACCAATCAGGTCTTGTCTCTATCATTGATCTTAATCTCAACTGACCTTGGGGAGGGTAAAATTTTGTAACATCTATAGATTTTAAAGCTTTTTCTCTTAAGTTTTGCTTTTCCATAGAGATAAACCATTGAGGAGTATTTCTAAAAATTAAAGGTGCTTTAGATCTCCAAGAGTGCGGGTAACTATGTCTTAACTTACCTAAGTAAATAAGTTTATTTAAATCCTTAAGTTTATCAGCTATTTTTAAATCAACTTTATATACATGCTCTCCCTCAAATCCTTTTACATTTTCATTGTATTTTCCGTCATCGTTAACAGTTTGAACTACATCAATGCCATTTTTTATTCCTAAATTATAATCATCGGCACCATGTCCAGGAGCTATATGAACTATTCCAGTACCTTGTTCTAACGTCACAAAATCAGCTTCCAGAGCTCTGATACTAAAATCATAACCAATTTCTTTAAAAGGATGTTCACAGACTGTATTGATTAATTCTTTTCCAATGAATTTTTTTATTACACTAAATTTATTTATACCAACTTCTTGAAATACATTTTGCTTTAATTCTTCAGCAATTACAATTTTATCGCCTATTCTCGCTAAACTAGTTTCAGTAGTTTCTTGAATTTCTATTAATGTATATTGTATTTCTGAACTGTAAGCTAAGGCTCTATTGCCAGGAATTGTCCACGGAGTAGTAGTCCAAATAAGTAGATTGTTATCAACAAGTTCGTTTATTTTACTTTGTTTGACTTTAAACTTAACGTAAATAGTATTAGAAGTATGATCTTCATATTCTACTTCAGCATCTGCTAACGCAGTTTTTTCAACTACTGACCATAAAACAGGTCTTGCCCCCTTATATAAACTTTCATCGAGTAAAAATTTTCCTAATTCTCTTACTATTTGCGCTTCGGCTTCATTTGACATCGTTAGATAAGGATTATCCCAATCACCTTCTACACCCAGTCTTCTAAATTCTTTTTTTTGGATATTAATCCATTTTTCTGCAAATTCCCTGCATTCTTTCCTGAATTGAACAATAGGAACATCATCTTTATTTTTTCCTTTTTTTCTATACTCTTCTTCAATTTTCCATTCAATGGGCAAACCATGACAGTCCCAACCTGGAACATAAATTGAATCTTTACCGGTCATTTGTTGCGTTCTAACTATTACGTCTTTTAATATTTTATTAAGAGCTGTTCCCATATGAATGTGCCCATTTGCATACGGGGGGCCATCATGTAATACAAATTTTTCTTTACCTTTTGAATTTTCTCTTAATTTTTTATAAATATTTTGTTTATCCCAATTTTCTAAAATTTTTGGTTCCTTTAAGGGAAGATTTGCTCGCATCTCAAAAGATGTTTTGGGTAAAAAAATTGTATTTTTATATTCCATCTATTTCTCTGAATGATACTTTTTTACTATTTGAATATCTTTTTGAATTTGTTTTGTTAAGGATGTAAAATCATTAAATTTTTTCTCCTCTCTAATAAATGTTAGAAATTCAACAGTCAAATCCTTAGAATATATATTTTGATCAAAATTAAATAAATGAGCTTCGAGAAGCAATATTTTTCCTTTAATAGTCGGTCTATAACCAAAATTTGCGATACCTTTATATAAATTGTTCAAATATATAGCTTTAATAGCATATACTCCTCTTTTTGGTTTAATAATTTTTTTAGGAATTATATTGGCTGTAGGAAAATTGATTTTACTAGCTCTTTTATCACCATGAATTACCTCGCCACTTAAACGCCAATTTCTTCCTAACATTGATGACACACCTTCAAAATCTCCTTCCTTTATTTTTTTTCTAATTAAAGATGAAGAATAAACTAAAGAATCTTTTTCACTTTTGATTTGATCAATAATTGAGACTTTATAATTATATTGATTTGATAATTTCTGTAAAAGATCAGTATTTCCTTTTCTGTCTTTCCCAAATTTAAAATCATATCCAACTGTGATATTTTTTACTTTAAGTTTTTCAACTAAAATATCTTGAATAAACTTTTCTGGACTTAATGAGGCTAAATTAGAGTCAAATTTTAAAGAAATATAATAATCAATATTCAAATTTTTAAATAAAGTTATTTTTTCATTCTCATCTATAATATTAAAATCCTCATAGTTATTTGTAAAATATTGTCTTGGATGAGGCATAAAACTTAATATAGCTGACTTAAAATTTATTTTTTTTGATTCTTTAACAAGTTTTTTTATAACAACTTGATGTCCAACATGCACTCCATCAAAATTACCAATGGCCAAGTTTAAACCCGGTTCATTAAAACTAGTAGTTGAATTAATTCTAAATGTTTTCACAATTTCAAATTATAAATATTTATTTAAAATATTTTCTAACAACTCTTGTTGGCCCGATTTTGGCTTTGGATTAATTTTATTTTCTACTACTAACTGAGAAATTTTTTCTAAGTTTGTACTTTTATCATGGATAAAATTTCCTAAATCTTTATACCAATTTGAATATCTTTCATCAATATGTTTACTAAGAATGCCTTCATTGATTAATTTTTCTGTAGCAATCAGAGTTTTAGCGCAAACATCCATTGCTCCAATATGAGCATAAAATAAATCTTCAGGATCAATAGATTGTCTTCTAATTTTTGCATCAAAATTAAAACCTCCATTTTTAAGACCGCCATTAGAAAATATATGGTAAAATGCCAAAATTAAGTCCGCTGGATTATTTGGAAATTGATCTGTATCCCATCCCAGCATAGTATCTCCTCTATTTATATCAATACTGCCAAGCGCATTATTTGCAATGGCATAAGCAATTTCATGCTCGAAGTTGTGTCCAGATAAAGTTGCATGATTAACTTCAATATTTAGTTTTACTTCTTTCTCTAATCCAGCTTTGCGTATAAGGGCTAAGCAAGATGCAGCATCAAAATCATATTGGTGCTTAGTTGGCTCATGTGGCTTTGGTTCTAGAAGTATTAAACCTTTAAAGCCAATTTTATGTTTATAATCTACTACTAATTCTAAAAATCTTGATAAATTATCCATTTCTAATTTCATGTTAGTATTTAATATAGTTTCATAACCTTCTCTTCCTCCCCACAAAACATAATTTTCGCCTCCTAATCTTTTTGTAATATCCATACAATTTTTAACTTGAGTAGCCACAAATGCAAATACTTCAGGATCAGGATTTGTTGAAGCTCCAGACATATATCTTTTATGAGAAAATGCATTTGCAGTACCCCATAATAATTTCATCTTGGTTTCTTCCATTTTCTTTTCCATTAACTCGACTATGTGATCTAAATTTTTTTTTGTTTCTTTATATGTATTGCCTTCAGGTGCAATATCTCTATCGTGAAAGCAAAAAAAAGGAGTTTTGATTTTATTAAAAAAATCAAAAGCTGCATCAAGCTTAATCTCAGCCATTTTAAGAGGATCGCCTACTTGCATCCATGGTCTTTCAAGAGTTGGTCCTCCAAAAGGATCTAATCCTGGCCAGGTAAATGTATGCCAATAGCAAGTAGCAAAGCGAAAATGCTCCTTCATAGTTTTTCCTAAAACTACTTGATCTTCATTATAAAATTTAAAACTTAACGGATTTTCACTTTCCGGACCTTCAAATTTTATATGATTTATATCTTTGAAGTATTCACTCATAATTAATTCTCCATTAATTTACTAGCTATAGGTTTATTAATATTAACAATTTGTTTCCAAACTTTATACCTTTTATCTAACCTTTCGCATAAATTATTATCTATAGAACATTCTTTTTTTATTTTCATACTTTTAATCACTTCATTTAGTGAGAAATCTTCTGTAGAAAGCATGGCTAGTCTAGCAACTCCTAAAGCTGGTCCCAAATTAGCATCTTCACCTATTAAAATAGATTGATTCAATGTTGATGAAATTAAGTTAGCCCAAAATATATTTTTTGAGCCCCCTCCAATCAAGTATATTTCCTCACTTTTTGGGCTAACAGAGTGAGTAGATTCATATCCATCTTTGATTCCAAAACTAATACCCTCGAGAACAGAATAAATTAATGAATCAGTATCTGTAGAAGTATTAAGTAAATGAAAAGATCCTCTAAGATACGCATTGTTATGAGGTGTTCGCTCGCCACTTAAATAAGGTAAAAAATATGGAGTAGAATTTAATTCAAATTTATAATTTGAGAAATTTTCTATCTTCTTCATTGTTTCTGAAATATTTAATCCACAAATTTTACTTATCCAATCTAAACAATTTGTTGCACTTAACATCACTGACATATGATGCCATGTTTTGGGTATACAATGACAAAATGAATGAACTGCGTCTTTAGTATTAGATATAAATTCATTTGTTGGTGAAAAATATACTCCAGATGTTCCAAGAGAAATTACCGATTGATTAGATTTTATTACTCCTGCACCAGTTGCGCCAGCAGCCTGATCTCCTGCTCCACCAGCAATTAAAACATCATTTTTAAACCCTAATTCATTAGCTAGTTTTTTATCTACTATAGCCGTTTTTTGATTTCCTTCTACTAATCTTGGCATATGGTCTTCTGATAAATCAGTTAAATTTAATAAAGTCTTTGACCAACGTCTCTCTTTTACATTTAACCACAAAGTTCCTGATGCATCTGACATATCAGTATAGAAAGTATTTGTTAATTTAAATCGAAGGTAATCTTTTGGTAATAAGACTTTATGAATTTTGTTAAAAATTTCTTTTTCATTTTCCTTAACCCATAATATTTTTGGAGCTGTAAATCCAGGCATAGCAATATTTCCAGATTCTTTTCTTAAAGAAGAACATGTATTTTCCATATAAGTACATTGTTTAAATGATCTAGTATCATTCCAAAGAATACACGGACGCAGAACTTTATTATTTTTATCAATTAATGTTGCTCCATGCATTTGTCCTGAAATCCCTATTGCTTTAACTGCTGAAAATTCTTTTGGTTTCTCTGTTTTAATTTTATTAAAACATTTTATTGTTGCATCGTACCAACTTTCAGGATCTTGCTCATAATACCCTACACTTGGATTAAATAATTCAATATTCTCAATATGAGTTGATAATGAAGTTTGATTTGCATCAATTAAAATTGTTTTTACTGATGAGGTTCCTAAATCTATTCCTATAAACATTATGTTATTATAGATTGAAAAAAATAAGCTTGCTAGAAATTATTTTTTAACTTCATAATAATTCTTGATGAGTACTTTTCCCCCGGTCTTAATATAGGGCTTTTAAAATTTGGTTGATTAATTGCATCTGGATATATCTGAGCTTCAAAACAAATTCCGTGTTGTAATCCATATTTTTTATTATACTTTCCTAAATATTTATCTGCCATCATATTGCCAGTATAAAGTTGTAAACCTGGCTGATCTGTTGAAAAAATCATACCCATTTTGGTGTAATTACTGTAAATGGTTGATACTTCTAATAATTTTTTATTGTCATCAATAGTGTAACAATGATCAATTCCATCTTGACCTAATATAAATTTATCTATTTTTTTAATTTCTCTTAGATCATATTTAGTTTTATTAACATTAATTAATTTTCCTGAAGGAATTTGCTTTTTATCTACTTCACAGACATAGTCACTATTAATTTTTAGAAAATGATCATCAATTTTTTGATAATAATCATTATGACCATGAAAATTCCAATAATTATGATTAGTTAAGTTTATTATTGTATCCTGGTCTGTTACGGCGCTAAATTTTATTTCAATTTCATTTTCATTATTAAAACTATATTGAGCTGTACAGTCAACATTGCCTGGATATCCTTCTTCCAAATGTTTTGAGTGATAATAAAGCTCACAAAATAATTTATTATTTTTTTGTCCAATATTATTTATTTTCCAAATATTTTGGGTAAATCCTTTTTCCCCTCCATGAATATGATGTATTCCATCATTTTGTTTTAATTTATATTCCTTATCATTAAGTAAAAATTTTGCGTAACTAATCCTGCCGCACACTCTTCCAACTAGAGCATTAATATAATCTTTATCGGTAAGATATTCTTTAAAATTTTCATAGCCAAGAATAACATCTTCATATTTTTTTGGATTATTTTTATAGGGAATTATAATCTTATGAAAATATCCTCCATAATTAAAAAATTCTACTGAGTAATTGTTATCATTAACAAATTTAACTTTAATAATTTCTTGATTATTGATATTGCAGATATGCTCTTTTTCTATTTTCACAAAAAAATTTAAGTAATTGTTTTCAAGCCGTCTCTAAAGCTCCTGTAATTAAAGCTGTAACTTCTTCTGCCGAACTTTCTTTAGCAAATTTATTAGCAACTAGCTTGCCTCTTCTTAAAACAGCTATTCTATCACTTACTGCAAAAACATCAGGCATTCTATGACTAATAATAACTACTGATATACCTTGAGCTTTTAATTGCCTAATTAATTCTAAGACCTCAGCTACTTGTCTTACACTAATTGCTGCAGTAGGTTCGTCAAGTAATACAACTTTTGCTTTAGATAATTTGGTCCTAGCTAGAGCAACTGCCTGTCTTTGTCCACCAGACATCATTTTAACAGTTTCATTAGGTAATGTTTCTGATTTTAACTCAGCAAAAATATTTTTTGCAGATTCAAACATGCGTTTAAAATCAATTATAGAGAAAGGTCCAAATTTTTTCTTTAGTTCTCTTGTAAGATAAATATTAGATGCTGCAGTTAAATTATCACATAATGCTAAATCTTGATAAACTACTTCAATGCCTTTGTTCCTTGCATCCATAGGTTTATTAAATTCAACATTATTATTTTCAAATAATATTTCCCCTTCAGATTGTTTAAAATTTCCTGCAATAATTTTGATCAAAGTAGATTTTCCTGCTCCATTATCTCCCATCAAACCCAAAACTTCACCCTGTTCTAAATTTAAAGTAACTTTATCCAAAGCTACAATTGCTCCAAAATTTTTTGAAATATTGTTTAATTGCAAAATTGACACTAATCTTCTCCCTTTGGTCCTGTATTAGATTTAAGAGTTAGATTTGAGTTAATTACTACTGCTAAAAAAATAATAATGCCTCGCACAACTTTATTAAGATCAGGGTCGATACCCCAATGAACTAAACCGTTTCCAATCATTGCAATAAATAGAACACCTAACAATGTTCCGGTCATCCTTCCTACCGCTCCACCAAGAGCAGTTCCTCCTACAACAACTGCAGCAATGACATCGAATTCCATTCCTTCTCCAACTGTGGAATTTCCAGATGAAACTCTTGCAACAAACAAAATTCCAACCACTGCAGAAAAAAAACTAGTTGCTGTTAGAGTGATAATTTTAATTCCGTCTACATTAATTCCAACACTTCTTGCAGCTTTTGGATTGCCTCCAACAGCATAAATATTTGTACCCAAAACAGAATATGTACTAAGAAACCAAAATATAATAAATACAACTAACATAATCCATGTCACAGTTGGAAATCCTAAGAAATCTCCTCCAAAGAAATGTCTAAAAGCTTTACTGCCTATCATTACAGGCATGCCATCAGTTTGCCAAAGTGCCATTCCTCTAAGTGCACTCCAAAGTGCTAATGTAGTTATAAATGTAGGAACAAAAAGTTTAGTTCTAACAATACCTACGACGTACCCTAACACCAGCCCCCATAATAAAACTATAATCGTTGCTAATGGATAACTAATTCCGTACCATTTTATTAAGCAAGCAAATAAAACTCCAGAATAAGCAACTGAGGGTCCAACGCTAATATCAATTTCTCTGCTGATTAGGACAAAAGTCATAGGAAATGCTACTAATCCTACATACGAAGCACTTCTTAAAATACTTAATAAATTTCTCTCAGTAAAAAAATTTGGAGCTGTAAAACTAAAAATTAATAAAACTAAAACACAGGCTACTAGAAGACCCAGTTCATGAATATTACTTACACTAGTCTTTGGCTTTGAATTAGAATTAGTCATTTAATTTCCTTTAAAAAAAGGGACATTTAACGAACTAGATGTCCCTTTTTTATTTAAATAATTTTCACTTTACGGAATACCATCAGCATGATCAACTAGCCACTTTGCAGTAGCAAACTTATCAAGTGATGTATAAACTTTAGTTGGTATCAATTGAACAAACTCGCCAATTGCTTCGCCATTTATAGCTTTAATTGCATACTCCATGGCACCAGCTCCCATTTCTTGTGGGAATTGAGAATTAACAGCAAGTAAAACATCTCCCTGTTGAACCATTTCTATAAGCTCCGTTGTTGTATCTGTGCCCATAACATAAGTTTGACCTACTTGACCTGCTGCAATAACAGCATTAACAGCTCCAGCAGTTCCACCTTCATTAGCAGCATACATTAAATTGATTTCTGGATTTGCAATAAGCATATCAGTTCCAATTTGTGTAGCTTTGTCATGAGTAAAAGCCTCTTGGTTATTTACAACTTCGAATTTTGCACCAACTTCTTTTAATCCAGCTATGAAACCATCTTCTCTTTGTTGACAAGCTTCATATCTATTACAGTTATGAATACCTATTTTTAGTTCCATTTCTGCTTTAATAGCCCACTCACCTGCTAAACGACCAATGTGAATACCAAGTGCAGTTTGGCTTGTTGTTACAAGCGCGCTGATCAATCTTTCTGAGTCCTCATCTTTTAAACAAGTGTTATAACAGACAACTGGAATACCAGCCTCTCTTATTCTTTCCACAGCTGCTACTGAAGCTTCTGTAGATACTGGAGACATTATAACTGCCTCTACACCTGCCGCAATCAATTGATCAATAAATTCAGATTCCTTTGTAACATCGCCTTGAGAGTTATTACCAATAAGCTCAACACCTAAGTCTCCAGCTCCTGTTTTAATACCCTTTGCTACACCACCATAAAAACCCTGAGAGTCCATATAGATAGCGCCAACTTTTAAAGCACTAGCTGAAAAAGATGAAAACGCAATTACAAAAGAAGACAATATTATAAAATATTTTTTCATATTTAATATCCTCCTATATTAATTATTAATATGTTATGCTAAATAAAAATGATAATCAACACGAATTTATATTTAAAATTAGGATTTATTTATGAAATTTAATATTTTTTTCTTTATAAGGCTATTATGACAAAAGAAATTACTCTACCAAGATTGGGAGAAACTATGGAGGAAGGCAAAATATCAAAGTGGATTATTAAGGAAGGCGATTCTTTTGCAAGAGGTCAAATTATAGCTGAAATAGAAACTGATAAAACTACTGTTGAGTTGCCAGCATTAGAAGATGGTACCTTAAAGAAAATAGTAGCCCCGGAGGGTCAAGATACAAAAGTTGGTGAAGTAATTGCTCTAGTTGAATAAGAGAGATTATACTTCCTTTGCCCATGGAGGATCACATCCTTCATTTTTACAACAATGTGAGGCAATTTTTGATGCATGTTCTAAACAAGATTTCCAATGATTCTTTTTTAATTTAAGAAATTTTTTTTCTTTTAATAAATTATGATTATTTAACCAAGAAATAATCCCTGCTTGAAAACTATCTCCAGCTCCCACTGTATCAATAACTTTTATTTTCTTTGCTTTAACATTTATCTTATAATTATCAGTATAAAGTGAAGCTCCTAAAGATCCTTTTGTTAAAATTACTATTGATACTTTATTTTTTTTTATCCAATTTTTTATTATAAAATCATTATTTTTTCTATTGTTAATAAACTTCATATCTTCTTCACTTAATTTAATTATATCTGCTAAATTTAAAAATTTATTAAAACGTTTAATAAAGGAATTTTTGTTAGAAATTAAATTTTCTCTAATATTGGGATCTATTGATATGATACATTTATTTTGTAATTTTTTCATTAATTTGAAATATGTCTCTGAACCTGGTGGAAGCACTAATGAAATTGATCCAAAATGAGCTAATAAAACTTTTTTATAAAGAGTTTTGTTAAATTGATAATCTTTTAAATTTCGATCTGCAGTCTGAGCTGCATGAAAAGAAAATTGAGGATTCTTTTTTTCACTTACAATTGCAACGGTTGTAAGATCCTCAGTTCTTTGTAAAAGTGAAGTGTTTACATTATTTTGTTTTAAAAAATTAACTATTTTTTTTCCAAAAAAATCATTAGAAACTCGTGAAAAAAAATATACAGGTTGGTTTAAACGACCTAAAGCTAAAGCAGTATTTAGGGGCGAACCTCCAATACAAGCTTTATAATAATTTTTTTTATAACTAGTTGGAATAAAATCAATTACATTTTCGCCACATGATAAAATCATAATAAAATAAAAAAAATAAGTTAAATTAAATTAAAAAAAACTATTTATTTACAAGCCTTTCATCATCTTCTTTTGAGCCATTATGAAAAGATCCAAACCATTTATCTAAAGGCATCCATAATTCTCCATAATTACATTCAAAATACTTGTGATGTAAATAATGGAAATACGAAGCATGCGGTAATTTAGCTCTATGTTTATTAAGCATAATTTTATCAAATCCAGAATGTCCATGGATGGCCGCAAGACCTGTCCTTTGAATATGAAAAATCATATGCAGAGGATGTGATGGTATGATAAAATGAATTAACACAGTGCTAAAATATATTATATGCTCAACAGGATGCATAGAAAGACCGGACCAAGGACCAGTATTAACATTTCTATGATGTAAATAATGAACCCATTTATATAAAGGCTTCCAATGAGTGATACGATGAGAAAAATAAAAATGTACCATTTGCCAGCCTGGTAGCAATAAAAATAACACGCAAAAATAAATGGGATTAGTATTAAAATCAATATAAGGAAATATATTATTAGCATATCCCCATAAAAAAATTACTTCATAAGCCGACCATATTGGCACAGCGCTACAAAGAGTCCAAAACATATTTTCCCTAGTTTGACTTCCAAAATGCCAGAACTTATTTCCAGTTCCCAAAGGCTTTGTATTGTATTGATACTTTTCTCCTTGATATTTAAAAATATAAAATCTTAAGTGCATTAAACCTGCATATACAAAAACCAAAAATAAATTACGAAGAAAAACTATAGAAATCCAACTAAAAGAAAAATTTTTACATTCCGAAATCGCTGGTTGAAAGAATAGATATATAATAACAGCTATAGCTATATAGAATATGTTCCAAGGCCATATATAACCAGGGAAAGAAAATAAATATTTTAAAAATTGTATCGGACGAGGAGGCCAAACAAAAATTGGATCAAACTCTAATTTTTTAGCTGGTCTCCAATTTCCTTTATCATCAATAATATAATCACTATCAGTCATAATTCACTATATAAAAAAAGTATTATAATATATTATTTTTTTATATAAAATAACATTTTACATTAAAAATTGATGATAGCTCTAGTCCTTGAAAAAAAATTGCAACTTTCAATAAGAGATTTTGATATAAAAGAAGAGCTTGGCCCCGATGATGTTAAGATTAAAATAAACACAGTTGGCATTTGTGGTAGTGATGTACATTATTATGAATATGGTAAAATAGGAAATTTTATTGTTAAAGAACCCATGATATTAGGTCATGAAGCTTCTGGAACTATTATTGCAAAAGGTAAAAACGTAAAAAATCTAAACATCAAAGATCGAGTTTGTATTGAACCAGGAATTCCAGATAAAAATTCTAGAGCATATAAGATTGGAATGTACAACGTTGATACAAATGTTAAATTTTGGGCAACACCTCCAATTCATGGATGTCTGAGGCCAGAAGTTATAATGCCAGCAGACTTTACATTTAAATTAAATGATAATGTTTCTTTCGCAGAAGGTGCAATGATAGAACCATTAGCTGTAGGATTGCAAGCAGTATCTAAAGTAAAAATTCAACCAGGTTCTATAGGACTGGTTCTAGGTTGTGGACCGATAGGGATAGTAACTGCTCTATCAGCGTTAGCTAACGGTTGTTCTAAAATTTTTGTAGCAGATATAGTAAAAGAAAAGCTAAAAATTTGTGAGAAATATAAAGGACTTATTCCTATTGATCTTACTAAAGATGATTTAAAGCAAATTAAAACAGATGAGACAAAGGGTTGGGGTTTCGATATTTTGTTTGAAGCTTCTGGATCAACGAAAGCTTATGATCTAATAGTTGAAAATATCGCCCCTGGTGGAACTATAGTCGTAATAGGAATGCCGGTAGAAAAAATATCATTTGATATAACCCCTCTATCTGTAAAGGAAGCTAAAATTGAAACTGTTTTTAGATATGCAAACCAATACGAAAAAGCTATACAAATGCTTGCCACTAATAAAATTGATGTGAAACCTTTAATCACTGACACCATTCCATTTAAAGAAAGCGTTGGTGCTTTTAAAAGAGCTTCTGAACACAGACCAAATGATATTAAATTGCAAATAAACAATATATACTAATACTTATATGAATACCTTTCTTGAAGATTTTTATAAAACAATGAAACGTATAAGAACGTTTGAAGAGAGAGTTTCAGAGTTATTTATTAAAGGAGAAACTGCTGGCTCTATGCTGCATTTATCCATTGGAGAAGAACTTGGCCCAACTTGTATTAGTAAAGCAATGAATGATAATGATACATTCACAACACACCATCGTGGTCATGGCATATTTTTAGCAAGAGGCGGAGATCCAAATAAAATGATGGCTGAAATTGCAGGCAAAAAAGATGGTTATTGTAAAGGTAAAGGTGGTTCCATGCATATTGCAGATATGAGTGTAGGACATTTAGGTGCTAATGCTATTGTTGGCGGTGGCATACCTACAGTGGTTGGAGCAGGAATGAGTTATAAATATTTTTCTAAACCTAGTATTTCTGTAGCTTTTTTTGGTGATGGCGCACTACAACAAGGAATACTTTATGAAAGTATGAACATGGCGGCTCTGTGGGATCTCCCTGTAGTCTTTTGTTGTATTAATAACCAATATGGAATGGGTACAAAAATAGACAAAGCGGTTGCAGTAAAAGATTTTACTGGTAGAGCGAAATCTTTTGGACTAAATGCTTGCTCGGTAAACACTCTTGATGTTGAAGAGGCATATTACAAAATCAAGCCTATTATTGATGACGCTCGTTCTGGAAAACCGGGGTTTATAGAAATTGAATGTTATAGATTTTATGGTCATGCTAGAATGGATAAAAGTCCATATAGAGATATAGATGAGGAAAAATTATACAGAGAAAGAGATCCTATAAAATTTGCGAAAAAAAAATTAATTGATAAAAATATTTTATCAAAAGATAATATTGATAAACTGGATAATGAAATCTCAAATGAAATGGATGAGGCTATTAGTTTCGCTATTAATGCTTCTTTAAATGATACAAATGAAATTTTTAAGGATGTTTATAGTAATAAAAATCCTGAGAGCATTAAAACAAGAATAAAAAAAATAATTGGTAATTGATGTCGGATATAGAAAAAGATTATTTTGAGGAAATTACTTATAGAGATGCTTTGCGTTTAGCCATGCATGATGAAATGAATGAAAATAAGAATGTTATTATAATGGGTGAAGATGTAGCAAAATACGGAGGCGCTTACGGGGCAACTAAAGGATTATTAGATATTTTTGGTGAAAATAGAGTTATTGATACACCAATCTCAGAGCCTTCTATTATTGGTGCTAGTGTTGGTGCTGCAATGACTGGTTTAAAACCGATTGCAGAATTAATGTATGTAGATTTTTTTGGAATGTCTTTAGATCAAATTGCTAATCAAGCTGCCAAAATTAGATATATGTTTGGAGGGCAAACTAGTGTTCCAATGGTATTAAGAGCACAAGGTGGAACTGGTAGATCTGGTGGGGCACAACATTCTCAAAGTCTAGAGTCTTGGATTATGCACATTCCCGGATTATATCTGGTAATGCCTTCAAAACCATGCGACGCTTATCATCTCTTAAGAAAGTCAATTCAGCTGGATGATCCTGTAGTCTTCTTAGAACATAAAATGCTTTATAACTCAAAAGGATCTCTAGATAAAAAAAATATTGATGCTGAATTTGGTAAGGCATCTATTAGACTTGAAGGCAATGATATTACCATAATCTCTTATTCTAGAATGGTTAATATAGCTGAAGAAGCTGCAATAGAATTAAAGAAAAGTAATATTAATGCAGAAGTTATTGATCTTAGATCATTAAACCCTCTTGATAAAGAAAATATAATTAAATCTGTAAAGAAGAATAAGCGTGCTCTAGTCGTAAGTGAAGGTCATTATACTTCAAGTGTAGCAAGCGAAATAACTTCAATAATTTTTGAACATTGTTTTGGAGATTTATTAAAACCTGTAATTCGATATACAGCAGAAGATACTCCTGTGCCAGTTGCGCCTAACTTGGAGAAAGAGTCAATACCAAGTATGGAAAATATAGTTAATTTTTCAAAAAAACTTATGGAGTAGAGGATCAATCTATATCTTGCAAATATATATTAATATATTTTTTTAAAAAATTAATAGTTTCTTTATTTAAATCTCTATGCTTTTTAATTTGTTCTACTAATTCAAAATATGATTCATGCATAAAAAAATAATGTGCAGAGCTAAAAAATTTAATATTATTATTTGAGTTATCATAACACCATTTGATCCATTTTTTTTTCTGCAAAACTACATTTTTAAAATTTTCAATTAATTTAAAAAGCTGTAAAGAGGATGCAATATTAATCAAAATCTTAGACTCAAAAGCTCCAAAACTTGGAGCTACATTCAATGCCCCAATACCTGATATTTTTCTCAATTTTACATCAGCAAAATCAAGATAATCACAATTATGATCCTTAATGCGGATATTATATTCCTCAGCTAGATTGCTCATAAATAATGAGTCTTCATTATTAAACTCACCAGCTTGATATATCTCTTTAGTTAAACTCCCAGTAGTGCCTACGAGAAATTCAATATTATTAAATTTTGACAAAAAATCTAAATCTCTTTTAAAATTTTCTCTATTAAGAGCAACTCCATGTTCTTCTGATCCATATTCAAAAAAGAGAGATTCTTTTTTTTTATCTAAACTATTACAATGATTTATTAACTCTTCAGCAATTTCATATTTTTGACTTCCGCATAAGGATGTATCTACATGTATCAAATCAAAATCACACTCTATGTCAACCTGCATACTAGTTTTTGTATCATTCAACTCATCTTTTAAATTATCTTTAGGTGTATTTCTTACAAAAGGTCCAGAATGGTCTCTGCATAAATAAATATAAGGATTTCTTTTTTTTTTATGATTGATAATAGAGCTAAAATCTTCAGTGGAATAATCATTAACATACCCAGAACCTAAGCTCTTACACTCAATTTGATTTCTTGAACATATAATCATAATAGCCTTTTTCTCTTCAAAAGAATACTCATCTATTGCTTCAATAACATTATTGCTCATAGGACCTAGTCCTAAAAAACTATTGCGAATGGAGTTAGACATACATAACTTGTATTACTTGCTAAATTTTTTCTGCAAGATTTAAGAAAGATTCAAATTCTTTATCATTTATTGAAACAGTAATTTTTGGATCATTAAAAGTTTTGTTCTCAGTATCAGATATGAATTCTTTATAAGCTTCAACTCTTTCTTTATGAAGTCTTTCAAATTCTTTTTTAAAATTTCTATAAATTCTTGAATGTCTTGGAACATGTCCAATATTATATCCCAAAACATCTTGCGAAAATAAGTATTGTGCATCACAGGTTGAGCCACTACCCATAGAAACTGTCATTAATTTTACTTTTTTTGTAATAATTTTTGCAACTTTGGGTGGAACAACTTCAACTTCAAGGCCAATGGCCCCAGCATCGTCTAGCTCCATGGCATGTCTTAGAACTTCAATTGCCTCTTCTGATGTTTTGCCAATAGCTCTATATCCTCCAATCCAATTAACATGACCCGGTATTAAGCCGATGTGACTTACAACAGGAACTTTTTCTCGTCTTAAAGTTTTAATTATATGAGAACTATTATTGGTATAAAAAGAGTCACAACCCATTGATAATAATTTGTAAGCAGCTCTGACTGCCTCATCAGCAGAGGCAAAAGATCTCTCTGGAGCAGCGCTCATTAAATGAGTATTTGGTGCTGCTTCTCTTATCCTTTTTAAATCCTCTAGTGTGCCGTAAATTCCATGATGAGGCATACCATAAGCAGAGACTATTATATCAATCCCAGCCTCTTCAGCTGCTATAGCTTCTTCTACATTATTAACATAAACTTCATGAATTTGTCTTTTACCCTTCAATTGTAAAAGGTCAAAAACAGTCAATTTTTTTTTCATAATTTTAAGCTTTCTAAAATAATTATGATTTAATTAATTAAATCACATTTTTTATATATAAAATACTACTTTAAATTTAAAATACTATAAATAGGATTATCAAATAATTTTCAAAAAATTCTTGAAAAATGATGTTTTTTTAATAGATTATAATATTATAAGAGTAAAAAGTATGAGCAAAGTAATAATTGACGACAATGTTTCCGCAGATCTAACAGAAAAATTAGGTGGTGAGGTTTGGTGGAAAGCAGAAATTGATAAAAAAGTTTTAAAAGAATTATGTAAAAAAAGATCTTTGCCAGGCATTTATTACGTATCAATGTATTTTATTGCCCTCATCTTTTGTGGTTTTATGGCTTATATCACTTGGGGTACGTGGTGGACAATTTTATGGTTCTGGCTTTATGGAACAATTTACTCATTTAGTGGAGCTTATGATCATGAAAGCAGACATAGAACATTATTTAAACAAAGATGGTTAAATGATTTTTTTCAATACGTATTTTCATTTATGACAAATTTTGAACCTGTAAGATGGAGATGGTCACATACACTGCATCATAGTTATACTCTTCATACTGCAGAACCTGTTGATTTTGAAATTCAAGTAGACAGACCAAGCAAATTATTTAAATATTTTGTAAGCTTCATACCTTTTGGTCCCCTTCTTTGGATACATCAATCTTATTTAGCTGAGACATTAAAAAACTCTTTAGGTATTTTGACTCCTGTTATTAATGAATGTGTCCCAAAAGAACATCAATGGAAAGTTCTTTTATCAGCAAGAATTCATATGTTAATATGGTTATCTATAATCGCTTTTTCTTTTTACTTTCAAACAATATTACCAGTACTTTTTTTCCTACTTCCCACTTTCTACGGAAATACTCTCTTCTTCTTATGTGGCCTGACGCAACACGCAGGTCTTGCGTTTAATGTAAAAGATCATAGAATAAATACTAGATCAGTTTATCTTAACCCTATTCTCAGCTGGCTTTATGTAAAACTAGAATATCATATTGAACATCATATGTTTCCTATGGTTCCATGGTACAATCTTCCTAAATTGCATGAAATTATTAAAGACCAATTGCCAAAAGCTAATAACGGATTAATTAGTGCGTATAAAGATATTATACCTTCTATTATTAAGCAAGCATACGATCCAAATTTTATACCTAAAAGAGAAATTCCAATTTCATAGGTTTTTTATATTATGCATATAGATTTAGCTAACTGGTACAAACCAACAATAGATAGAAAAAAATTAAAAGATCTTTCCAAAAGAAAAGATTGGCCTGGTTTACTTCATTTTTTTATTTATTTTTTCTCTTTATTTGTGTCCGGCTACTTTGCATACATAACATGGGGGACTTGGTGGACTGTATTTTGGTTTTTTATCTATGGAACCATTTATGCTTTCAGTGTTTCTAATTGGCATGAAACTGTTCACAGAACAGCTTTTAAAACAAGAAAAATTAATGAATTTTTTTATCACATAAGTTCATTTATGAGTGATTTCGAAGGTTTTAGATGGAGGTGGAGTCACACTTTTCATCATACTAATACACTTCAAACTGAAGGAGATTATGACCATGAAATTCAAGTATCTAGACCTACAGAATTATTATGGTTCTTTCTGAACTATATTCCTTTTAGTGCATTACTATATCCTCATAGGTTAATTAAATTTGAGGTATTAAAACATGCGTTTGGATTTTTTTCACCAGTAGTAGAAATTTCAGCACCAGACTCAGAAAAGAAAAAAATTCTTTGGAACTCAAGACTATACATTTTGATTTGGTTAATTGTAATTCTAATTTCTGTCTACTATGGATCTTTTCTTCCCATTTTATATATTATTTTACCACAATACTACGGCAAGCCAATTTGGTTCGCTGTAAATATAACTCAACATCTTGGAGCAGCCTTTGATAATAAGGATCATAGAAAAAGTACTTATAGCGTTAAAATTAATCCAATATTAAGCTTTTTATATTGGCATATGGAATATCATTTAGAACATCATATGTTTCCGTCAGTGCCATCTTACAATCTTCAAAAGCTCCATAAAAATATTAAAAATCAACTACCGGCACCTTTCCCGAGTTTGTTTTCTTTTTATAAACAAATTTTGCCAACTGTTATTAAGCAGGCTGCAAATCCTAAGGAATATTTTAAAACTACAATTCCTAATAATCATTAAGAATATTTAGTGTCTAAAGAAATTATTATTATAGGTGGTGGACAGACTGCTGCTAATGCCTCAAAAACAATTAAAGATAGTGATAAGTCATATAATTTATCAATATTTTCAAATGAAGATTATCTGCCTTATGAGAGACCTCCACTTTCAAAACAATTGTTAACAAGTGAAAAAAAAATAGATGATTGTTTATTTTATAAAGAAGAGTTTTATAATGAAAATAATATAAACTTTCTTCCTAATACTGAGGTAGAAAAAATAGATTTTAAAGAAAAATTAATTTTTACGGGTGATAAAAATTATTCTTACAATAAATTATTAATAGCATCAGGAAGTAAAAATAGAATTTTAAATATAGAGGGGCTAAATCAGAATGAAATATTTTATCTAAGAAATATAGATGAATGTAAAAAAATTATTGATAAAGTAAAAAAAATTAAAAATATTTTAATAGTTGGAGGGGGTTTTATTGGCCTTGAAATTGCTTCTTCTATGTCCAAGTTAGAAAAGAATATAACACTTGTAGAGTCAAGCGCTCAATTAATGGGCAGAATTATTCCTGAAGAAATATCTAGACTTGTTTACGAAAAACATTCACAGTCAGGTGTAAAAATATTTTTAAACACTAGTCTTAAAAGTGCTAGAAAAAAAGATCAACAGTATCAAATTAATCTTAGTAACAATGAGAAAATTGAAGTTGATATAATAATTGTTGGAATTGGCGCTTTGCCCAATACTGATTTTCTCAATTCTTCAGATATTAATATTGATAATGGAGTTGTTACCAACGAATACTGTGAAACCTCTAGAGATAATGTTTATGCTGCTGGAGATGTATCTAATTTTTTTCATCCAATTTATAATTCTTATATGAGACTAGAGTCATGGAAACATGCACAAGATCATGGAATCAATGCTGGTAAAAATATAATTAATCAAAAGAAAAATTATGAAGAAATTCCTTGGATGTGGTCGGATCAATATGATTTAAACTTGCAATTAACAGGTATCTGCAATGACTATGATCAAAAAGTATCTCGTGGAAATAATCTAGATGAAGGAATAATATTTTTCTTTATAAAAAAAAATATTATTATGGGTGCATGCGGAGTTTCAAAGGGACCAAAAATTGGTAAGGATATTCGAATAAGTGGAATAAAAATAAAGAATCAAGAGATAATTGATATTAATAAAATAATTGATAAAAATATTAAATTACAAAAAATATAATTGATTTATTTTTTTTAATACCTAATTAATAAATATAAAATATTATTGGGAGGAATAAAGTGACAGATACAAATGAAAATTGGATTTATGTTTGTGAGGCAGATAGTATTGAAGTTGAAGATTTAAAAAGATTTGATCATGAAAATGATACCTACTGTATTTATAGATTGGAAGATGGTTATTACGCAACCGATGGTAATTGTACACATGAAGAATTTCATTTAGAAGACGGTTTGGTCATGAATGGAGAGATTGAATGTCCAATGCATCAAGGAATATTTGACATTAAATCAGGTAAAGCCAAAAGCCCTCCAGCCTGTATAGACTTAAAGACATATCAAGTAAAAGTTGATGATAATAAATTATATATAAATTTATAAAGAGATTATTTGTCCCACCGGTCTAACCAAGATCCTTGTATGGTAGAATCAAACTCATCTTTATCAGATTTACCTCTAAATTTTGTATGTTGCTCTTCTAAACCTTTAAACCAGTTGACCCAATCAGCTCTATACGAAGGATCATCGGATTTTCTCATAATTATAGGATCTATTAATCCTGTATGAAATCCAGCTTCATCTTTAGGATTTTGAAAACGCAAATCTACACTCCACCTAACATCATCTGAGTAATTTTCTAAAGAACGATGAGGGACAAGTTGGTGCAAAAATAACACCGATCCAGCTTTCATTTCGCAGGTTATAATGTCTTCTTCTGGAATATTTTTTTCCTCTATGTATAGGTACCAAGAGTCTTTCACTCCTGCTTTTTTTTCTAGTTTATGATCTAAAACTCTTTCCGGTTTATGTCCGCCCTTTAATACTTGCATACAACCGTTATTTTTGTTTACATCTAAAAAAGGGATCCATGCAGCTGGTTGAATAGTTTTTTCTGCACCTTCCGCTAAGTAAGCTGAGTCTTGATGCCAAGGCACTGTCATTCGAACAGTTTGAGGTGTTTTAGATCTGATGTTCCAAACTGGGTGTCCGGATATATCTTTGCCAACCCAATTTTCAACTATATTAAGCAGCTTTTCTGAAGCCCACAGCTTCGCAAGTTGTGGTTTTAGTTCTCCTTTATGATGAATTAAAACTGATGATCCTTTAAAATTTTTTTCTAATAAAGCTAATCTTCTAAAAACATTTTCATCAGAGTGTTTATCTTTAATTTTGCCAGCTTTAAAAGCTTTCTCAGCAAATTGATCAACGATTTCTTCAAATTCTCCTAAAACTGGCAAAAGTTCATCTTCTGAAAATACATTTTCAACGATCGTGTAGCCTTCTTTATTATATTGCTCAATTTGAGAATCAGTAATCATCATTTGTTCCTAATTAAATTAACATTTATAATATTCACAATAAATCTAGTTAGTACAAGATAAATTTCTTAAAAATGCTATTTTTTTTTAATTTTTTTGATTATATATTAACCTATGGTCAATTATTCATATCAACCAATTGAAAACCAGCATGAAAATATGAAAGAGGACTGGTTTAAACCTCAAATTGATAATAAATTATTAAAAGAATTAATGAAAAGACGTGATTTACCGGGCTGGGTAAATACAATTCTATATTTTGCTCTTCTTTTTGGAACAGGCTTTATAGCTTATTTATCGTGGGGAAAATGGTGGGCTATACCTGCTTTTTTTATATATGGAACAGTATATGCTTTCTCAAACGCAAGATGGCATGAATATGGTCATAGATCAGTTTTTAAAACTCGTAGATTAAATGATTTTTTTTATCAAATCTCCAGTTTTATTGCATACTTCGAACCAGTTTCATGGAGATGGAGTCACACTCATCATCATAGCAGAACAATTCATCAAGGTATCGATTATGAAATACAAGTAACTAGACCATCTAATCTTACTGATTTATTTTTAATCGATCTTTTTGGTATTAAAAGAATTTATTTTGAATTTAAAAAAATTTTACTACATTCTTTTGGTATTATGACACCAGTTGCTATTGACTGTGTTCCAGAGAATCAAAGAAATAAAATGATTTGGACAAGCAGAGTTTTTATTGGAATTAAAATCGTTGTAATAATCTGGTCTTTTATTGTAGGAAGTTTTTTACCAATAATGTTTGTAGTACTTCCACAATTATACGGTAGTCCCATTTTACAACTAACGACTATGCTTCAGCATGGTGGATTAAAAGCAGATAGTTGGGATCATCGAGAAAGTACAAGAACAGTAATTTTAAATCCTATTCATGGATGGCTTTTATATTTTAACATGCAGTATCATATAGAACATCATATTTTTCCTCAGATACCATTTTATAATTTACCCAAACTTCATGAAGCAATTAAAGATCAATTGCCTAAACCTAATAAAGGATTTATTGATGGTTTATTAGAAATGATACCTGCTATAATTAAGCAATCAAAAGATCCTAGTTATTATTGTCCAAAAAATATTCCTCAATAAAAATTTTAAATTTTTTCTATAAGTGTTAAAAATTTTTCAAATTCTTTATCTTCAATTCCGACAGTAATTTTTGGATCATTAAAATTTTTTTCTGTTGTATCTTTATGAAACTCCTTAAAAGCATTAACTCTTTCTTCTTGTAATCTAGCATATTCTTTTTTAAAATCTTTATATATTCTAGCATGTCTTGGGATGTGACCTTCTGTATAGCCAAGAACATCATTTGCGAATAAATATTGACCATCACAACCTGATCCACTGCCCATCGATAAAGTCATTATTTCAACTTTTTTTGTTATTACTTCTGCAACTTTTGGGGGAACAACCTCTAATTCAACACCTATTGCTCCTGCTTCTTGAAGTTCTAAAGTGTGTTTTAAAACTCCGGCAGCTTCATCGGCCGTTTTTCCAATAGCTCTAAAACCTCCAATCCAAGTCGCCTTACCTGGCACTAAACCAACATGACTATTAATTGGAATGTTTTCGTCTCTTAAACCTCTAATAATCTTATAACTCCAATTACCTCCATAAATTACATCCGCTCCTATTTCTAAATATTTGTGCGATACTTTCATCGCATCATATTCAGAAGCAATATTACTTGCTGTACCAGATTGCATAAAACAAGTAGGTGCCGCTTCTCTAATTCTCTTCAACTCATCAAAACTATTATAAATTCCAAATTGAGGTGCGTCATGAGATGTACAAATCATATCTATGCCAGCTTCTTCAGCCGCCCGTGCTTCATCTGCATTATGCACAAAGATAACGCTTAGTTGTCTTTTTCCTTTACATTGTAGATAATCATAGACTGTTAATTTTTTTCTAGACATCTTTACCCATTTACTAAAAGGTCAGTCAATTCTTCTATTGAAGTGTCCTTTTTTTCCATATCAGCAATTTTTTCACCCCTTGCCATTACGCATAAATGATCAGCGATTGGAAATACGTGGCTTAAATTATGAGTAATAAAAATCGATGTAACACCTTGTTTTTTTAAACC
>PTKX01000008.1 GCA_002938195.1 Alphaproteobacteria bacterium MarineAlpha5_Bin7 | reverse complement strand
TGGCTTCTTTAACCCAATTCTCATAACCGTAGTCATTTGCAAAACATGTGATAAAATTTGAATTATTAAATGTTAATGATTTAATTTTTGCAACTTTTGTAAAATCTACACTAATGTGACTAGCTATTGAAGCGCTTCCTCCATTTCCAACTATATAGATTTTATTATTATTTTTTATTTTTTTTTTTATTAGATCTACACTTTTAGAAATTAATTCTGGATTAATCTCTTTCAACAAGAATGATATTGAATCTATATAATTAAAATAGTAATTTTTATAATCCATAATTAAATATTAAAAGATTCACCACAACCGCAAGTACTTTTTTCATTAGGATTGTTGAAAACAAATCTTGAAGATAGTTTATCAATTACATAATCCATTTCGCTTCCGACTAAAAACATAGAGGCTTTTGGCTCAATAAAGACTTTCACACCTTTTGTTTCAATTATTTCAAAATTTTTAATATTTTCTTTTTTTGCATAATCTAATTTATAAGCATAACCAGAACATCCAGACTTATCTACTCCTACAATAATGCCAAGAACTTCTTCATGAGCATCAGAAATTATTCTTTTAATTTGAGAAGCTGCTTTATCGGAAATTGAAATTAAATCTTTCATAATCAGTCATTATAAACATATTAAAATATATCTAAAGCTAGTTTTGCATCTTCAGACATCATCTCTTTACTCCATTTTGGTTCCCAAATCAAACGAACCTCTATTGACGATATTCCATCCAATAAAGAAATAGCTTTTCCAACATTTTCTGGCATAGTTCCTGCGACAGGGCAATTAGGATTAGTTAGAGTCATTTCCACTAAAATGTTATTTTTTTGATCAATCTCAATGTTATAAATTAATCCTAAGTCATATAGATTTACAGGTATTTCAGGGTCCATAACAGTTTTTATTTTTTCAATAATGGAGTCTTCAGATTTTTGGATAATTTGACCCTCAACTTCAAATTTAGAATAAAAGGACGAGTTTTTTCCTGGGATAAAGTCACTCAACGATTTTTGATTATCTTGCATTATTTAAAAAAATCTTTTACTTTTTCAAGACCTTCTAAAAACATATTAACATCATTTTTATCATTATATATTCCAAAAGAAGCTCTAGCTGTAGATTCTACGCCTAATCTTTTCATTAGTGGTTGTGCACAATGATGCCCCGTTCTTATCGCAATATTATTTTGATCAAGTATCATGGCTACATCATTTGGATGTATATTTTTAATATTAAAAGTTAAAATGCCTCCTTTTTCATTAGAATTTCCATAAATAATTATATCATTCATTGAGATCATTTTTTCATAAGCATAATCATAGAGTTTCTTTTCATGATCAAATATTTGTATCAAGCTATGTTCATTTATAAAATCAATACTTTGCCCAAGACCTATAACTTGAACTATAGGTGGGGTTCCGGCTTCAAATTTTTGAAAACCTTGAGCATATGTTGTTTTATCTATTTCTACTTTATCTATCATTGATCCTCCACCTTGATAAGGATCTAAATCATTAAACCATTTTTTTTTCATATATAGAACCCCTACCCCCGAAGGACCGTAAAGTTTATGACCTGAAAAAACATAAAAATCACAATTAAGTTCTTGAACATTGGTGATCTTATGAGCAATGTGTTGACATCCATCAATAAGCAAAGGAATATTATTTTCATTAGCTTTTTTAGAAATTTTTTCAAAATTAGTTATTGAACCTGTGACATTAGACATGTGAACTAGCGAAATGAATTTAGTTTTTGAATTAATTTTATTTAATAAATCATCAATATCAATTGATCCATCTTCTAGAATTTCTGAGGCAATAACTTTAAATTTATATTTTTCTGCGGCCATATGCCATGGAACAATATTTGCATGATGTTCCAAATAAGAAATAATTACTTCATCATCTTTTGATAAAAATTTTTGGCAATAGGTTTCAACTACTAAGTTGATAGCCTCTGTAGCACTTTTTGTAAAAATTATATTTTCTTCACTTTCAGAATTCAAAAATTTACTTACCTTTGATCTTACATTCTCAAATTTAGTAGTAAGATTTGAGCTTAAAGAATATAAACCTCTGTGTACATTAGCATATTCATAAGAATAACAATCATTTATTGATTGAATTACTGAAGTTGGTTTTAATGAAGATGCTGCTGTATCCAAAAATACAAGATTTGGGTTTTTATCGTAAACAGGAAATTTTCTTTTAATATTCTCAAACATCAGTATATTTATTTAATTCCAACCATTCTTGAACTGATTTATAGACTAAACTTAAATAAGTTGTATCTTTTTGATCTATTAAAATATCAGAATAAAAAGATTTTATTAAAAGTGATATTGCTAAATTTTCTGGAATACCCCTTGACTTCATATAAAATAAAATACTTTTATCAAATGATCCTATTGTTGAGCCATGAGAACATTTAACATCATCAGCAAAAATTTTTAATTCAGGTTTTGAATGAAAATAAGCATTTTCAGATAATATGATTCCTTTGCTAAGTTGATAAGCTTCTGTTTTTTGAGCTATTTTGTCTACATGAGTCTTGCTTAAATAACTAGCTTTTGAGCTATCTCTTAAAAGACCTTTATATTTTTGATTACTTTTACATGATTCTGCAAAATGATTTACTTGAGTTTTATTATCAATAATTTGATCCTTGGAACCAAAGAAAATTCCTTTCAAATCTGCTACTGAATTTTTTTCTAAAAGATTTGCGTAATGATGATTTCTTGATGATGAAGCACTGGTATTAAAGATAATTTGTTGATAATTTGAATTTTCATAGCAATTAGCATAAGTAGTAAACTGCAAATTAGAGTCTTGAGAATTATTTTGTATGATCAAATGAATTAACTCAGAGTTTTTTTTAATTTCAAAAAAATTGACAATATTTTCATTTGATTTTACATTATTAAAAAACTCTTCAATTATTACAATTTTACTGTTTTCCTCTATATTTATAAAATTCCTTGAATAATTAGTATTATCCAAATTATCAGTTTTGTGATGAATAAAGATTTTATGAAAAGTATTTTTTTTAAAGTCATAACTATAACAGTTATTTAAAAGAACTGAATTTAAATCTACAAGATAATCTTTTTTGAAAGAATCTTGATAATTTATAAATTGCTCTTCAAATAATTTTATCTCTTTATCTAAAGAATTAACTTGAAATTTGTTTTCATCATTGTTTTCAATTTTTTCTAAATAACCATTTTTAATAAAAAAAGATGAGAATTTATTATCTAAACTTTTATCAATTAATATTGCTGATCTTTTTTGATTAAAATTATAACTTAAGTCCTGAAAAATCTTTTTATCAAAAAATTTAATACTCTCATTATTTTTAATGATTTTTGGATCAAGTATAAAATCTTGAATTAATTTTTTCTTTATTTGTTTAATGTAAGAAGAATCTTCATATAAAATTGAGTGTTTATTTGCATTGTATATATCTTGTAACAACATCAATATTATATTAAATTTTTATAACCATTTTTCTCAATCTCTTGAGCAACAGATATATTTCCTGTTTTGGTAATTCTTCCTTCATGTATAACATGTACAAAGTCAGGCTCAATGTAATCTAAAAGTCTTTGATAATGTGTAATTATTAAAAAAGAAGATTCTGGATTTCTCAATTTATTTACCCCATCTGTCACTACTCTAAGAGCATCTACGTCTAAACCTGAATCTGTTTCGTCTAATATAGATAATAATGGCTTTAAAATGCTCATTTGTAAAATTTCAAAACGTTTTTTTTCACCTCCAGAGAAGCCTTCGTTCACTGAACGACTTAACATTTCTTTTTGTATTCCTAGTTCACTGGCAATATGCTTTATATTCTTTGCAAAAGTTAAATTATCGATTTCCTTTTTACCTTCTTTTTTTAACTTAGAATTTAATGCTGTTAAAAGAAAAGGAGTTATGTTCACCCCAGGGATTTCTACTGGATATTGAAAGGCTAAAAAAAGTCCTTTTTGTGATCTTTCTTCAATATCTAAATCTAATAAATTATTTCCATTAAATATAATCTCTCCGCTTAATATTTGATATTCTTCTTTGCCGGCAAGAATATTTGATAAGGTGCTTTTTCCAGAACCATTAGGTCCCATTAAAGCATGAACTTCTCCCTTTCCAATATTTAAGGATAAATTATTAAGGATTTTATTTTCTTCTATAGAAGCTGTGAGATTTTTTATAGATAACATTTATCCAACACTTCCTTCTAGAGATATTGAAACCAGCTTTTGTGCTTCAACGGCAAATTCCATAGGCAATTCTTGCAAAACTTGTTTACAAAATCCATTAACTATTAATGAAACTGCTTCTTCTTGATTCAAACCTCTTTGTCGACAATAAAACAGTTGTTCTTCATTAATTTTAGAAGTTGAAGCTTCATGTTCAACAATAGAGCTATGATTTTTTGATTCAATATACGGAACTGTATGGGCGCCGCACTTATCGCCAATTAATAAAGAATCACACTGAGTATAATTTCTTGATTTATCTGAGTTTTTTAAAAAATTGACTAGTCCTCTATAAGTATTCTGAGATTTACCTAATGAAATTCCTTTTGATACAATCTTACTTTTTGTATTTTTACCAATATGTGTCATCTTGGTTCCAGTGTCTGCTTGCTGCATATTGTTTGTAATTGCAACTGAATAAAATTCTCCTATTGAATTCTCCCCTTTAAGAATACAACTTGGATATTTCCAAGTAATTGCAGAACCGGTCTCAACCTGAGTCCAAGAAATTTTACTATTTTTTTCTTTACACAATCCTCTTTTTGTAACAAAATTATATATTCCTCCTTTGCCCTCTTCATCTCCTGGGAACCAGTTTTGAATTGTAGAATATTTAATTTCTGCATTTTCTAGTGCTATCAATTCAACATTAGCTGCATGTAATTGATTTGTATCTCTTTGAGGAGCCGTACATCCTTCCAAATAACTGACATAACTATTTTTATCAGCTATAATTAAAGTTCTTTCGAATTGTCCTGTTTCTTCAGCATTGATTCTAAAATATGTTGAAAGTTCAATAGGGCATTTAACATTTTCTGGAATATAAACAAAAGAACCATCTGTAAAAACTGCTGAATTTAAAGCAGCAAAAGAATGGTCGCCGGGAGGAATGACTGAGCCTAAATATTTCTTAATTAATTCAGGATGATTAATTACTGCTTCAGAAATAGAGCAGAAAATAATACCTAATTTTTCTAATTCACCTTTATATGTTGTGGCAACAGAGACACTATCAAAAACTGCATCAACAGCAACTCCTGCTAAAACTTTCTGTTCTTGAAGAGGAATTCCAAGTTTATTATAAGTCTCTATCAATTTTGGGTCAACTTCATCTAATGATTTTGGTTTTTCCTTAAAACCTTTAGGAGCAGAATAGTAATATATATCTTGATAATCTATCTTTGGGTAAGAAATATTAGCCCAACTAGGTTCCTTTAAGCCTTTCCATTTTTCAAAAGCTTTAAGTCTCCAATCAAGCATCCACTCAGGCTCGTTTTTTTTTGATGAAATAAATTTTATCGTATCTTCTGATAGGCCTTTTTTCGGTCTCTCAGACTCTATATCAGTTGAAAAACCAAATTTATATGACCGCTCTTTATCTGAAAGTATATCGTTTAATTCATTAATTGAACTCATAATATGTAAATAATGTAAAATAATAAAAAAGCCAGCTTTTTTAAGATAAAATAACGATAATTAGAATTAATTCTAAATTAATTAAATACTTTTAGTTATCCAGCCGCCACCAAGAACTTGATCTTTTAAATAAAAAACACAAGCTTGACCCGGAGAAGTACTAGTAATTCTTTCATCAAAAGTAAATGTGCAATATTTGTCATTAAATTCTAAAATTCCAGGAGCTTCTTGCTGGGTTGATCTTATTTTAGCTGAACATTTAATCTTTGATTTAATATTTTTTTCAGATAGCCAATTTACATTTCTCAAATAAACAATTGATTTTTGCAAAAATTTTTCTTCTCCTAAATAAACAGAATTTTCTTTTTTATTTATATTGATTACATATAATGGATCTTTATATCCTCCAATTCCTAAGCCTTTTCTTTGACCGACGGTATAATTTGTAATTCCTTTATGTTTTCCAATAATATTACCTTTCATATCTAAAAAGTTTCCAGGAATATTTAAATCTGGCCTTAATGCGTTTAAAAGATCTCTATAAGAATTAGTTGTTACGAAACATATGTCTTGACTATCTGGCTTATTTTGTACTTTTAAGTTAAGTTCTTTAGCGATATCTCTTATTTCTGATTTTAAATAATCTCCCAATGGAAAACGGATATAATCTAGCTGATCTCTTAAAGTGGCAAATAAAAAATAACTTTGGTCTTTATTTTTATCAACTGCTTTAAATAACTTAGAGTTTTGATTCCCTATTCTTCTAGCATAATGACCCGTTACTAAAGTATCAGCCTTATTTTTTTTAGCTTCATTTAATAAATCATGAAACTTAACTGTTTGATTGCATTTGATGCAGGGTACAGGAGTTTCACCTTTTGCATAAGTTTCTACAAAATTATCTATAACTCCGGAATAAAATTTATCCTGATAATCATATACAAAATGAGGAAAATCAAATTGTTTTGCAATTTTTTTTGCATCTTCAATGTCCTGTCCCGCACAGCAAGATTTTGATTTATTGACTCTGCCTTGGTTATAAAGCCTAAGTGTTATGCCTAAAACATCATATCCTTCTTTTTTAAGCATGGCCGCTGCAACTGAGCTATCCACCCCTCCTGACATAGCAACTACTACTTTCGTATCTTGTTTTTTTTTGTCAAATCCTAGGCTATTCATAATTATTTATAATCTATATTTACAAATATGTATTAGTTCAATATTAGCTTTATAAAATGGTAGATTTATTAATTCCAGGTCCTGAAGGCAAGATAGAAGCAAAATATAGTCATAACAATAATGACAATTCTCCAATAGTTTTGATACTTCATCCAGATCCTTCCAAGGGAGGGACTATGAATACAAAAATTGTATTTAATCTTTATAAAATATTTGTGGATAATGGATTCTCTGCTTTAAGATTCAATTTTAGAGGAGTTGGTAAAAGTGAAGGAGTTTTTGATGATGGGGAAGGTGAATTAAGTGATGCAGCAAGTGTATTAGATTGGCTTCAACAATATAATTCAAATTCTAAAATTTGTTGGGTAGCCGGTTTTTCTTTCGGAGCATGGGTAGCGATGCAGCTATTAATGAGAAGACCAGAAATAAATGGCTTTGTATGTATTTCGCCTCCTGCAAATTCAAGAGATTTTAGTTTTTTAGCTCCGTGCCCCTCTTCAGGTTTAATTGTACATGGAGATAAAGATAATATTGCATCTTTTGATTCATCTAGAATTTTATCTGAAAAATTACAAAAACAAAAAAAAGTTCAAATTGCATTTAAACAAATCAAAGGTGCCGATCATTTTTATGAAAACTATAAAGAAGATTTCATATTATCAATAAATAATTATATAAAAGAAAGATTGTCTGAAAAAAAATAAAAAATTATGTTAAAGTCTAATTTTTTAAATGAGATTAAATCCAGAGGTTTTATTTATCAATCTTCTGAAATAGAGGATCTAGATGATATAATAAACAAAAAAAGTATTACAGCATACATTGGTTTTGACATTACAAATGATAGCTTGCATATTGGAAGTTTAGTGCAATTAATGCTTCTTCATTGGCTTGATCACTATAACCACAAACCTATTGCATTAATGGGTGGAGGAACAACACTAGTTGGAGATCCTTCAGGAAAAGATGAAAGTAGAAAAATATTAAAACCTGAAGATATAGAAAATAATATTTTAAAAATTGAAAAAACTTTCAATAAATTTATTAATTTAAGTAATCACGCAAAAATAATTAATAATTATGATTGGCTATCAAATATCAATTACATAAATTTTTTGAGAGACATAGGTTCTAAAGTAACAATAAATAAGATGATAACATTTGAGTCTGTTAAAAATAGATTAGACAGAGAACAGCCACTTACATTTTTAGAATTTAATTATATGATGTTACAAGCATATGATTTTTATCATTTAAATAAACATCATGACTGCATATTACAAATGGGTGGCTCTGACCAATGGGGAAACATAATAAGTGGAATTGATTTGATTCGTCGTTTAAATAATAAAAAAGCTTTTGCAATTACCTCCCCTCTCATTACAAATAATGATGGCTCTAAAATGGGTAAAACAGCAGATGGTGCAATATGGCTTGATGAAAACAAATTTTCTAATTTTGAGTTTTATCAATTTTGGAGAAATATAGATGACTCTAATGTTCCAAAATTTCTTAATTTGTTTACAAAGCTACCTCTTGAAGAAATTTCAAAATTATCAAAATTGAAAGGTCAGGAAATTAACGAAGCAAAAAAAATACTTGCCTTTGAAGTAACTAAAATGACTAGAGGCCAAAAACAAGCAAATGAAGCAGAAGATATAAGTAATAATATTTTTGAAAATAATTCTCTTGATGAAAGAATAAAGTCTTTTTCAGTTAGCTCTAAAGACATTTCAAATTTATCATTTTCATTGCTTGATGCTATGGAAAAATTAGAATTAGTAACAAGTAGAAGTGAGGTTAAAAGACTTATTAAATCAAATGGCATCAAAGTAAACAACGAAGTATATAATAAAAGTGATTTTTCTTTATCTAATTATACGCACACTAAGGAAATCAAAATTAATGTTGGCAAGAAAAAAGTTGGTTTAATAAAAATTACTTAACTTTTTATAAACTTATAAAGTTAAAGACATTTCTAAAAATTTATCAATATCGCCATCTAATATATTATTAACATTAGATGTTTCATATTTAGTTCTTAAATCTTTAATTAATTTATATGGATGAAGCACATAAGATCTAATTTGGTTTCCCCATCCAATATCTTTTTTTTCACTATTAATCTTATTTTCATTATTTTTTCTTTTTTGAAGTTCCAATTCATACAAACGTGACTTTAACATAGCCATTGCATTAGATTTATTCTTATGTTGAGACCTATCATTTTGACATTGAACAACTATTTCAGTTGGAATATGAGTTATTCGAACAGCGCTATCAGTCTTATTAACGTGCTGACCTCCTGCTCCAGAAGCTCGATAGGTATCTATTCTCAAATCAGAATCTTTGATTTCTATTTCAATAGTTTCGTCAACTTCAGGATAAACCCAGATACTGGCAAAACTAGTATGCCTTCTTTTATTGCTGTCAAAAGGAGAAATTCTAACTAATCTATGGATTCCACTCTCTCTCTTTAACCACCCATAACTGTATTCTCCTGAAATTTTTATAGTAGATGATTTAATCCCAGCCTCTTCTCCCTTGGATTCTTGTAGAAGACTTATATTAAATTCTTTACTTTCAGCCCATCTTACGTACATTCTTTGCAACATTTGAGCCCAATCTTGACTTTCTGTTCCTCCTGCACCTGCGTGTATTTCTAAAAAAGCATTATTTTGATCAGCTTCATCGTTCAGTAAAGTCAAATATCTTATTTTATTTGAATTATTCAATAAATCTGAGGATTCTAATAATAACTCTTTAATAGAAGCTTCATCATTTTCTTTATCTGCAATGCTGTAAAGATCTTTAATATCCTGAAGAGATTGTTTTATATCATTATAGTTTTTTATCTTATTTTCTAATGAATTTATTTTCCTAAACAAATCTTTTGCTGAAGGATCATCCCAAATGTTAGGATTTTCAGATACTTTTTTTAAATTAGATAAATTATTAATAAGTTCTTCATAGTCAAACTGCCCTCCTTAAAAGATCAAAGTTTGAACTTATTTCTTTAATATTTAATTCTAATTCTTCTTTACTCATATAACTTAATTAATTAATAAACTACCTGTGCCTGAAATGGTATCTTTATTTATAGATCCCAAATCATCAAGTTTCTTAACATTTTGATTAAAAGGCTCAGTACCTATTATAAAAGCTTCAAGTACACCGTTTTTAGATTTTGTTTGTAATCCTGTTTTAGAATCAATCTTAACAAAGCTTATTCCTGAAGGAATTCTAAATGGAATGTTCTCTTTGTTTATTTTTGCTTTTTCCATAAAATTCTTAAAAATTGGAACAGCTACAGCAGAGCCAGTCTGCTTGTACCCCAAACTTTTAGGTTTGTCGTAGCCAACATATACGCCTACAACTAAATCAGGTGAAAAACCAATAAACCAAGCATCTTTGTTATCATTCGTAGTGCCGGTTTTACCTGCCAATGTAACGCCTATATTTGAAATCTTTTTACCAGTGCCATTCCTAACTACTCCCTCTAACATTGAAGTCATCTGATATGCTATTACACTATCAATAATTGTATTTTCTTTTTTTTCAATTTTTGGGAGTGAAAAATTAATTTCTTCTGAATTCTGAAAGCAATCTTTGCATTCAACTTTAATATTATTAATAATTAATTTTCCCTGTTTATCATAAACACTTTGAATCAAAGTTGGAGCTATTTCTTTTCCACCATTCACTATCATAGCATATGCATTAGTAATATTTTGAAGAGTAACTAATCCCGCTCCTAATGACATGGATAAATTATCATTTAATCTTTGATGTATCTTAAAATCTTTCGCAGTTTTTAATATTTTTTGTATTCCAATTTTATCTGATAATCTAATAGTCATTAAATTTCTTGATTTTTCTATTCCTGTTCTCATGGTGCTGATACCATAAAATTTTTCAGTATAATTTGAAGGTTTCCATTTCGGAAGTCCTGGACCCTGATCTACAACATAAGGAGCGTCCAAAATTAAAGTAGATGGGGTATAACCCTCCTTTAATGCAGATAAATATACGAATGGTTTAAAAGCAGAACCTGGTTGTCTCCATGCTTGAGTAGCCCTATTGAATTCACTTAAATCATAACTAAAACCCCCAGTTATTGCCAGTATTTTCCCAGTATGCGGATCTATAACAATAATGCCTCCATTTGCTTGAGGTAATTGTCTAATGATAAGCTCATCTTTGTACTCCGCATAGAAAATATCACCAATCTTAAATTTATAATCTTTTATCCATTTATTTTCTAAAACAAAATCCAGACTAGTCATATTACCCTCTTTATCAATTACTCTAATGGTATCATTATTTAAATCTATTATTTGGTAAAGTTTCCATTTTTTCGGAAAAGGATTTTTAAAATTATCAATATAACTTTCATCTGAAATTAAATTTGTTTTGGAATTTTTTAAAGGCCCTCTCCACCCTTGTTTTTTATCATAGTGAATAAGTCCTTCTACAAAAACATCATCAGCTATTTTTTGTAATTGAGTGTCGATAGTTGTTTTTACAATATATCCTTCATTATATAATTCTTTGTATCCTAATAAATTGTTAAGTTGTTTTCTGGTTTCTTCTCTAAAATATTTAGCTGCTTCAAATTTATTTTCATTTCTATTTTGAACAATTAATTTATTTTCTTTGTATTCTAAATCTTTAATAGAAATAAAATTATTTTCGTACATTCTATCTAAAACCCAATTGCGTCTTTTTATTGCTTTCTTATAGTATCTTTTAGGATTATAATTATTAGGAGCTTTAGGCAAAGCAGCTAAAAATGCCATCTCATCTAAACTTAAATCCCATAATGATTTATTAAAGTAATTTAAACTAGCAGCAGCTATTCCATAAGATCCATAACCAAGATATATATCGTTTAAATATAATTCTAAAATTCTTTCTTTATTCAAAATTATTTCTAATCTAATTGCAAGAATCATTTCTTTGATCTTTCTCTCAAAACTAACCTCGTTAGTCAAAAGAAGATTTTTTACAACTTGTTGTGTTATGGTAGATGCACCTATCATTTTATTATTTATAAATTTATTATAGATATTAACAAATGTTGCTCTAAATATTGCTAATGGATCAATTCCAAAATGAGAATAAAATTTTTTATCTTCTGCTGATAAAAATGCATTAATTAAATTCTTTGGTATTCTATCTACAGGCACAAATATTCTCTCCTCAATAAAATATTTATCTAATAGCAAGCCATCTGAGGTATAAACTCTAGTTGAGAGAGAGGGTTTATAATCTTTTAATTCTGAGTACCCTGGCAATTCTGGAGAAAACTTCCATAAAATATAAAAAGACGAACATACTAATATAAATGTAAATATTAGGCTAAATATCAAAAAAAACTTTAGTAAATTTAACACTTTTTTCATCTATTTTAATTTGTAGATTGTGAAAGAGTTAAAAATATGACAATAGATGAAAATATATCATAACCATAAAATTATATAAATTTATATACTATTTTTAAAGATTATTAGACGATGAATAACCAAAAAATACATACACACGGAGTTTTAAACAAATGTCAAAAAAGATACTTATTGATACATCATCAGATGATGAAATTAGGGTCGCAGTTACTGAAAATGGAAAACTTGATGATTTCGAGATTGAAACAAATAAAAATAATGCTGTTAAAGGCGATGTATATCTAGCTAAAATAACCAGAATTGAGCCTTCTTTGCAAGCAGCTTTTGTAGATTTTGGTTCACACAGACACGGCTTTCTGCCACTAACAGAAATACATCCAGATTATTTTAAAATACCAAATTCAGATCAGGAGAGCTTAAAAAAATTATCTAGTAAATTACAATCTGACGAAGAGATAGAAGAAATATCTAATGAAGATGAAATTGATGTTAAAAATGGTTCAAAAGAAGAAGAAATTAAAATTAAATCTAAACATGATACCAAAAAAAATTATTTAAGTTTTTTTAAAAAATATAAAATTCAAGATGTTATTAAACCCAGACAGGTGATGCTTGTTCAAATTAATAAAGAAGAAAGAGGTTTGAAAGGTGCTGCTTTGACGACTTTCCTATCTTTTGCAGGAAGATACTGTGTTCTAATGCCAAATAGTCTTAACAAAAATGGGATATCTAGAAAAATTGCTGATTATGAAGAAAGAAAAAATCTTAAATCAGTATTAGAAAATATAAACATACCTGAAAAAATGTCTGTCATAATTAGAACTGCTGGAATAGGTAAAACTAAAAAAGAAATTTCCAAAGATCTTGAGTTTTTAACTAATCAATGGAATAAAATTAGAGAAATAACTCTCAAATCCTCAGCTCCTATCATTATTTATGAAGAAGGAAATATAATAAAAAGAACTATTAGAGATTTATTAACAAAAGAAGTTGATGAAGTTTATGTAGAAGGAAAAAATGGTTTTGATCTAGCAAAAAAATACACAAAAAATATTGTTCCTTTAAAAATAAAAAATATAAAATTATTTAAAGATAAGGATAAATCTCTATTCAATGAAAATAATATTGAACATCAAATTAATGATTTATTCAGCTTAAAAGTTAACTTAGAGTCAGGAGGTTCAATTGTAATAAATACTACAGAGGCTCTTGTAGCTATTGATGTGAACTCTGGAAAAAATACCTCTGAAAGAAATATTGAAAATACTGCATTAAAAACAAATTTAGAAGCTGCTAATGAAATAGCCAGACAGTTAAGATTAAGAGATCTGGGTGGATTAGTAGTTATAGATTTTATCGATATGGATGATTATAGAAATAATTATAAAGTTGAAAAAACTATTAAAACTGCACTCTATAGAGATAGAGCTAGAGTGCAAATAGGAAGAATAAGCATGTTTGGTTTGCTTGAATTATCAAGACAAAGATTAAGATCTAGCCTGATAGAACGATCATATAATAAATGTCATTTTTGCAATGGATCAGGCATTATTTTAAATGTTCATTCAATATCAGAACAAATAATAAAAGTTTTAAAAGAAAAAATTATCAATACAAAAAATTTAAAAATTTTAGTAAAATGTAATTCTGCATTAGCAGAAACTTTGATTAATATTAAAAGAGAAGAAATCAATAATCTAGAGCAAAAATATAGCTCTATAATTGAATTTTCATTTGATGATCATTTTTCTTTGCATGAACCTTTAATCGATGTTGTAGAAAATAACCATAAATCAATACCAGATACTAAAGAAAAAGTTAAAACTAAAGATAGTGCTAAAAAAAATAAAAAAACTGTAATCAAAACAATCAAAAAAAAGAAAAAAATTGCAAAAAAAATAAATAAAACCAAAGATGATAAAATTATCTTAGATAAAAAAGAAGTTTCAGATAAACAAATTGATGATAAAAATGAAAAGTCTGGTTGGTGGTCAGCATAATATTAAAAAAATTATATTTTGTATTTTTTTAATTTGTTTTTCAAAAGCTAGCGCAACAACAATACATGATTTTCAAATAGAAAATTTAATCAAAGATCAATTAAATTTAATTCAAAAAAATAGCACAAACATCAAAATTGAATATTCAATTGTATTAGACGAAAATCCAAATGCATTTATTAACGAAAAAAGAAAATTATTTATAACGACTGGTTTAATAAAATATGTCCCTTCTTACAAAGCTTTAATTGGTGTTTTAGCTCATGAATTAGGTCATTTAGAAAGTTTTCATATAACTAAAAGAATAGATTCTCTAAAAAAGATTAATACTTTTAATAAAATAGGCAACATATCTTTAATAGCAACATCAATATTAGCAAACAATTCTGATTATTTGATGCAATCATTAATAACAAGCCAGGTTAATATTAAAAATTACTATTCTTACTTTAGTAGAGAGCAAGAAAGAGAGGCTGATACATTTGCAGCAAAAAAGTTAAAAGAACTTAATATATCTTCTAAAGATTTAATAAAATTTTTAATTTTTTTAGAAAAAAAATCTTTTGAAAGCGGTATAAGCAACGATGACTATAAATTTTCATCTCACCCAGTCTATGAAGAGAGATATAAAATTTTAGAAAACAATAGTGTAGTTAAGTCTAATTTACAAAATAATAATTTAAATATTAATTTTGATTTTTCTAAAGCAAAATTATTTGGTTTTACTAGTAAAAACAATAATGAATTTTATAATCACTTAGATGGTGATTATTATAATTTTGCAAACTCAATTTTGCTATCAAGAAAAGGGAGGCTGAAAGAATCACTAAAAATATTAAATAATATTATTAATAAATACCCTGAATATATTTTTCTAATTGAAACAAAAGCTGATCTACTTTTAGCTCACGGCTTTACAAATGAAGCAAAAAAATTTTATCAAAAGGTATTAAATAATCAAAATAATAATAAGTATGTAAAAAAACAATTGTTTAAAATTGAATATGAAAATTATGAGAAAAATTCACTTAAAGATAATAGAAAGATGTTTGATTATTATTCAGATTTAATTTTTATTTTTCAATATGATATCTTATTGCAAAAAAAATTTAAAAATTTAGCAAATCTGTTAAACAAAGATGATTGGGTTATTTTTTTAGAAGGAAATATTTTTATGATTAATTCAAAAAATGACAAGGCATTACAAAGATATAATGATATAATAAGTGGCTCCACAAATAAAAAATTACAAAATTATGCCAAAGAAAAAAAAGAAATAATTTCAGATGAATAAAGGCTCGCTAACTCACAAAGATTATGCAAAGTTATTAAATAATAATAAAATTATCAACAATCATTATAAAAAAAGCCAAATTCAACCCTCAAGCCTTGATCTTACTCTGAGCGAAGAAGCTTACGAAGTTAAAGCTAGTTTCTTATCTCCAAATGGAAAAATAAGAGATAAGCTTAAAACAATATTTATTAAAAAGATTGATTTAAATAATATTAAAATTTTTAAAAAGAATGTTACCTATATAGTTAAACTAAATGAGAAATTAAATTTATCAAATAAAATTTTTGGTAAATGTAATCCTAAAAGTAGTACAGGTAGATTAGATATATTTTGTAGAACAATTTTAGATTATAGTGACGAATATGAAAAGATTCCCCGAAATTATCAAGGAGAAATTTTTTTAGAAATTACCTCTAGATCATTTGATATAATACTAAAAAAAGGTGACTCTCTCAACCAAATGAGATTAATATACGAAGATAATGATTTTATAAATGATGCTTCCTTAATAAAATTACATAATAGTGATCCTATAATATTTAATCCAAAAAATACAAACTCTATGGTAAGCGTCGATTCAGGTTTAAAAATCGGTGTTGATTTAAACGATGAAAACAATATTTCTGCTTTTCAAGCCAAAAAAAGTGCTCCTGTTTTAGATTTTAATAAAATAAAAAAACATAAAGTATTAGATTATTGGATTCCTTTAAAATCTAAAAATTCCTATATAACTATTAAACCAGGTAAATTTTACATACTAAAATCAAAGCAAAAAATTAGAATTCCACCTAATATGGCTGGAGAAATGGTTCCTTATGATACTGGAATAGGAGATTTTAGAGTTCATTATGCTGGGTTTTTTGATCCAGGTTTTGGAGATCCTGGAGGATCCTATGCTGTTTTAGAAATAAAAACTAATGAAGTTCCTTTTATTTTAGAAGATGGGCAAGTTATAGCTAGAATAAAATACGAAAGGCTTAACAAAAAATCAAAGGTAGTATATGGATCAAATATTAAATCAAATTATCAAAATCAAGGGCTTGCGTTAAGTAAACATTTTGATTTAAAAAGTATTTTATGAAGAAGATTATTATAATTAATGGACCAAATTTAAACTTATTAGGCAATCGCGAAAAAAATGTATATGGAGAAATTTCTATAGAAGATATTGAAAAACAATCAAAGGACAAGTGTAAAAAGCTAAATTTAGAGTTGTTCTTTTGTCAAAGTAATAATGAAGGTGAAATAATTAATTATATACAATCAGCTGAAGAAAAATATGATGGACTTATTATAAATCCTGCAGCTTTTACACATACTTCTGTAGCTTTATTGGATGCTTTAAGAGCTTTATCAAAACCAAAAATTGAAATACACTTATCAAACATATATAGTAGAGAAGAATATAGAAGAAAAAGTATTACATCTGAAGGAGTAAATGGTTTAATATGTGGTTTTGGTTACTGGAGTTATATTCTAGCTATTGAGGCCATTAATAACATAATTAATTCTTAAAAAATAAAAGTATGACAAAAATAGATAAAATTGATATTGAAAACATAAATTTACTACAAAAAGAATTAAAACTAAAAAATATTAATAAAATAAAAATTAAAAAAAAGGATTATGAAGTTGAAATATCAACTGGAGATATCAATAGTGAAACACAAAAAAATAAACATAAAAAAATTGAAAGCAGTCCTGAATCAGATACACAAATCAAAGAACAGATTAAATCAGAAAATATTATCAATTCACCAATGGTTGGTGTAGCTTATTTATCGCCAGATCCGGCTTCACAACCTTATATAAAGGAAGGTCAGCACGTTAAACAAGGAGATATACTGTTGCTCATAGAAGCAATGAAGACTTTTAACGAAATTAAAGCCCCAAAATCTGGAGTAATTAAAAAAATTATTGTGTTAAATAGTCAGCCAGTTGAATTTGGAGACGATCTTGTAATTTTTGAATAATGTTCAAAAAAATTTTAATTGCTAACAGAGGTGAAATTGCACTCAGAATATTGAGAGCCTGCAGAGAACTCAACATTAAAACAGTTGCGATACATTCTGATGCAGATGAATCTGCTATGCACGTCAAAATGTCTGATGAAAGTGTTTGCGTTGGCCCTGCAGCTGCTCAATTAAGTTATTTAAATATACCAGCTATTATAACTGCGGCTACAATTACTGATGTTGATGCTATTCATCCTGGTTATGGCTTTTTAAGTGAAAATAAAAGATTTGCTGAAATAATAGAAGAACATCAAATCAAATTTATAGGGCCTAAATCTACTCATATAGCGTTAATGGGAGATAAAATTAAAGCTAAAGAAGTTATGAATGAAAATGGAGTGCCTACTGTCCCTGGATTAAATGATCTTAAAGATGTTTCAAAAGTTAAGAAATTTATTGAAGATGTAGGTTTGCCAGTAATTATTAAAGCTGCAAGTGGTGGTGGTGGAAAAGGAATGAGAATATTAAATAATATTCAAAATTTAGAAAAAACTATAGAATCAGCTAAAATTGAATCTAAAAAAGCATTTAACGATGATACTGTTTATATAGAGAAATATTTAGCAAATCCAAAGCATATAGAAATTCAAATTTTAGCAGATGCTGCTGGAAATATTGTCACTCTTGGTGAAAGAGATTGCTCAATTCAAAGAAAACATCAAAAACTAATTGAAGAATGTCCAAGCAATATTTTAACTCAAGATCAAAGAAATGAAATAAGTGACTTATGCATTAAGGCTATTAAATCTATAGGTTATGAGGGGGTTGGTACCCTAGAATTTTTATATGAAAATAATAAATTTTACTTTATGGAAATGAATACAAGATTACAAGTTGAGCATCCTGTTACAGAAATGGTTACTCAAATTGATCTTGTAAAAGAACAAATCTTAGCTGCTTTTGGGAAAAGTATATCATTCAATCAAAACGACATAAATATGAAAGGGCATTCAATTGAATGCAGAATAAATGCTGAACATCCTGAAACTTTCATCCCATCGCCAGGGAAGGTTAATCAATATCATCAACCCGGAGGCTTAGGAGTTAGAGTTGACTCCGCTATTTACCCTGGATGTACTGTCCCACCACATTATGACAGTTTGATTGCTAAATTAATCACTTTTGGAGACAATAGAGAAGATTGTATTAAAAAAATGAAAAGAGCTTTAGAGGAGTATGTAATACTTGGTATTGACACCAATATTCAGTTACATCAAAAAATTATTCAATCAGAAGATTTTATATCGGGCAATTATAATTTAAATTATATGTCGAGATTTGATTGACACAAGTTCTTGATCCTGAAAAATTAATTAACTTATACTGTAAAGGCTATTTCCCAATGGCAGATAGTGCCACAAGCAGTAAAATAAAATTTTATAAACCCAATAATAGATTTATTATTCCAATTAAGGAATTTCATGTCCCTAAAAGACTTTTAATTGATTATAAAAAAAAAGGATATGAATATAAAATAGATGCTGAATTTAAAAATGTTATATTTCAATGTTCTTTACCAAGAAAGAATCATGAAGATACTTGGATAAATAATACAATAATAAATTCTTATATTAATTTACATAAACTAGATATCGCTCATTCAATTGAATGTTGGTCTAAAAAAAAGCTAATTGGAGGACTTTATGGAGTACATCTTGGAAAATGTTTTTTTGGAGAAAGTATGTTTTCCACAATCTCAAATGCAAGTAAATTCTGCTTATTATATTTAATAGCAATTTTAATAAAAAATAATTTTTTATTACTCGACTCACAATTTTACAATAAACATTTAACTCAATTCGGTGCTTACGAAATTTCTGACAAAGAGTATCAAAAAAAACTTAATGTAAGTTTGCAAAACAGAGCAGAATTTAATAATAAAATTAGTTATGAAGAGTCTATAGAAATATTACAATCATTAACCCAAATATCATAAATAGGATGTTCAAAAGGGGTGGCAGTTGGATTAGATGAAATCATCCATCCTTGATACACTTTTTCTAGATCATTATCATTATTAGTGTCAAAGATTCTAAGAAGCACGAAATCTTCAGGCACTTCTTCCGGCGGTCTTTTAAAACAAGCGTATACTTCTATTTTCAAAGTTCCAAATTTTAAAAATTCATTAACTTTAATTGTAATTGATTGAATTTTAGATGAAATTTTATCTAAAACTTTAAGATTAACTGATTGACCACTTATTGGATCAGAAAAACTTGAAAAGGAAAATAAAAATATAAATAAAAATAAAATTAGTTTAAGGCTTCCATTGCTCATAATCTGTTTCTGTTTTTTCTTTAGTTTTGGATTTTGAAAGAGGGTAAGAATCTGGATAATATGCTTTCGAAGTTCCTGTCAAATTAGGAGTATGGTCTTTTTGCCAAGAATATTGATGAGAATAATTTATAGGTGGTTCATCAATAGATTTATGAAGCCAAGCATGCCAGTGAGGTGGCACTTTTGTAGCTTCTATTTCTTTGTAAAAAATTACCCATCTTTTGGCATTAGTGTCATTAAAATTTTTTTTATTACAATAATATCTATTTTTAAAATTATCTGAACCAACATATTTACCATAAAACCAAGTATATAAAATTGTGCCTAAATTCATATTAATTATATTTATCTAATATTTTTTTTTTATCATTCTTGCAATACAACTTTCCATTTAATTTCTTCTCCGCCAAAGAAATTTTTAATTTTAATTTCATTATTTACTGTAAATTTATCCAGTTTCCAATTTTCTTTAATTAATGTCAATTTATCTTTGTTTATACTCAAATTATAAAATTTTGGACCATTTATTGAAGAAAATTTTTCAAGATTTTGAAGTGAATTTTCCTGTTCAAAAATTTCAGCATATAATTCAATAGAGCATGGGGAAGAAAAAATACCTGGTTTAATTGATTTTGATGGTTCTTTATCTGTGTCAGGATGTGGAGCTGAATCAGTCCCTAAAAAAAATTTACTATTTCCTGAACAAGCATATTTTCTTAAAGCTATTAAATCTTTCTCTTCTTTCACCACTGGCATACAAAATAAATTTGGATCTATTTCATTTTCTCCAAATACATCTTTTTTTGTAATTAACATATGATGCGGAGTAATTGTTCCAGCGATATTATTATTTTCTATAACAAAATCTGCACCATATTTACTTGATACATGTTCTAGGACTATATTAAGTTTAGGAAATTTTTTTCTTATAATAGTTAACTCATCATCAATAAAATATTTTTCTCTGTCAAAAATATCTATTATCTCTGCAACTTTTTCACCATGTATAAGTAAATTCTTATTATGTTCCTCTAAAATTTCTAAAGCTGGAAATATTTTTTCTATATTTGATACCCCATAATCTGAATTTGTAGTTGAATTAAGTGGGTAGAGTTTAGCGCCAATAAATATACCATTTATTAATCCATCTCTAAAATCTTTTAAATCTAAATTATCTGTTAAATAGCATGGAATAAGTGGAATGAAAGATTCTTCTTGTATTGAGCTAAGAATTTGACTTTTATATTTTTTAGCTAACTCAGTATTGGTTATTGGTATAGTTAAATTTGGCATTACAATACATCGATTATTTATTCTAGTTGAAAATTTTGAAACAATATTTAGCATTTTTCCTTCTCGAAGATGCACATGCCAATCATCTGGTTTAATAATATTTAGTCTATTCATCATTAGTCTAAGAGTTTTTTATTTATTATCAAATCAATAATTTGATTGGAGTCTATAGAATTCATGTAAGTAATATTTTGATCAATATTTTTGATGGAAAAAGAATCATAACTTTCCTTTGTTCTAATTACAAAACAATTTTCACCTATTGGTGAATAAATTTTATCATTTGTAGGTCCAAATAAACCTATGGTGTTCAATTTAGAAGCAGCCGACAAATGCATTAATCCAGAGTCATTACCTATAAACAAAGTACTTTTTTTCATATATGCGGAGGTTAATGTAAGAGATTTTCCCATTAAATTTATTATATCATCTTTATCTAACCCTTTGATGACATTAATAAAATAATTTTCTTCTTCTAATTTAGAGCCTACTATTATAAATTTAACATTTGAATATATTTTCTTAATACTATTAACCAATAGATTAAAATTTTCTACTGGCCATATTTTTGGCTTCCAATTACCTCCAGGGCAAATAACAATATATTTTTTATTTTTTTCTAAATAAGTGTTTATTTCATTATTTTCTTTATCACTATTATAAATTTTAAGATTATTGCAATTAAAGTTAAAATAAAAAGATAGTTGATTTAAGTGATGACTTTGATCATTTTTTTTAAAAATAAATTTTTTTTTATGAAACAGAATATAGCTAATTAAAGAAGATCTAAAATCTATAATTATATCCCATTTATTAAAAAAACATTTTTTATATATTTCAAACCAATGCAAATTGAATTTTTTTTTCTTAATTATTATGATTTTATCAAGATTAGGAACATGCTCATATATTTGTGCTGCTGAAGGGCCGATAACTATAGTTAATTTTGAATTTGGATATTTTTTAATAAAATCCTCTATAACACCAGTAGATAAAACAGTGTCGCCTATGAGATTTGAGGATATTACTAGTATTTTCACAAGGATTTCCAGTACAATTTTTTGAATATAGGAATATATATTACATTGAAATATGAAAAAATGTAACTTTATTAAACTAAAAGAATCTAAATTTATAGTTATTTCGGGAGATGACTGTAAGGATTTTCTTCAAAGTATCGTAACTAATGACATTAATAAATGTGATGATAACAAATCAATTTATTCTTGTTTGCTTACTCCTCAAGGAAAATTTATAGCTGACTTTTTTGTAACTTTTTATAATGATGGATATTTAATAGAAATTAATGAAAAATTTTTTAATGATTTTATTAATAAATTAAAAATATATAAACTTAGATCTAAAATTGAAATTAAAGAGAACAAAAGTTTTCTATCAATAGTAGTATTAGAAAATAACTTGTTAGAAGAGTCAAGTGATAAAATAATCTATTTCAAGGATCCGCGTAAGGAAAATATAGGAATAAAATATTATATAAAAGAGAGTATATTAAATGATGTTATAACAAAATTTAATCTAAATGAAATTAATTTTAAAATATATAGACAGAAATTAATGAGGAATTTAATTCCATATTCAGTTGAAGATTTAATTGTAAATAAATCTTTATTACTTGAAAATAATTTTCAAAATATTAATGCAATTGATTGGAATAAAGGTTGTTACATAGGTCAAGAAATTACAGCACGTATGAAATATAGATCTTTACTAAAAAAACAAATTTACGCTTTGAAAAAAATTTCAGGATCAGTAAAAATAGGTGAGATACTTTTAGATAATAATACTAATGTCGGGAAAGTAATTTCATTTTCAGATCAATATTTGCTTGCAATGTTAAAAATTGAATCTGCTGAAATAAAAAAGGGGAATAAAACTTCTTTCAAGACAAGTAATAACGGAGTAGTTAATTTTTTATAAAATAAATCTTTTCCTAAAAATCCCTATGGTTATTAAATTTATTATAAAAATTATTATCATAGGTAGATATACGTAATTAACTCCAAAACTATTTGCAAGAAAGCCTAAGGCCACTGGCGCTATCATAAAAACACCATAAACTGAGATTGATATGATTGTAATCCCCACTGCACTATCTATGCCTCGTACTTTACCAGCTAAACTATATGCTATAGGAACAATTGAAGAAGCGCCCATGCCTAAAGTAGAAAAACCAATTATTGATGACAATAAAGTGTCGAAATAATATAAAATAATTAAACCAAATAATGATAAAAAAATCAGAATTATTAAGAACAAAAAAACACCTAATCTATCTCTTAATCTATCGCCAGTGAATCTTCCAATAACCATAAAAGTGTTAAAACATATAGTAGCTATTCCTATTTTAAATCCATCTACTTCAATAACATCTCTCATGTATAAAGCGCCCCATGCGTCTACCCCACCTTCAGTTAAAGCATTGGCGATAGATAATAAGACTAATAAAAAAATAATTATAGGCCATATAAAAAATATATTACCTTTGTTATTTTCTAAAGTTTTTTCATCTTTCTCTAAAGAACTAGCAAAAATAAAAGTAAATGGAACTAAAATTATGACATAAATCAATGTATTTATAAAAAAATCAATTCTCCATTGTAAACACAAGCTAGTCAGAAAAGCTCCAAGTAAAAGACCTAAACTAAAAAAACCATGGAACGCAGACATCATTGATTTTTTTTCTTTTTTTTCAATTTCAGATGCCTGATAATTAATAGCTACTTCAAATACACCGAAACACCATCCAAAAATAAAAGCTAATGGCATAAAATTTTGAAGATTATTAATAAATGGCATAGCTAGCCATAAAACTCCTTGAATAACGCCTGAATACAAAATAGTTTTTTGAGAACTAAATTTTTTAATAATATTATTTGCAAAAACCATTGTGATAATTGAACCGATAGCGAAAACCAGAAATATATATCCTATTCCCAAGTAGTCAGTTTCAATTTGATCTTTAATAGTCGGAATTCTTATTGTCCAAAGTCCAATGTAAAAACCAATTATTAGAAAAAGTGCACGACAAGAAAATATATCATTAATTTTTTGCATTATTCATTATTAAATAAAATTTATTTTAATTAGAAAAAATTATAAAAGTTAATCAAAATAATTTTCATAGTACGTTTTCAAATCATCTTGATTTAATCTTTGTTGTTCCATGGTATCTCTATCTCTAACTGTAACAGTATTATTTTCTAAGGTCTCAAAATCAACTGTTATGCAAATTGGAGTACCTATTTCGTCATGTCTACGATAATTTTTACCAATATTGCCAGTATTTTCTAACATTATTCTTCCTAAACCTATTTTTTGCAAATTATTTTTTATTTTTTTGGCCTTATTTACTAATTCTTCATTATTTCTTTTTAATGGAATAACAGCTGCTTTAATTGGCGATAAATGAGGCTTTAAGGATAGAACTGTTCTAGAGTTTTCTTCATCATATTTATAAGATTCATTTAATATTGCTAAAAAACCTCTTTCTACACCTGCTGATGGCTCTATAACAAATGGCATATACCATTTTTTATTTTCAAAGTTTTGTACAGCTAATTTAGTTGTTGATTTATCATTTTTTGAAACTTTTGATGAAATATTAAAATCTTTTTGATTTTTAGTATGTGATCCCAAATCAAAATCTGTTCTATTAGCTATTCCTTCTAATTCTTCCTTACCATGAGGAAAAGTATACATTATATCAACAGTTTTACTTGAGTAATGTGATAAATCGTCTTGATCAACATCCAACAATTCTAAATTATTACTATTAATGCCCTGATCTACCCACCAATTAAATCTTTTTTTTACCCAATAGTCATGCCATTTTTCATCTGTTCCTGGTTCTACAAAAAATTCTAATTCCATTTGTTCAAATTCTCTAACTCTAAATATAAAATTTCTTGGAGTGATTTCATTCCTAAACGCTTTTCCTATTTGAGCGATACCGAATGGAATTGTTCTACTTGTTGAATCTAAAATATTTTTAAAATTAGTGAATATTTGTTGACATGTTTCTGGTCGCAAATAAGCAAAAGAACTACCATCTTCGACAGGTCCAATGTTTGTTTTAAACATAAGATTAAATGGTCTAGGCTCAGTTAAATCACCTGACTTACAATTAGGACACAATTTATTATCCAAATTATCAATTCTCCATCTTGATTTACAAGAACGACAATCAACTAAAGGATCAGTAAATGTATCTTCATGACCTGAATACTTTAAAACATCTGGAGCACTAAGAATAGAAGCATCTAAACCCTCTATATCATCTCTTTCATAAATCATTGATTTCCACCAAGTCTGTTTCAAGTTATTTTTTAATTCGACGCCCATTGGTCCATAATCATACAGACCTTTTATTCCTCCGTAGATATCATTTGATTGAAAAATGAAACCTCTTCTCTTGCACAAAGAGACTAGTTCATCCATAGATTTAGCCGTCATATTTACTCTTTAGGTCTATATTCATTCGATTCAGGATCTTTTTCAAGGTCTACAACATTATTTTTTTTATCTTTTAATTCACTTTGTTTTTTAATGTGCCCAATAAATCTAAAAAAAATTATTATTAAAAAAATAATTAACAATAATATTGCATACTTCATTATAAACCATACCTAGACAATAAAGATTTTTCCTCAATCTTATCAATTAATTCATCTGCATTTACTAGAGATGCAGATAAGGAAGAGGATAACTTGCGTTGAATAAATGATTTTTTTTGATCTATGTATTTAATTTTTACATTTTTTCCGAACTTATTTACTAAAACTGTATTGATAGAGCCAATACCATCTACTAATCCAAAATCTAAAGCTCTCTTTCCAACCCAAAAAAGACCGCTAAAAACTTCTTTTTCTTGATTTTTATTTAATTTCTTCCCTCTTCTGCTCTTAACAAAAGATATAAAATTTTCATGAATCTGCTCCTGAATCTTTTTCAATCTATCTATATCTTCTTTTCTTTCAGGTTTAAATGGATCTAAAAAACTTTTACTCTTTCCTGATGTATACACCCTTCTTTCAATTCCTATTTTTTTTATAAGATTAACAAAGCCAAACCCTGGAGAAATAACGCCTATTGATCCAATTATAGAATTTTGATCAATAAATATTTCATCAGCAGAACATGCCAGCCAATAACCTCCAGAAGCAGCAACATCCTCAACAAATGCGATAACTTTTTTATTTTTTTCTTTAGATTTATCAATTATTTTTTCTGCTATAAGAGAAGATTGAGCAGGAGAACCCCCAGGTGAATTTACTATTAAAGCAACTGCAGGACTTTTTTTATCAGAAAATAATCTATCTATTAATTTATTTAAAGAGTTTAATGTTAAACCTGAACGAAAAGCTCCAGTTTGGCCAATTACTCCTGAAAGTCGCAAAGTAGGTATATTAATTGATTTGCTGAATATATTCTTAAACATAATTACTATTATCAAAAGTTATACTATCAAGAAAGTTTTTAAGTAGAAATAGCAAGAAAAAAATGAAATATAATGATTTTTATCTTTAAAAAAAGATAAAATAAATATAACTGCGACAATAATTAATCTTAGAATACATATATAGGCTTTATATTATTGAATTATGGGTCAATTAATTAAACTGAATAATCAAACAAAAGATTTCAATTTCTATATAAATTCTCTACAAAAATTATGTGAAAAAGATCTCTCATTAGTTAATTCAATTATTTTAGAAAAGCTTGATAGTAATGTTCCTTTAATTCAAAAAATTGCTTCTCATCTAATATTATCTGGAGGTAAGAGACTTCGACCGCTTCTAACATCTTGTTGTTATCAAATGTGTATTGAGAATAACAAAAACGAAGATAAGCATCTAGGATTAGCTGCTGCAGTTGAATTTATACATGCCGCAACTCTACTACATGATGATGTAGTTGATGAAAGTAAGACAAGAAGAGGATCATTATCGGCAAATGAATTATGGGGAAATAAAACTAGCGTCCTTGTTGGTGATTTTTTATTCAGTAGAGCTTTCCAATTAATGGCAAAATATGGAAACATACAAATCCTGAAACTTTTATCAGATACTAGTGTTATTATTTCTGAAGGAGAAATTCTTGAACTTAGTAATGATAAAAATCCTACTATAAATGAAGATGTATATTTTGAGGTAATTAATGGTAAAACTGCCTCTTTATTTAGTGCTGCATGTCAAGTTGGAGCAATAACAGCTAAAACAACTCAAGAAAAAATAGATGCTATTAAATCATTTGGTACAAATTTTGGAATGTCTTTTCAATTAATTGATGATGCAATTGATTATTATTCTAGCTCTAATATTTTAGGAAAAAATGTAGGTGATGATTTTAAACAAGGTAAAATAACTCTTCCTCTTATTTTAGCGTACCTAAGATCCAATAGTTCTGAAAAGAAATTTTGGAAAAAAACTATAGAAAATCTCCATCAAGATAAACATGACTTAACTAAAGCTATAAATATAATTAAAAAATATAACTGCATAGATGATACCTTAGAAAGAGCAAAACATTTTGCTAATATAGCAATTGATAGTCTTGGGATTTTTGAGAATAATAAATATAAAGAGATATTAATTAATATCATCAATTCAGGACTGACAAGATTATCTTAATTTAATATTTATTATATGATTTAACTTCAATAATTTCTGAGCCAAATTTTTTATTTATTTCAAGCTTAATAGCTGCTCTTTTGTCATTAGTAACATAAACTAATCTTGCTAATTGAACAAAATTTTCATCAAAATTTTTTTTATGTTCACATTCTCTTATATCATCTTCAATTTTCCAGAGTTGAGAATTAATTTCAATGAGTTTATCTAAATAATCCTTAATATTGTCTACTTTAAGAACTTTGCTTACTGTATCGTTTAATAATTTTAATTCATTTTTTATTAAAACAAGTTTTGCGCTATCCTGGATATTCTTTTCCTTAATAATCAAAATTGATATCTTATCTATTAATTCTCCCAATGATATAGGTGTATTAACAATCATTCTGTTACTCTATTATATTTATCGTCATATCTAATAATATCTTTTTCTTCTAATCTTTTGCCATACCATATTTCAATAATTACTAAATCTTCATTATGTTGATTAGCAATACGATGTTTTGCTTTAGTGGGTATGAAGATATTTTCATTAGCTCTAATAGTTTTTGTTTCTTTATTGATTGTAACTTCTGCGATTCCTTGAACAATTATCCAATGTTCTGATCTATAATCATGGCTTTGAAGAGAAGTTTTTTCATTGGTTTTAATAATAAGCTTTTTAACAACATAATCTTTTCCATTTTCAATGACAGTATATGATCCCCAAGGTTTATTAATAATTGATTTCATTATATCCAAATCGTAATATATTATAATATACAAATGTTAATATTAAAAAATTAAATGATCAAAATAGCACCGTCTATATTAGCTGCTGATTTACTAAACTTACAGAAAGAAGTTAGTGAAGTAGATCGAGCAGGTGCTGATTATATTCATATAGATGTAATGGATGGTAATTATGTGCCAAATATTACTTTTGGTCCAGATATAGTTAAAAAACTCAGAACAATTACTAATAAAATTTTAGATGTTCACTTGATGATAAATCCTGTTAGCAAATTTATTGAAGATTTTGTTAATTCAGGTGCTGATATAATTAGCTTTCATCCAGAAACGGAAAAAAATGTTAATAAAACAATTCAAAAAATAAAAGATTTAAACTGTAAATGCGGCTTAGCTATTCATCCTGATGTTAGAATAACAGATATTAAGCAATATTTAAATTTAGTTGATCTTGTTATAGTAATGACCGTTGTACCTGGTTTTGGTGGCCAAAAATTCCAGATAGAGCAAATTGATAAAATATCAGAGCTTAAAAAAATTAAATCTATTAAAAATTTAAACTTCGAAATAGAAGTAGATGGTGGAATAAATAATGATACTGCAAAACTATGTATAGACAAAGGAGCTGATATTTTAGTTGCAGGAACTTATATTTTTAATAAACCTTGTGAAGAATATAAAAATTTAATACATTCATTAAAATAATGGACTGGGATAAATTAAAAACTTTTTATGAAGTTGCCATAAATAAAAGTATTTCGAAAGCTAGCATTAAATTAAATATTAGTCAGTCTGCTTTAAGTCGGCAAATTCAAGATTTAGAAATTGATTTGAAAACTGCGTTGTTTATTCGCCATCAAAAAGGTGTTGTATTAACAGAACAAGGAGAAAATTTATTTAATACAGTTAAAGATATTAATCTTTCAATTGCAGGTTTTGAAAAAAAATTATTAGATAAAAAGACAAAACCTAGTGGTAAACTAATTATTAATACAACTGTAGGTTTTGGTTCAACTTGGCTAACTCCTAGAATTAATAAATTCTTAGATCAATTTCCAGATATGGACATTAGCTTGTTAATGAGTGATGAAGAGATTGATTTAAATAATAGAGTTGCTGATATAGCTGTAAGAGTAAAAAAACCTACTCAGGGAAATTTAATCTTTAAAAAATTTGTTAATTTCCATAATCATATTTATGGTTCTTCTGACTATTTAAAAGAAAAAGGAATTCCAAGAAATATTAATGACTTAAATAAGCATAATCTTATTTGTTTCGGTATAGGATTGCCATCTCCTATTTCAAATATCGATTGGATATTAAAAATTGGAAAAGAAAAAGGGAAAAGGAGGCCAAAGTTTAGAGTAAATAGTATCTATGGTATGTCTCTTGCTGTTGAAAACGGTGCTGGTCTTGCTTCATTGCCTGATTATATGGTAGCAGATAAACCACACTTGGTGAGAGTTTTGCCTAATATTGAGGGACCATCATATCAAACTTATTTTGTTTATACTGAAGAATTTAAAAATGACAGAAGATTAGAGTTATTCAGAGATTTTTTATATAATGAAGCAAAAGATTGGCGCTATTAATCTTTGACTTAATGTATTTTTTCTATATTTAAAGCCAACAATGGGATATCCAAAAAAACATAGAGGACGTAGAAAAAGAGGCTCTAAATACCGCAGAAGCAAAAGAAGACAAAAAAAGAAGTAATTCTATTTCATTTAATTTAAACTCTTTTATTTTCTCCTAAAAAAGTTAATTTATTGCTAAGCTTTTATACAGGAGGAATAGATGCCATTATTAAAAAAAGTATCAGAAAAAAATGCTAAAGGAAAAGTAAAACAAACTTTTGACAATATAAAAAAAATAAGAAAAATTAATAAGATCCCTAATTTTTGGAAAACTCTAGCAAACGATCCTATAACTTTAGAAAGAACATGGAAGTCATTAAAACAAGTTATGAAAGAAGGATCATTAGATTCTTTAACAAAAGAAATGATCTATATCGCAGTTTCAATGACAAATAGTTGTGAATATTGCATTAGATCTCATACTTTAGCTGCAAGGAAAAAGGGTATGGATGATACAATGCTCAAAGAATTAATAGCTGTAGTTGCAATGGCAAATGAAACAAATAGATTAGTAGAGTCATATCAAGTAGAAATTGATGATTATTTAAAATAGTAATTATATTTTTTGGATGGCTAACCTGTCAACTGCTTGTTCTTTAATAGGCATATGCATAAAAGCTGCTAGAAATCCAAGTCCAACACAAATCCACCACATTAAATCGTATGATGCATAGGTATCAAATAATCTACCGCCAAGCCAAGAGCCTAAAAAAGATCCAACTTGATGAGAGAAGAATGCTATTCCATAAAGCATTGACATATAATAAGGGCCAAAAACTACCGTAATAATTCCGCTTGTTAAAGGTACAGTGGATAACCATAAAATACCAAGGATGCAGGAAAATACTAAAACTGTTAATTCAGTTTTGGGTAAAAAAATAAAAATCAAAAAAAGTAGACCTCTAAGAGAATATAAAAGGGCTAATAGATTTTTTTTAGATAATCTATCTCCTAAATAACCAAAATAAATTGTACCAACAACATTAAATAGTCCTATCAGAGCGAGAGCCCAGCCTCCTACCCAAAAAGGAAGCTTTTCATCTTCAATAAACGCAGGTAAATGAACTGCAACAAAAGTGACATGGAATCCACAGACAAAAAAACCTAATGTTAAGAGATTAAAACTTTTATTTTGAAAAGCTTCTTTTAATGCTTCTTTTACACTTTGCGAACTTCCAGCTTTAGATGATTCAGATTTGCCAGAAAAATTTAAAGCAAAAGAAAAGATAATCATGATTGCAGCAAAAAAACATAAATAGACTAAAGATTGTGACCAACCAAAAAGTTCAATTAAATATCCAATAAGAGGTACCATAATAAATTGGCCAAAAGATCCAGCAGCCATAACAACTCCAAGTGCTAATGTTCTATTTGCTGATTTAACTGATCGGCCAACTGCTCCAAGCACAACTGCTGTACCGCAACCAGCGCCCCCTAAACCAAATAAAATATGTGCACCAATAAGATCTAAAGAATTTTCAACATTAACCATCCAATAAAGACCAAGTATGACTAGTAAAATTCCAAATAAAGAAGCTCTCCCTGAACCATATTTATCTGATAAAGCTCCAAAAAGAGGGGAGCCTATACCAATCATCAAAACTTGTAATGCTGCTCCAAAACTAAATACCTCTCTTCCAGTATTTAGGTAATTTGAGATTGGAAGCAGATATAAGCCGAATGAATGTCTTAAGCCAAATGAGATTAACAATAAAACACTTCCGCCAATGATGACAAATAAGGGAATTAAATTATTATTTGAGGCTTTGTTCACTTAATTAACTATTCCAAGGCAATACTCTATAGCTTGTAGAAGTTTGTCATTCTCAAAAAAATACATATAAACTGTAGTAACAAAAAACAAAGAAATTGCTAGTATTCTTAAATACCAAATAAAATTTTTATGAGTAATTTGCTGTTTAATATTACTATCATAATTAAACTTATTTACGATAAAAAGGGTTATTTCAATAAAGAACCATGTTAAAATGCAAGCTATTATTACGACTAAAATAATCATTAAAGTTATAATATAAAAAATAGCTATGTTTAGATTTTTTACAACTAGAAAATGGATTTTATGGGGCTGGTTAGGTTCAGCTATCATTTTATCATCACTATGGATCCAAGTAAAAATTGACGTTGAAATCAATGAATGGTTTGGAGAATTTTATGATATGATCCAAAAAGCTCTAGGGGCTCCAAACTCAATTACAATCTCGGAATACTGGTCGAGTTTATTTTCATTTATTATGCTAGCAGGCATGTATATTGCATTAGCTGTAGCTATAAGTTTTTTTACAGCTCACTTCTTATTTAGATGGCGAACTGCAATGGTAGAATGGTACCATAGCGTATATGATAAGGCCAGAAAAATAGAAGGTGCTGCACAAAGGGTGCAAGAAGATACAATTAAATTTTCACGTATTATGGAATCACTTGGTACCAGTTTAATTGAATCAATTATGGTTTTAGTTCAATTTATTCCCATCTTATTAGGATTATCAATGGGTATTCCAATTTTCTTTTTTGGCGATTGGCAATATGGATTGATTACTGGAGCATTACTTTGGACATTGGGTGGCACTGTATTCTTGATAGGTCTTGGATGGATATTGCGTCTAGTTGGTGTAGAATACGACTTACAAAAAAAAGAAGCCGCCTATAGAAAAATACTTGTTATCGCAGAAGATGATGGAAGTGTGAGACCAAAAACAATTGATGATCTATTTGATGATGTTCGTTCAATTCATTTCTTAAGTTATTTACGCTATCTATATTTCAATATTGGTCGAATAGCTTATTTACAAGCTAATGTACTATCTGCCTATGTGTTTTTAGCCCCAGCGATTGTAGCAGGTGTTGTCACACTTGGTGTAATGCAGCAAATTATAAGGGCATTTGGAAGAGTTGAAGGTTCAATGCAATATTTATTAAAAGCTTGGCCTACTATTATTGAATTAGCTAGCGTATATAGACGTTTAAGAGAATTTGAAGATAAAATTGAAAAGAGTATTGTAAACGATAAATCGAGCGAGAAAATCTAACCTGTGATATTTTTACTTTTTATATTTATACCCATAATAGAAATAACAATTTTTATTTCAATTGGTTCAAATATAGGAATTTTAAATACTATAGTTATAATTCTTACCACTGCTCTTGTTGGTATTTTTCTAGTTAGAAGACAAGGTATGAGTTTATTGTTTAATGCACAGAAGAATATGTCTCAAGGTATAATGCCTACCGAAGAAATTAAAGGTGGAATTTTTCTTTTAATTTCAGGTCTTCTTTTGATTACACCAGGATTCTTTACGGATTGCATAGGTTTTGCAATGTTTCTGAAACCTGTGCAAAACTTTGTTGCAAGACAAGCAAAAGATTATTTCAGCTCAAGAATTAGATAAAAGTTCTTCCATTTTTTTTATTAACTCTATTAATGCAATCACTGTCTTATCTTTTTGAGGTTCAATAATGGTGTTAAGGGGCGGCGTAATTCTATTCCAATTTTCATCATTATTATTAACTGATAAAAATGCCTTAAGAGCACTAATAGGCTCCTGATTAAAAAGTGTTGACCGAATTTGAACTTGTAAATTCTGTAACTCTTGAAAATTTTCAATATTGGATTCATTTTCATGATTGTTTATTAGATAACTAAGAAGTTTACCTGAAATATTAGAGGTTGCAGTAATAGCCCCTGCTCCACCATATTGACAAACTTTTAAAGCTAAACTGTCTGAGCCTGAAAATAATGAAAAATCACTAATTGATTTTATGACTTGGAGCATATTATCAAGATCGCCACTAGAATCTTTCATTCCAATGATATTATTCGGAAATAGATTAATTAATCTTTCGAGAATACTTATATTAATTTTAATACCTGAGACTTGTGGAATATTATAAAGCACGTAATGAAGATTTTCGTCGCCTACTCCTTCAACTATCTGTTTATAATATTCAACAATACCATCATCTTTTACATTCTTATAAAAAAAAGCAGGCAATACTAATATACCTTTAACTTTTAGTTGTGATACTTCTTTGCTAAGTAAAACAGTATCAGTAACAGAACACTGCCCTGTTCCAGCTATAATTTTATCTGGGTTAATACCGTTATCAATTAAATAATGTATTGCTTCAATTTTTTCATTTACATTAAATGAATTAGCTTCTCCAGTTGTGCCAAATATTGCTAAACCATCTAAACCTTCCGAGAGAAGGTTTTTACAGTGTGCAAGAAATAATTTCTTATCAATTGAATAATCATCATGAATGGGCGTTAACGCCGCGCAATAAGTTCCTCGTAATTTAAGCATAAAATATCAATAATAAAATACCTAGTATAATTCTATATATTATAAATATGTTAAAATTAGTAAACTTTAATATTTTCATCATAGTATGAATAGAGATTAAAGCTGTAATACACGCAATACAAGCAGCAAAAATAGGTTGAGTTAGATTAATTTCAATTGATTGCTTAGAAAAAAGATCAACAATTGATAAACTCAGGGAGCCTAAAATTATTGGAATTGATAGTAGCATAGAAAATATAGCTGATGATTTTCTCTTCACTCCTATAAATCTAGCGCCTGTAATAGTAACACCTGCCCTGCTTGCACCTGGTATAAAAGCTAAAGATTGCCATAAACCAATAAAAAAAACTTCAATATAATTTAAATCTTCCCATTTCTTGTTTAAATTTTTTCTTTGATCTGCCAAATATAATATTATAGCAAAAATAATACTTGCCAATGCAATTACAGTCAAATTGCGAAAATAAATAATAAAATATTCATAGACAATAAAACCAATAATAAGCGCAGGCAATGTTGCTATAAAAATTTTAATTGCAAAATTCTTGCTATTACTTTTTCTAAAGTTAAAAAAATCTATCAAAATAATTCTGAGATCTTTTAAGAGATAAAGAATTACTGCAATTAAAGTTCCTACATGAACTGCAATATCAGAGAAAATTCCTTGATCCTCCCAGTTTGTTAACTCTGAGATTAAAATAAGGTGGGCTGAAGAACTGATAGGTAAAAATTCTGTTATTCCTTGAATAAGGCCTAAAACAAAATATTGAAGTTCAAACATTAACCAAAAATTTGTTTTATCAATTCTGCACCACTTTTTAGTGGTTTCGCATTTTGATTCTTAAAATATTTCTCTAGAAAAATTAAATATGTATTATAATCATTAAGAATTTTTAACTTTTTATCTTTTTCCTGATCATCATTGGATTCAATCTTTGCCAATTCGTTATCTATTTGATTCATTGCCTCTGGAATAGTTGTAAACGGTCTTTCTTGATTAATTACTAGACGATCATGTAATTCTCTGTGAATCATTTTAAAATCTTGTTCAGAAAGAATAGATGGGTTTTCATCAAATATTAATCGTTTAGCTATAAAACTAGCTCTTGGATCACGTAAGGTTAGAGCAACTTTGTATTTTTCTTCCCAAGTTTTTTGTTCATGGAAATTTTTAATAACATCTTGTTGTCCAAATTCACTAAATTTATTTGCTTTACTTTCAGGAAAAATATTATCTTGAGAACTTTCATCTAGTTTTTCTAATTGACGATCAGTTTCCATATGTTTGAATTTATTGGCTAAAGATTTATTTTTAAAAACCATTTTTGCACGTTCATTTAAAATATCTGATCCCAGTTCGTTGTAGGGTTCAAAATTGGTTGCTAACTTTCCAGGTAATAAAATAGGATGCTGATTTGTTATGACATATCTGTTTTTTTTCTTAATTAATGTTTTAAATTCATCAAGATTAGCTTCCAATAAAGGTGTCGGATCAAAAGCTAAATTAAAAGCATTATACCAACCACTATATGAAGATTCACACACCACTGAAAGTGCCTCTAATTTTATTCTACCTGCAAAAGTAGTTAAATAACAAAATCCTTTATTAGTATTAATAAATTCAATAGCTTTTTCTTTATTCATAGTCATTGCTAGTTGAGACCAACTTTCAGGATCAGAATCATGTACAAATTTAGTTAGAGCAATTGAAGTTTTTACATCACTGTAAGCATCATGAGCAAACTCTACAGGAAGGTTGTTTAATTCAGCTAATTTTTCTAGACGAAAACTTGGATTACCTCTTTCTGTAAGAGGTGTTTTAATAGCAGAGGGATTTATAGCATATAATGCTCTTGCTAAATTAAGTGTATCCCCTCTATTTTTTCTATCAATATAAGGAAAGAATAAATTATTAAATAAATTGTATTCCAAAACCGTGCTATCAAATGAAATTATATTATGTCCGATGAAAACTAAATTATTGTTTTCTTTTTTCCATTCCTCAAATTGATTATTAATCATTGATATTAATTCATAAGATGAATGTCTAGCTTGTAAAGACTCTCTTATACCTTGCTGAGTAGTTAGCAATGCTCCTGGTTGAGCTATAATTGAAGTTCGTGGTCTACAAAATTCGTTCATGTTCTGATTGGTAGGTTGAAGTTGTTCATCTACTACTATTGCAGCTATCTGAAGTATTTGTTCCCATTTGGGAGTGCTTCCAAAAGCCTTAGGATGTTCTTTCTTTCCGGCTCCTGATGTTTCTAAATCCCAGAAGACTTGTTTATTAGCAATTAAATTATTTGGCATTGTCGATAAAAAATATTTAAATGCAAAATAGACTACTTATCTCTTTGTACCCAATAAAAATGGTAAAAAGCAGTTGCTGCTATAGCGACAAATAACGATATAAAGGCAATATATATGACTACTTTAATTGCCCAATATAAAGCTGCGATTCCAAGACCAATAACTGTAATGCCAGCCCAAAAATAAAGTAATCTTTCAAGAAATAGTTTCATATAAAAATTGCTTTCTATAATAAATCATCAATTTCACTACGTAAAGGCATAGACTTAGCTGTTCCAATTTTAGTCGTTGAAAGACCTGCCGTTGCATTGGCAAAAATTATAGATTCTTTAATACTCTTACCTTCAGTTAAAGCTACTGCAAATCCCGCATTAAAAGCATCACCGGCCCCTGTAGTATCTATTACTTTGTCTCCTAAATTAATTGCGTCAACGTGAAAGTGTTCATTGCTATTAGCATAATAGGCTCCTTTTTCACCTAATGTAATAACTACATTCTTTATACCCATATCCAATAATTTTTCTGCAGCTTGCTTTGCATCGTCTTTACTTTCTACTTTTTGTTTAACAAAAAAAGCTGTTTCTGTCTCATTAGGAGTAAAAAAATCTACTAGATGGAAGTTTTCTTGAGAGAATTCTGATGCAGGAGCAGGATTTAAAATAGTTGTAACATTGTTTTCTCTGGCTTTTTTAAGAGAGTAATACACAACTTCTACTGGAATTTCTAAATTAGTAAGAAATACTGATGAATTAGAAACTATATCCATGGAATTATTAAAATCCTCTTTAGTAATAGCTCCTCCAGCCCCTGTGACCACGCTAATTGCATTTTGACCTCGATTATTAACTATAATGCCGGCAGCACCTGTTGAGTGCTCTTTAGAAGTTATTACCCTAGAGTAATCAACTCCAGATTTATTATAAATTTCTTTTGCCATTTGACCAAATTGATCATCTCCTATTTTGGATATAAAATAGGTTTTAATTCCAGCTTTGGCCGCTGCAACTGCCTGATTAGATCCTTTGCCTCCTGGACCTATGATATATTCCTTTCCTATGACTGTTTCACCACTAACAGGAATTTCATCGCCAAAAAAAGCAAGATCTGCAACAAACACTCCTAATATACAAATATTTTTCATAACTAATAAATTATTTAACTTTATATCTAATTATTTTGCAATATGAAAGCCAGCTTTTTCATTAGACAATGTAATTGCGTCTAATAAATTTAAGTCCGCGGCAAGGGCTGCACATAATGTTCCTGCAAATACATCCCCTGCTCCATGCGTACTATTAACCTTAACATTTAACGCCGGAATATGAAAGGGAGAGTCATTCTTTTTGCAAGCTGTAACTCCCTTACCCCCAGAAGTAATAATGACAGTCTTATAAATATCTGAAAGTTTTTTTGATATATTTTTTGCCTCTTCAAGACTAGTTATTTTTTCTTGAGATAGATATTCGGCTTCAATTGTATTAACTATTAAAATATCTATATTATCAATCAATCTTGAAATGATTTTTTTTGGTGGAGATGCATTTAAACATACTTTTAATCCATTTAATTTAGCATTAGTCGCTGCAGCAATATTTGTATTTTCATCAATTTCATTTTGAATCATCAAAATTTTACAATTTTCCCAAATTTTTAAACTTTTAAATATTTCAGGTTTTATATGAAAATTTGCTCCTGAAACTATTACTGCTCCGTACTCACCTTCGCTATCAGAGAGGGCAACACTCATTCCAGAATTGTATTTATTATTAATTTGTATGTCATCAGTATTTACATTCGTTAAATTTATTTTATCCAACATATATTTTCCAAATGTATCATCTCCAACAACGCTTATTATTTTAGTAAAACACCCATACTCCGATGCAGCTATAGCTTGATTACCTCCTTTGCCTCCTAATTTTGGATACCAATCATTACCTACAACTATTTCTCCTGCTTTAGGTAAGTGCGAAGATTGAACAAAAATGTCATAATGCAAACTACCTACAACGATTACGCCCTTACTATTCATTTTTTAGAGAATCGAAAAAAATTTGTTGAGTAGTAATTGGATCTTGTATTTGTATTGATTCTGAGAATTTTTTATCCTTTAAAATACGGTGCGCTATTTTTAAAATTTTTTTAACAGTTTCTATGTTAGTTTGACATTCATTTACTGGATCAAGATCTGTAATATTAGGAAATGTATCAAAATATATTACACCATCATATCCATCTTGTATTATCTGATATAAAAACTCAACAGTTGCATGAAAATGGACTGATCCCACCATTAATCCATCATCTCTTTTCCCATATGCATCGTTAAGATGAACACCTAATAATTGCGATTTTTTTGAAACCATTGCGGCAGCAAAGGCAGGTTGTTCATTAGCATAAAGCAAATGTGCAAAATCTAATGTTACACCTAAGTTTTTTAAACCTATCTCGGATATTGCTAGAAGTGTTGATGTTAAATTTGGTAATAATGAATATGCTCTTGGTTCATTAGGTTTGTATTCAATGCTGATTTTACATTCTGGATCATGTAGTGCCACTTCATGTATTGCTTCTATTTCTTTTTGCCATAAATCTTTGTAATCTGCTTGAAAACTATAATCAAAACCATCTTGTCCAAGCCATAATGTCATTAGATTACATCCAGTTTCTCTAGCGCAATCAATACCGTTTTTTGTTAAATCTATGGCTTCCTGACGAATTTTTTTATCAGGATGAGTAAAAGCTCCGAGCTTAAAGGCAGGATTATCATAATATCTCATAGCCAATCCGTTAATGTTTAAGTCGCTATCCTTCAAGCAACTAATTATATCGAGAAAATTTTTTTTTGTGTGGTCAGGATAATTTAAATCAATATCAGTTAATCCTTTCACTGTGGCAGCTCTATTAATAAGATCAATTGTTTCAATAGTAGATTTTCCTTCCCAAAATAATTCAGGTTTAGATGAAAAGGAATTAAGTCTCGCTGCAAATCTACTTCCTAACATATATTTACTGATTTATTTCTTTTGGAACAGGTGACATAGGGTCAATAAGATTTTCTTTAATTAGTTTTTGCCAAAATTCAGGATTAATTTTATAATTAAAAAGATCAATATTTTCATTAATTTGTATTGGCCGATCCATTCCTAAAATCATTGTTGAAACAGCTTCATTGGCATTACAAAATTGCAAAGCTGCGGCTGCTATAGGTATATTAAATTCTTTGCACACTTTATCTATCTTAATATATTTTTCAGCAATATGACTAGGAATTTTACCATAGTCGTAGGTTGAATTTGATTCTATTCCTTTTGCTAGTATACCCGAATTAAATACTCCAGCAAGAATAATGCCAATATTTTTTTTTAGTGCCATAGGAAAAAAATTTTCAAGACCATCTTGTTCAAGTAAAGTATATCTACCTGCTAAAATCATACAATCAAAATCTCCCTCTTGAGCAAACCTAACACACATTTCTGTTTCATTAACGCCTACACCAATTGCTTGAATCATATTATCTTCTTTAAGTTTTGATATAGCTTTGTAAGCTCCATTCATTGCTGTTTTAAAATGTACTTCCATCTCATCACCGTGCGTCCATGTATCAACATCATGAATTAAACAGACATCTATTTTTGATATATTTAATCTCTCAAGTGATTGTTCAAATGATCTCATTACTCCATCATAGGTATAATCAATATTAGGAACAAAATTTAGTCCTCCTTTAAAAGCTCCTCTATTAATTTTATTTGGATCTTCAGGTGTTAAGTATCTACCTACTTTAGTGCTCAAAACTATTTCTTCGCGTTTAATTGACTTTAAAAAATTTCCAATTCTTACTTCACTCAAACCTGAGCCATAATAGGGGGAAGTGTCGTAAAAATTTAAGCCCTTTTTATAAGATTCTTTGAGTATTTCTTGACATAAACTATCATCAAGATTTTCAAAAAGATCTCCTATTGGCGCTCCTCCAAATCCAATTGAGGATATATTAATATTTGATTTTCCTAATTTTTTTTCATTAAACATATCGAATATTGATAATATTTGTGAATATTAATGAAAATTATTAATCATTTGTTAAAAAAATCAAGCTAATTATCCAATAAAGAAACTTGTTTTTTTTACTTTGTTAGAATAGTTTAAATTTAAACATATTTTTAGGAGGAAATATGAAAAAATCACTTTACGAATATGCGCTCAAACACGGGATGGATAGACGTAGCTTTGTTAAAGGGGCTGCTTCTGCTGGTGCTATAGCTGCTATGAGTGGAGGATTATCATCAGTTGCAACAAGTGCATTTGCTGATGGTCATTCTGAACTCAGAAAAGCTATTCTAAAAATTCCTGGAGTTGGAGCAGGTTCTCCTGGAGATGCTGAATTCCAAAAAGTTGGAGAAATGTGTCTTGGTGGAACTAAAGAAAGAGTAAAAGAAGGAGAATTTGCAGGTGTTGAACTAAACTTTATGGGTTTAGATTCATTTAACCTTCATAACATGCTTCACAGAGGTTTTTTGAAACCTTGGGAAAAATATACCGGAGCGAAAATTAATTGGATTGACTTGGCTCAAGCTGATTATAATGCAAGACTTCAGCAATCAATTGCTACTGGAACAGTAGATTTTGATATTCTCCAAGCAGGAGCTCCTTTTGAAGGGGATATATGTGGTAAAAAACTTACTTCTGAAATGCCTGGTTGGGTTGCTGAACAAATTGATTTAGCTGACTATGTTGGCTATC
>PTKX01000007.1 GCA_002938195.1 Alphaproteobacteria bacterium MarineAlpha5_Bin7 | reverse complement strand
AAGGAATGCTTACATTGATATCGGCAGCAATTTGTCTAGACCACATACCTGATGCAAGAACTACATATTCACAATCAATTTTTCCTTTATCTGTTTCAACACCTTCAATTTTATTATTTTTAACAAGAATTTTTTTTACAATACATTTTTCTATAATTTTAGCACCATGATTTTTTGCTGCTTTAGCTAAAACATTTGTTACTCCTACAGGATCTGCCTGCCCATCTTTTGGAATGTAAACTCCTCCAACCAAATCTTCAGTGTTTATTAAAGGATAGATTTCTTTTATTTTTTCAACTGACACTTCAGAAGCATCAACATTATAAAGTTGAGCGGTAGTTACTTGTCTTTTAAGTTCTTCTAGCCTTCCTTGAGTTGTTGCTACTGTTAAAGATCCATTTTGTTTTAAACCTGTTGATAAACCTGTTTCATTTTCAAGCTCTTTATATAAATTTAGTGAGTGGTTGCGAATTTTTGTGAGCGTCGCCGAAGCTCCTAATTGACCTATTAGTCCAGCTGCATGCCATGTTGTGCCTGAAGTTAATTGATCTCTTTCAAGCAACACTACATCATTCCAACCATATTTAGCGAGATGATAAGCCACAGAGCATCCAGCAACACCGCCACCGATTACAACGACTTTTGCTCCACCAGGTATATTATTTGACATATTGCTATTTAATTTACACTACTTAATTTTCCAAAGCAAATTTCTTCTTCATTTTTTTTATAAATTTAATTTATCAGTATGAATTTCAAATAAACTATTTATCTGTTCGTAAGTTATTTCTTCAATAGAAATGGGTTTCCATAATGGATTATTATTTTTCATAACTAAAACAGACTCCACTCCATTATTAAAATCATCTCTATATACAATTTTTTGACTTAATTGAAATTCCATTTCTAAACATTCTTTTAGTGTTAAATTTTTTGCTTTTTTAAATAATTCTGCAGTTGCAGCAAGACTCATAGGACACCTTTTCAATAAATTTTGGTAGGTTATTTTAGCAAATTCTAAATTAGATTTTTTTAATTTTTCAAATATATTAAAAATATCTCCATGAAAAGTTTCTTCAATAAAATTCTTATTATTGATTAATTCAGAATTATCATTATTTATTTTATCGATTGGATAAACTAAACCATCATGAATGTAGTTGCTTTGAAGTTTTTCAATATTAGAACTTTTACAAAAATGTGTAGCGAGCTCTAAATATAACATTTCTGTAAATGAAATAACTTTCCCTGTTAAGCTTAGATAGAGACCAAAATTATTTTTAATTCTAGATAAAAAATAACTACTACCAACATCTGGGAAAAAACCAATAGCAGTTTCAGGCATTGCAAATTTAGAATTTTCTGTCGCTATTCTTACATTTCCATAGATTGAAAGACCAACTCCTCCTCCCATAACAATACCGTCCCAGATGCTCAAGTAAGGTTTATTGAACTGATCAATTAAATAATTTAATTTATATTCTTTAAATAAAAATTCTTTTTTTAAATTAGACACTCCTGATGATAAAAATAAAGACTTAACATCGCCACCTGCACAAAAAGCCCTACCATTTCCTTGAATTAAAATTCTTTTAATCTTAATATTATTTTTCCAGTCATTTAGTTTTTTATAAAATAAGTCAGTCATTTCTAAATCTAAGGCGTTTAAGGCCTTTGGCTTATTTAAATAGATTAAACCACATTCTGATTTTTCTTCAAATATTATAGAATTATTCAATTTTTTAGACCTAATATCTTTTTGGGCAAGCCAACCTGTTTCGCTTTTAATCGATTTATCTCATCTCGTATTTTAGCAGCTTCTTCAAATTCAAGCTTTGCAGCCAAATCTTTCATTTCTTTATCCAGCTTATTAATATAATTATCCAAATCTTTTCCTACTAATTCTTTTACATTTTCAACTTCGATTGTAACATGATCTTGTTCGGCAATATTATCTAATATTTGATCAATATTTTTTTTAATACTTAAAGGAGTAATTTTATTGTCTTTATTATATTTTAATTGTTTTTCTCTCCTTCTTCGTGTTTCTTCAATGGCTTCTTGCATGCTTTTAGTATTATTATCTGCATACATTATTACTCTACTATCAACATTTCTTGCAGCTCTTCCAATAGTTTGAATTAAACTTGTTTTAGATCTTAAATAACCTTCTTTATCAGCATCCAAGATAGCTACTAAAGCACATTCAGGAATATCAAGCCCTTCTCTTAAAAGATTAATGCCTATTAAAATATTAAAAACTCCTAAACGCAAATCTCGAATAATAGCTATTCTTTCTAAAGTATCTATATCAGAATGTAGATAACGCACTTTGAATCCCTCTTCATGCATATACTCAGTTAAATCTTCTGCCATTTTTTTTGTTAAAGTAGTAATCATGACTCTATGTTTATTTTCAATAACACTTCTGCATTCATCTATTAAATGATCAATTTGATGTTCTGTTGGATGAATTTGTATTGGAGGATCTACTAAACCTGTGGGTCTAATAACTTGTTCGACAAATATTCCTTCTGTTTTACTTAATTCATATTCACTTGGTGTAGCACTAACAAATATAGTTTGAGGTCGCATAGCATCCCATTCTTCTCTTTTTAAAGGTCTGTTATCTAAGCAACTAGGTAAACGAAATCCATATTTTGAAAGAGTTGATTTTCTTGAAAAATCCCCCTTATACATCCCTGCTATTTGACTACATGTTAAGTGACTTTCATCAACAAAAAGCAAAGCATCTTCGGGAATATATTCATACAAAGTTGGAGGAGGTTCACCTGGCTTCCTTCCAGAGAGGTATCGAGAATAGTTTTCAATTCCGCTACAACTTCCTGTTGTTTCTATCATTTCTAAATCAAAATTTGTTCTTTCATCTAATCTTTGTTTTTCTAAAAGTTTTTTTTCAAATTCAAATACTTTTAATTGTTTTTTTAAATCTTCTTTTATTTGGCCCAAAGCTTTTTTTATTGTTGGCTTTGGTGTAACATAATGAGAATTAGCAAAAATACGAATGTTGTCTAAAATATTAATTTTTTCAGCAGTTAATGGATCTATTTCTACTATTGATTCTATTTCATCTCCAAACATAGAAATTTTCCAAGAACGATCTTCATAATGTGAAGGAAAAATTTCTAAAATATCACCTTTAGCTCTGAAACTTCCTCTTTTAAAATCCATATCTCTTCTTTTATACAAAAGGTCTACAAGCTTTCTTATTATATGTTCGCGACTGATTTTTTGATTTTTAGATATAGTGAAAGACATTGAAGAATAAGCATCTACTGAACCTATGCCATAAATACATGAAACAGAAGCAACAATTATTGTATCTCTTCTTTCAACTAAAGATCTTGTGGCAGAATGACGAAGACGATCAATCTGTTCATTGATAGAAGATTCTTTTTCAATGTATGTATCAGATCTAGGAACATAAGCTTCAGGAGTATAGTAATCATAGTAGCTAACAAAATACTCAACTTTATTATTTGGAAATAAACTTTTCATCTCCCCATACAATTGTGCTGCCAAGGTTTTATTTGGAGCCATTATCAGAGATGGACGTTGCAATTCTTCTATTACTTTAGCCATAGTAAAAGTTTTACCTGAACCAGTTACTCCCAAAAGAACTTGCTCCCTTTCACCTTTTTTAATATTTTTTACTAGTGAACTAATAGCCTCGGGTTGATCTCCACTTTCCTTAAAATCACTAATTATTTTAAAAGGTTGACTATTTGATGGAATTAAAATCTTATTTGAAAGATACTCTACTTTATTCATGCAGAAATTATATAATCCATTAAATAATTGTAAAAAGGTAAAAACTCACCATTTTTAATAATTGTGGCTCTTTTTATTCTACCATCATCCTTTCCTAGTATATATGGAAGCACTTCCCTGATAATGCCATCACCAAATTCTTTACTAGACTCTCTAGGAAGTTCAGAAGGTAAATTATCAACTGCCATGACAGCAAGAGCTTCATTCTTGTTTGTAATTTCTTTTAAAGTTTTTCGATCAAGATAATAGTGTGGAGCATGAATTGTTGACGATCTTGAAGTAGTAGGTATTGATCCATTTATATCACAAGTAATATCACCTATAACTTTCAAATTATTAAATTTTTCAATATCTTTTTTTTCAAATAATCTAGGTGATTTAGGATCCCAATAATGCGCACTGATAAGCATACTTGCACTAGATATATATTGATTAAGTATCGAAATATACATTTCAGGATTATTAATAAAATGTTGTAAACCAAAAACATTTTTGTCTTTACGAGCAACATATGAAGAGGTGGGAAGATTGCAAAAAACAGCAGATGAATTATTATTTTGCAAATATTCACTTGGTAATATCTTTTTAATATTTGTAAATTTTAAAAATTCTAATGAACCTTTAGCTACTCTTCCATCACCAGTTACAATTATTCTAGCATTTCCAAAATCTCTTTTAGAAACATTATTTTTTAAGTTTTCATATGTATTTGCCTCATATGCTCGAGGCATTGATTTTTGACCTAAAGATTGTAAATATAAATTCAGTGAATTGTAACAGCCCACAATACCTGCAAAACGGCCAAAACCAAGATAGCGACGACTAAGGTTATCTCGTATATTTTCATAATCAATTAATGTAATTCTTTTCTTCAATATCTCTTTAATTAATTTTTTTTTGTCCATGCCAGGGGTTCCTTGAGCAACAGCAGAATGATCTGGTTGAATTTTACTTGTATGAGAAAAAAACATATATTTTTTATTTGAAATTAATAATTCAGGTTCTATTTCTTTTACACCTAAAATTAAATCACACGCTTCTAAATTTTCACTTAAGATTGCTCCATGATTTTCATATTCTTGATCCGAAAAACATCTGTGTTTAGAAGGTTGAACAACAATACTTATTTCAGGAAATTCATTTGATAGCACTTTAACATGTATAGGAGCTAAAGGTGTTCTACTGTCATCAGTTCTTGATTCTCTAATAATAGCAATTTTTTTCATACGGATTGTCAAGGATTACAAATTACTGTTTATTAATTTTAATTGAATAATCAGATAATATTTTAAAAAAATAATCAATCATGTTTTTATCTGAAGTAGCTGCCTGAATTCCTGGTTGTAATTTATTTTGAAGCATTAAATCTATAGCAGCACTTAAGGTAATAGAAACTAATTTTCCCATAGCAGTATTTTCTCCAGATCCTTTTTCATCAAGAAAAAAAGATTGAGTAAATACTTCTTCTCCATCTTGAGTTGCTTGAAGGTTTACATACAATACAACTCTGTCCTCTTCATTTTTTAAATATTGATTATTAATCCATAATTCTTCACTTTTTTTTGCTATTCTATCCTCTAAATCAGAAGATTTTTTATCAAGCATATTAAATATTTCTGACCAAGCTTTCTTCCATCCGTTTAAACGTAAAGTTCCTCTAACAAATTCTTTGACTTCCCATTTAGGATCAAATTTATATTCTTTAATATATGGAGTTGAGTCTCTATTTGGATAAGCCTCATATGTTTCATGATTAACTTTAAAACTTTCAATATTTTTATAAGGTGTAACTATATTTAATTTTGAATTTGATATAAATTTTGCATTATTGTTAAGTGCCTTAATTACCCCTACTGGTGCCCAGCTAAATTTGTATTTAAAATCATTTGGTACTGCAGGAAACCCTCCGCAATAGGATTTGTAACTTACTGAAATGTTATTTAAATTTTTACTTTTTAAATTTTGGACTAGTAAGTGAGAAAAAAAATGATCTATCCCAGGATCTAATCCTATTTCATTTAGAAAAACTAAGCCTAATTCTTTAACTTTTTTATCTAATTCTCTAATTTCTGGAGATATATAGCTAGAAGTTACAAAGTTACATTTTTTTTTTAAACATAATTTAGCAATTTCAAAATGCATATTTGTTGATAGTTGTGATATGATAATGTCATTCTCTTTAATAGATTTTTCTAAATCAGATAAATCAAAGCTTTTGGCTTTAACATTTGGAGATTTTACGTGATTAATACTATTTTCAGCTTTAGAAAGAGTTCTATTCCACACTGTTAAATTATAATCTTTACTTGCTAGCCTTCTAATTCCAGGAATTGAAGACAAACCTACCCCTAACCAATGTATAGTTTTCATATATAATTATCTTTTAATTTTCTTATTGATGTTTACTACATTATTATATCAAAAAAAATGGATTTTACATTTATATTATTATCTACAACTTTTTTATTAACAGGACTTTTATCTGGCTTGATAGCAGGATTACTTGGAGTAGGCGGAGGCATCATTATTGTTCCTGTATCATATTTTGTTTTGCTTTATCTTGGATATTCTTCCTCACTAATAATGCATATTTCAGTTGCCTCTTCATTGGGAGTCATCGTCTTTACTTCTATGTCATCTATAATATCTCATTATAAACTTGGAAATATAGATTATAAGGTAATTAATAAGTGGGTATTAGGTATCATTATTGGATCACTGATTGGATCATTTTTAGCAAGTAAAATTGAAGGTGAATTATTATTTTTAATCTTTGTTATATTGTTGTTCTTTATTTCTATTAGTATGTTTTTTCAAAAAAATTATATTTCTATAAGAGAAGATTTACCAAAAAATTTTTTGATTAATTCTTTGATAAGTGGAATTATTGGATTTCTATCATCATTGATGGGTATTGGAGGAGGTAGCTTTAGTGTTCCAACCTTAAATTCATTTTCAAAAAGTATTCATAAAGCAGTAGGCTCATCAGCGGTATTAGGTTTTTTTATTGCATTGCCCGCAGCTATAATTTATTCAATCACTGGTAGGGAAATAGATGGTTTACCTCCTTATTCTATAGGATATGTAAATTTAATTATAGTTTTCTTAGTATCATTCACTAGTGTTTTTACCGCTAATATTGGTGCAAAAATTTCATCAAAAACAAAAACTTCTACTCTTAAAAAAATATTTGCTGTTTTTTTAATTTGCACATGTATAAGTCTTATAATTGAAAATTTAATTTATTAATTTATGAATTTGCAAGCTGATCGATTACAAAGAATTAAACCGTCAATGACCGTGGCAATTAATGTCAAAGCTAATGCATTACGCGCACAAGGAAAAGATGTTTTGGTTCTGGCAGCTGGTGAACCTGATTTCGATACACCAGTAAATATTATAAATGCTGCAAAAAGCGCAATGGATGCAGGTAAGACCCGTTATGTTCCTGGAAAGGGCACTCCAGATTTACAAAAAGCTATAATAGATAAATTTGAAAGAGAGAATAATTTAAAATATTCGCCTGAAGAAATTATGGTGGGCGTGGGTGGTAAACATATTATTTATAACGCTTTAATGGCTACGCTAAATCCTAAAGATGAAGTTATTATTCCAACTCCTTATTGGGTTAGCTACCCCGATATTGTTATGTTAGCAGAAGGAAAACCAGTTTTTGTTGAATGTGATGTATCTCAAAATTTTAAAATTACTGCTGATCAGCTTGAAAAATATATAACTAATAAAACTAAATGGTTAATGTTAAATAGTCCAAGCAATCCTACTGGTGCTTTATATAGTTACGATGAATTAAAATCTTTAAGTGAAGTATTGCTTAAGCATCCTAATGTTTTAATTCTCACCGATGATATCTATGAAAAAATTATTTATGATGGAAATAAATTTAATACCATTGCTTCTGTAGAACCACAATTAAAAGAAAGAGTTTTAACATTGAATGGAGTTTCAAAAGCATATTGTATGACCGGTTGGAGACTAGGCTACTGTGGAGGACCAAAGGAGATTATTTCAGGAATGAATAAGATTCAATCTCAAAGCACAACTTCAACTTCCTCCATTACAATGGCTGCTTCAGTTGAAGCACTAAATGGAAAACAAGACTTTATAGAAAAACATAATATCGAATTTATCAAAAGACGTGACTTAGTTGTTGATAAAATCAATAAAATAGAAGGTCTTTCTTGTAATGTACCAGCTGGTGCTTTTTATGTGTATCCTAATTGCAGTGGTTTGATAGGTAAAAAAACTCCTCAGAATAACGTAATTAAAAATGATGAAGAGTTAATGAAGTATCTACTTGAAAGCGAAGGAGTCGCAGGTGTTCATGGAGAGGCTTTTGGTTTATCTCCTTATTTTAGGTTATCATATGCCACAAATGAAAAAATACTCATTGAAGCGTGTAATCGTATAGAAAGAGCTTGTAAAAAACTTAGCTAAGATCTTTATCAGCTATAATTTTAGCTATTCTTAGTAAATTTGTTGATCCAGCATTACCAAAAGGAACTCCAGCGGTTATAACAACTGAGTCTCCTGGCTTAGCTATATTTTTTTCTTTAGCTACAGTGCATGCAATACTAACCATTTCTTTTGTATCATGCGCATCTTTAGCATGACAGGAATGTACGCCCCACATTATTTGAATTTTTCTAGCGGTCTCAATATGGGGAGATATTCCAATGATTTGTACTGGAGCTCTTTCTTTTGACATTCTTGAAGTAGTTTTTCCACTTACCGAGAAAGTAATTATTGCTTTAGAACCAGAATTTTGTGATATTGTAAAGGCTGCACTTGTGATTGCATCGGTAGTATTAACTTTTATTGGACTATCTATTTGTTTTTCGAAGGATAAATTATAATTTTCATTATCATTTTCAACACTTTCTATAATTTTATTCATTATTGTTACTGTTTCTACTGGGAAATTACCTATAGCAGATTCTGCTGATAACATTACCGCATCAGATCCATCATATATAGCATTAGCAACGTCTGAAGCCTCTGCTCTTGTTGGAGTAGCATTATTAATCATACTTTCCAACATTTGTGTTGCTACAACTACTGGCTTTCCTTTAATTCTACATCTATTAATAATCTTTTTTTGTATTGATGGAACATTTTCAGGAGGTAATTCGACTCCTAGATCTCCTCTGGCAATCATAATACCATCAGCCTCATCCAAAATCTCTTCAATATTTTTAACTGCAGAAGGTTTTTCAATTTTTGCCATAATTGAAGTTTTAGAATCAATAATTTTTTTTAAATTTTTAACATCATCTACTGTTTGAACAAAAGATTGAGCAATCCAATCGACACCCATTTCTAGAGCTTTGTTAAGATCACTTTCATCTTTAGGTGTTAAAGATGAAATTGGCAGAATAGCATCAGGTATATTAATTCCTTTATTGTTTGAAATTTGACCATCATTTAAAACCTCCGCAATTAATTTATCATCTGATTGTTCCAATATTTGCATTTTAATTTTACCATCATCTATCAATATTATTGTATTAGAAGATAAGCTTGGATAAATTTCTTTGTGAGGTAAATTTACTCTAGAACTATCCCCAGGTTTATTGTTTAGATCAAAAATAAATTTTTGACCTTTTTTTAAAAGCGCTTTTTGATTTATAAAATCGCCCACACGTAATTTTGGACCTTGTAAGTCAGCTAAAATACAAATTGGATGGTTATATTTCTTTTCTAAACTTCTTATAATTTCACAATTTTTACGGTGATCTTCAATTGAACTATGAGAAAAATTCAATCTAAATATATCACTACCTTCTAAAAATAATTTTTCAATTACGTCTAATGAGGATGATTTTGGCCCTAGTGTAGCTAATATTTTAGCTTTTCTATTACGTTTCATTAAATTTTATATATAATTCAAAATAAATAAGATTGTAAGTAATTTAGATAATTTATTAATATAATTAAGTAAGAAAATGGAAAAAAAACAAAAAATAGAAATATATGCTGATGTACTAGAGCGCTTAATCAAGCATCTACAAGAAAGAAATGATGTACAAAATATAGATTTGATGAATTTATCAGGATTTTGCAGAAATTGTCTCTCCAAGTGGTATGTTACTGCTGCTGAAAAAAAAGGTTTCAAAGTTGATTATGATCAAGCTAGAGAGCTAATTTACGGGATGTCTTATCAGGAATGGAAAAATAAATTTCAAACTAAAGCTACAAAAGAACAAATTGAAAAATGGAATAGTAAAAAAAATTAATAAAGATTTTCTAGTTTTTCTTTATACTTTTCTTTTACCTTAAATCTCCTCACCTTCAAAGTTGGTGTCATCATATCATTTTCTACAGTAAACTCTTCATCAATTAATAAAAATTTTCTTACATTTTCAATTACAGAAACATTTTGATTAACTTTATCTACTGAGTTCTTTATTATTTTAATGAAATCTTCATCATTTATTATTTCTTTTATATCAAAGTTTTTATTATTTTCTTCAGACCATTTTTTAATAAATTCTTTATCTGGAACAATTATAGCAACAAGATAGTTTTTAAAATCACCATACAGCATAGATTGTGCTATTTCTGGTTGAATATTGATTTTTTCTTCAATTCTAGTAGGTGAAATATTATCTCCGCCAGCGTTAACAATGATATCTTTTTTTCGATCGGTAATTTTAAGATAATTATCACTATCTAATTCGCCAATATCCCCTGTATGTACCCAACCATTTTTTATCGCTTTGTTGGTTGATTCCGGATCATTCCAATATCCATTCATCATATTTTCGCCATTTACAAGTATTTCTCCATCTTCAGCAATTTTTACTTTTGTATTTTTAAGGGGAGGCCCTACAGTATCCAACTTAATTTTTTCTGGTATATTTGCACTTATGACTGGACCTGTTTCAGTTTGTCCGTATCCCTGTAATAAAGGTAATCCAAGAGCTGATAGATATAATCCAATTTCAAAATTTAATGCGGCTCCACCTGATACTAGAGCTAATAAATTTCCACCAAATCTTTTTTTTACTTTTTTTCTAACTATTTTTGAAAGTAAATTATTAAAAAAATTTTCTGTAACACTTAGCTCCCCATTTAAATATTTTTTCTTTCCTAGTTCTATTGTTTTGTTAAACAAAAATTGACTTATTTTGCTTTGACTTTTTAAACCTTGAGAAATCCTTGTGTATAGGGAATCATAAAATCTAGGAACAGCAGTCATAATATGCGGTTTTGCTTCAGACATATTCAGTAAAAGCTTATCTATACCCTCTGCATAATATATTTCTCCTCCTACGCTCATTTTATAATATTGTAGAGTATGTTCATATGAATGAGATAATGGTAACCATGATAAAAAGCGAATATTTTTTATGTTTGAAATTTCATTATATAGAAGTTCTTGAGCACCTGAACAATTATGCATCATAGATCCGTGACTTAACATAACTCCTTTTGGATTCCCTCCAGTTCCAGAGGTGTAAATAATACAAGCTGTATCTTTTCTTTTTATATTTTTAGCATTTTCTATAAGATTGATATTATTATTTTCGTTTTCCTTTAATAAATTTTTCCAGCTAGCTATTGAAACGTTATTATTTTCCATTTCTTTTAGTTCTTCTATCATAATAATATTTTTACATTTAGAAGAGTTAGCTGCTGCAGGTATTGCTTTTTTCGCCAATGTTTCCGTTGAAACAATCAGACATCTTGCTTCACAATGATTAAGAATATATTCATAATCTTTTTGGGTACTAGTTGTGTATGCAGGCACCGTTATTGCTCCTATGCTCATAATTGCAATATCTGCAATTTGCCACTCTGGCCTGTTCTCAGATATAATGGCGACTCTATCACCCTGTAAAACGCCTAAATCTAATAGGCTAGAAGAAATAGCCTCAACTTGACTTTTAGTTTCTTCCCAAGAAAGGGATGAATATTTTCCTTGAATTTTACTCCATAAATATGGCTTATTTTTTAATTCTGACACCTGATGATTAAATAGGCTAACAATACTATTAAAATTGTCTAAATTAGCATACATATAAGCTTGTCCTCCCTACAAAGCCTGGATTATAAAACTATATCAGATTAACTTACAATGAATCAAAAAAATAAGCAATTGTATCATTCAAAAAATTATGAAAATCTTCCAGTATGGAATTTGAAAGATCTTTATAAGTCACCAAACAGTAAAGAAATTCAAAAAGATTTAATTTATTTAAGAAAAAAATCCCAATCTTTTGAAAGTAAATATTTTAAAAACGTATCAAAACTTAGCGCAGTAAAACTTTATAATGCTATTAATGAGTTGGAAAAAATAGATTTATTAATGGATAAGATAATTTCATATGCTCATTTGCTTGTATCTGAAAATATAAAACATGAAAAAAATAATATTTTCTATCAACAAATAAAAGAAAAAATTACCAGTTATTCATCATCAATTATTTTTTTTACTTTAGAGCTGAACCAAATTAGTGAAAAAAATATAAAAAAATTATTAAAAAATAAATCTCTTCAAAATTATAAAAATTGGATTATTAATAAAAGGTCTTTTAAGACTTATCAGCTAGATTTAAAAACTGAAAAATTATTGCAAGAAAAAAGCATTACTTCATATAGCGCATGGGTTAGACTATTTGATGATACTATTGCTTCTTTGAATTTTCCATATAAAAATAAAAAATTAACTAGCGCTGAAATATTTAATTTGTTTTCAGACAAAAAAGGACAAGTTAGAAAAATTGCAGCTAAATCTGTAGGGGAAGTATTAGGTAGAAATATAAAAATTTTTACAACTATAACTAATACTCTCGCTAAGGATAAATCAATAAATGATAGTTGGAGAAAGTTACCTAGACCAGTTAGTTCCAGAAATTTATCAAATGTTGTTGAAGATGAAGTTGTGGATTCTTTGGTGAGCTCTGTTATTAGCTCATATCCTAGACTATCCCATCGATATTATAGTTTAAAAGCAAAGTGGTTTGGAAAAAAACAATTAATGTACTGGGATAGAAATGCTCCCTTGCCTTTTCAAAATAATAGAGAATACTTATGGAAAGATGCAAAAGAAATAATTTTAAATGCTTATTTCGAATTTAATTCTAATATAGGAGAAATAGTAAAAAAATTTTTTGATGAATCATGGATACATTCTCCAGTTTTAGAAGGGAAATCACCGGGAGCTTTTGCAGCTTCTACTGTAGCAAGTGCTCACCCATTTATATTGGTGAATTACCAAGGAAAAGCTAGAGATGTAGCAACTTTAGCACATGAATTGGGCCATGGAGTACATCAATACCTTGCAGGAAGAAAACAAAGTCATTTTAATACTTCAACACCTCTGACTTTAGCTGAAACAGCAAGTGTTTTCGGAGAGATGCTAACTTTTAAAAATATATTAAAACAAGTAAAAACTAAAAAAGAAAAAAAAGCATTATTAGCTAATAAGGTTGAAGATATGTTAAATACTGTTGTAAGACAAATTGCTTTTTATGAATTTGAAAAAAATATTCATGATAAGAGAAAAAAAACTGAATTAAGTGTTCAACAAGTATGCGAAATCTGGATTGATGTTCAAAAAAGAAGTTTAGGACCATCTATAAAATTTGAAGAAGAATACAAATATTATTGGAGCTATATACCTCATTTTATTCACTCACCTTTCTATGTTTATGCCTATGCTTTTGGAGATTGTTTAGTAAATTCCCTTTATAAAATCTATGAAAATGGTTTTGATAATTTTCAAGAAAAATATATTACACTTCTTGAAAGTGGGGGTTCAAAAAAATATAATGAATTACTTAAACCTTTTAAACTAGATCCATCTAAAAAAAATTTTTGGAATAAAGGTTTAAATTTAATTGAAGAGTTAATTGATCAATTGGAAGAACTTCAATAATTTATATGGTTGATAAAGAATCTAAGTCGTTATCCAAACAACTCAAAAGATATGCTCAAGTTGGTGGTGTTGTAGGCAAACTTGCGACTCAATTAGCAGGACAAAAATATTTAGGAGTTAAACTAGACAAAGATAAACATGCAGCTGAAATTAGATCAGCATTAGGAGGCATTAAAGGTCCATTAATGAAAGTAGCACAATTATCAGCTACTATACCAGACCTTTTACCAGATGAGTATTCAAAGGAACTTATGCATCTTCAATCAAATGCACCCCCTATGGGTTGGCTTTTCGTTAAAAGAAGAATGGCAACAGAATTATCTCCTAATTGGCAAAAAAATTTTATATTATTTGATAAAAAAGCTACAAGAGCAGCTTCTTTGGGACAAGTACATAAAGCTATTTTACAAGACAACCAAATAGTAGCTTGCAAATTACAATATCCAGATATGGCTTCAGCAGTGAGCGCAGATCTATCACAATTAAAAATGATATTTTCTATTTATCAGAGTTATAATAAGGCTATTAAAACTGGAGAAGTTTACAAAGAAATTACAGAACGTTTGAAAGAAGAGCTAGATTACGAAAGAGAAATAAAGTTGATGACTGTATTTAGAAATATATTTAATAAAACCAATTTTGTGCATGTCCCAGATACCTATAATAAATTGTCTTCAAAGAGATTATTGACAATGAGTTGGTTAGAAGGGGATCCTATTTTAAATTATAAAAATGCAAAAAAAGAAGTTCGAAATGTCTTGGCTAAAAATATGTTTTATGCGTGGTATAAACCTTTTTATGAATATGGTGTTATTCACGGAGATCCGCATTTAGGCAACTATTCTATTCAAAATGATCATAGTATTAATTTGTATGACTTTGGCTGTATGAGAATTTTTGATGGTAAATTTATTCAAGGTGTTATTGATTTATATTTTGCTTTGCAAAAGAACGATAATGCCAAAGCAGTTTTCGCTTATGAACAGTGGGGTTTTAAAGATATTACTAAAGCTAAACTATCTGTCTTAAACAAATGGGCAAACTTTCTTTACTCCCCTTTAATGCATGATAAAGTTCAAAAAATACAAGAAAGTGATAGTGGAGTTTATGGAGCCCAAGTCGCTTCAGAAGTTCATAGAGAACTTAAAAAATTAGGAGGAATTAAACCTCCAAAAGAATTTGTGTTTATGGATAGAGCAGCCGTAGGTTTAGGTTCAGTTTTTATGCATTTAAGAGCTGAAGTAAATTGGTATAAAATTTTTCATAATTTAATTGAAAATTTTAATCAAAAAAAACTCATGGAACGACAACAAAAAGCTTTAAAATTAGCTAGGCTATAATTATAAGCAATTATGCTCATCTCTGCCCTTAAAGAATTTACAGATAATGAAAAACGCGTAGCCTTAACTCCTGACTCATTAAAATTATTTCAACGACTTGGACTTGAAGTTTTAATAGAAAAAGGAGCTGGTATTAATTCTGGGTATACTGATCAACAGTATATTGATTTCGGAGCTAAAATAGTTAACAGAAAAAGTTGTTTGCAGGCCGATATTTGCTTGTGCGTAAAAATTCCAGAAACGAAAGATTTAGAAAAAATAAAAGAAAGAGGTGTTTTAATTGGCATTCTAAATCCATATGAAAATAAAAAATATTTTGACACATTAAATAAAAAAAAAATTTCAGCATGTTGTATGGAGTTAATTCCTAGAATTAGTAGAGCACAGAGCATGGATGTACTATCTTCACAAGCTAACCTAGCTGGATATAGAAGCGTCATTGATGCTGCAGAACAATTTGGAAAGGCTTTCCCAATGATGATGACAGCTGCGGGAAGAGTAAATCCTGCTAAAGTTATGATATTAGGAGTTGGAGTTGCTGGTCTTCAAGCGATCGCAACTGCTAAAAGATTAGGCGCTGTAGTTTCAGCTACTGATGTACGCCTAGCTACCAAAGAACAAGTAGAAAGCTTAGGTGGTAAATTTATTATGGTTGAAGATGAAGAATCTCAAAGCGCAGAAACTGAAGGCGGTTACGCTAAAGAAATGAGTGATGAATATAAAAAAAAACAAGAAACACTAATATCAGAAACAGTAGCAAAACAAGATATAATTATTTGCACAGCATTAATTCCAGGAAAAAAAGCTCCTACATTAATTACAGAGAAAATGGTTAATTCTATGGCGCCTGGATCAGTTGTAATAGATTTGGCTGTTGAATCAGGAGGCAATTGCCCTCTAAGTAAATTAAATGAAATAGTTATTCATAATGATGTAAAGATTTTAGGTTATTCTAATGTCGCAGGGAGAGTTGCAAAAGATGCTTCAGCTCTTTACTCTAAAAATATATATAATTTTTTGAATTTATTGATTGATAAAGATCGAAAAAAAATAAATTTTAATTGGGAAGACGAAATAGTATCAGCTGTTACACTATCATTTGAAGGTAAAATTAGACTGGAGCAGTTTGTTTAAAATGGAAGCGCATAGTCCTGAAATTTTTGTTGTTGGGCTCACAGTATTTTTTCTTGCATGCATTATAGGTTATTATGTTGTTTGGTCAGTGACACCAGCGCTACATAGTCCTTTAATGGGTGTAACTAATGCAATATCTAGCGTTATTATTGTGGGTGCGATTTTAGCTGCGGGGCCATATGGGTTTGAAACATCCAAAATATTTGGTTTAGTTGCTGTAGTTTTAGCTTCAGTGAATATTTTTGGAGGATTTATTGTGACGTACAGAATGCTTTCTATGTTTAAGAAAAAAAATAAAAATAAAAAGGATTCTTAAATGTCCAATAATTTAGTTGCATTTATGTATTTAATTTCTGCTTTATTATTTATTTTTGCCTTAAGAGGCCTATCTCATCCAGAATCTTCTAGAAAAGGGAATATATTTGGAATTATAGGAATGATCATAGCAATTATAACCACTTTAATGTTTAAATCAGTTTTGAGTTATGCAGAAATTGGTGCAGCAATCCTTGTGGGAGGGGTAATAGGGACAACAATTGCTTTACGTATTGAAATGACTGCATTACCTCAGCTAGTGGCAGCATTCCATAGCCTTGTAGGTTTAGCGGCAGTTTTTGTTGCTGCTGCAGCTTTCTATGATCCTGCTTCTTTCGATATTGGCGTCATAGGGTCAATCAATGAAAGTAGTCTTATTGAGATGAGCATAGGTACATTTATTGGCGCAATTACTTTTTCTGGTTCGGTTTTAGCTTTTGGTAAATTACAGGGCACTATATCTGGAAAACCAATAGTTTATAGATTTCAACATACAATTAATGCAATAATTTTTTTATTTATTGTTTTTTTAATAATAATATTTGTTCTAGATCAGTCTCCTTCTATTTTTTGGTCCATAGTTATTATTTCAATTATACTTGGAATTTTAGTGGTGATACCAATTGGAGGTGCAGACATGCCTGTTGTAGTTTCTATGCTAAATTCTTATTCAGGTTGGGCAGCGTGCGGCATTGGATTCACATTAAGTAATAACCTATTAATAATTACTGGAGCTTTAGTTGGAGCTTCTGGAGCTATACTTAGTTATATTATGAGCAAGGGAATGAATCGTTCTATTATTAATGTTGTTTTAGGAGGTTTTGGGGGGGAAAAAGATATTTCCTCATCACAAAATAGTGAAGATAAAATTATAAAAAAAGGTAATGCTGAGGATGCTGCATATATTTTAAAAAATGCTGACTCAGTAATCATTGTGCCCGGTTATGGTATGGCTGTTGCTCAAGCGCAACATGCGTTAAAAGAAATGTCAGATATTTTAAAAAAAGAAGGCATAATAGTAAGATATGCAATCCATCCGGTTGCAGGAAGAATGCCTGGACATATGAATGTTTTATTGGCTGAAGCTAATGTTCCTTATGAAGAAGTTTTAGAGTTAGAAGAAATAAATCCTGATTTTCCTATGACTGAAGTTTCGTTTGTTATTGGGGCGAATGATGTAACTAATCCAGCTGCCAAAACTGATGAAACATCTCCTATTTATGGAATGCCAATTTTGGATGTAGAAAAATCTCAGACCGTGCTTTTTATCAAACGTTCTATGGCAACTGGTTATTCCGGAGTTGAAAATGAATTATTTTATAGAGATAATACAACAATGCTTTTTGGAGATGCTAAGAAAATGTGTGAAAATATTGTGAAATCTTTAAATTAAAATTAATCGTTGTTTCGTCTATTAAGCTTTCTAACTCTTCTTATTGATTCCTCTTTCTCTCTCGCTCTTTTTAGACAAGGTTTTTCATAATGTTTTCTTAATTTCATTTCTTTATAAAGCCCCTCTCGCTGCATTTTTTTCTTTAAACTTCTTAAAGCTTGTTCCACATTATTGTCTTTTACATTTACTATTATAGTCAAAATTACTCCTTTTTAAGTTGGCAGGAATTAGCACAAACTTAATAATATTGCAAATGTTCAAATTTATATTAGAAAACTATCTTTATTTTATATAAATATTACTTATTTTGTGATTAATTATGTCAATTTTAAAGATAGCTAAATTAGGCCATCCCGTTTTGCTTGAACAGGCCACAGCGGTTAAAAATATACACCAGCCTTTTGTTAAACAGATTATAGATGATATGGCTCAAACTATGCTTGATGCAAAGGGTATAGGATTAGCCGCACCACAAGTTCATTTAAGTAAACAAATAATAGTTTTTCGCACCTTTGAAGAAAATGAAAGTATTGAAAATGATGAGACAACAACAGTAAAGGTAACTGCTTTAATTAATCCTAAAATAAAGAATATTACAGAAGAAACTAACAATGAATGGGAAGGCTGTCTCTCTATACCAGGCATGTTAGGTCTTGTTAAAAGATTTAACAAAATAGAATACGAAGGTTTAGATGTTAAGGGAAATGTAATAAAAAAGCAGGCTGAAGGCTTACAAGCTAGAATAATCCAGCATGAATATGATCATTTAATGGGAATATTATACATAAGTCGTCTTGCTGATAATAAAGCTTTTGGGTATGCTGAAGAAATAGAAGAATACTGGAAAAAGAAGTATGAAGAAAAATAATAAGGAAAATTTAATAAAAAAAAATATTTTAAAAGAATCAAAAAAATATATTTCCACCCATGGTTGGAACGATAATTTATTTACTTTGATATCTAGCAATAATAAATATAAAATATCTACTTTGAATTCTTTATTTCCTAGTGGATACATTTCTTTGCTTAAGTTTTATTTAGAAGAAATGAATAAAAGTTTTCTTTTAAAAGCAAAAAAATTAAATTTGGGAAATATGCGCACTCATATTAAAGTAAGAGAATTAATTTTATTAAAAATAAAATTATATAAGCTTGAAAAAGAAATTATAAAAAAAACCTATTTTACTCTTTTATTACCTAAATATTTCAATATCTCTTCATATTCATTGTATAAAACAGTAGATGAAATATGGTTTATTGCAGGAGATCACTCTACAGATTTTAATTATTATTCTAAACGAGCTATATTAGCAGCAATTTATAGTTCGGTAATTTTTCATTGGATAAGTAATAATGACATTAAATCAACAACAAATTTTTTAGATTTACAATTAAAAAGAGTTTCAAAGATACCTAAGGTTAAAAGTAAAATAAAAGATATCTCCACACAATTGCCTCAAGGATTTAAAAATTTAAAAAAAATTTTTGCTATTATGCAATAATATCTGGTTCTATTTTATTTCTTAAATAATTTATTTTATCCTTAAGAATTAATTTTCTTTTTTTCAATTTTTGTATTTGAAGTAAATCTATTGTTTTTTCTTCTCTAATTCTTATAAGTAATTTATCTAAACTTCTATGTTCTAATTCCAAGTTATCAAGTTCCTTTATAAGTTTACTTTTTTCATTCATAATATACTTAGTCTATATGCTTAAAGATTATATTCTTTTTTATTTTAAATTTTTAGTATAGTAGTTAGATGTGTCTAAAAAAATAGGAATTTTAACAAGCGGCGGCGATTGTGCAGGATTAAATGCAGTAATTAGGGCGGCAACATTTAGAGCTGTTAACAAATATGGCTGGAAAGTAATAGGTATAAAGGATGGTACTTTAGGCCTAATTAGCAAACCTTTAGATGTACTAGATTTAACTCCAAGAGATTTTGATGGTAGCTTAATGAGAATGGGTGGAACATTTCTTGGAAGCAATAATAAATCCCATCCATTTAAAACAACAAATAACAAAGGTTCAAATTTATCAAATCAAGTTTTAAAAGGATTCAAAGAACTTTCATTGGATGCGCTTATAGGTATTGGAGGCGATGGAAGTATGAAAATTTTACAATCTTTAACAAAAAAAGGAAATATTAATTTTGTAGGAATTCCTAAAACTATAGATAATGATGTTATGCAAAATGAACTTTCAATTGGTTATGATACAGCAGTTGATGTGGCTACAAATGCTCTTGATATGTTACAACCAACTGCAGCAAGTCATAGAAGAGCGATGATTCTGGAAGTTATGGGTAGAGATGCGGGTCATATAGCGCTTAACTCAGGTATTGCAGGAGGCGCAGACATCATACTAATACCAGAAATACCATATTCATTGAAATCAATTTCAAAACAAATAGAGAAGATTAGATCACAAGGAAGGAATCATGCTTTAATAGTAGTCGCGGAGTCTGTAAGAAAAGAAAATGGTTCAAAAGCTAGCGTTAAATTTATTGATGGAGAAATTAGGCTGGGAGGTATCGGAGCATATTTATCTGATGAGATTTATAAAATAACAAATACTGAAACAAGAGTAACAGTTCTAGGTCATTTACAAAGAGGGGCGCAGCCTACTCACCGTGATAGATTGATAGCAAGCGCTTTTGGGGTTTACGCTGTAGACTTAATACATAAAGAAAAATATAACAGAGTTGTTGTTTGGCAAAATAGGGAAGTTACTGATGTTGATTTAAATTCCATAGCAGGAAAATCTAAAACTATTAAAAAACATGATCCTTTAATTAAAGTTGCTCAAGGTCTTGGAATATATGTAGGAGAATTAAGCTAAAGCTTTGTTATTTTACTCACTAAGTAAAAATACAATTTATATGGTAAAATTCTTCCAATTTTTAATATAAACAAAAAAAATTTTGGAAAAATAATTTCAAATTTATAAGATTTAACTAGACCTAAATAAATTTTATTAGCAGCGAATTCAGCCGATTTAATGAAAGGCATTGGAAAAGCATTTAAATTAGTAGAATTTGTTTGAATAAATCCTGGATTAATGACGCTGATCTTAATTTTTAATTTTTTAAAGTCAAAAAAAAGACTTTCAGCAAGATTTATTAAACCCGCTTTAGTCAAACCATATGCACCAGCAGTAGGTAATCCTCTATAACCAACGGGAGAAGAAACCAAAGCAATGTGACCTCCATTATTTTTAGTCATATATTCTTTCAATATATCTATACAATATAGTGTGCCTTTTAAATTAACATCAATTAGTAATTCATAATTTTCTATATTAAATTCTTGAGATTTGTTTGGGGAATAAGCAGCTGCATTTAGTAAGGCAATATCAATATTGCTAATTTCATTTATTATTTTTTTTATGGAATTTTCTACTTCTTTTTTGTTTATAATATCGCATTTAATTGCATATATTTCTTTATTTTTTGATTCTTTAATTAATAAACTTTTAGCTTTTTCTAATCTTTCATTATTTTTAGAGCTTATTATTACCCTCCAATTTTCATCAAGAAATTTTTTTGCTGAAGCAAAGCCTATACCTGATGACCCTCCTGTGATCCAAATAGTTTTCAATTTTCTGTTATTATCTTTCTGATAAGAGTTACAACTTTATTATCTTTCCAATTAGTAAATTTAAATTTCATTAATTCATCATTTTCTGAATACCACAAGGTATATTCGGGAAAGGGACCTTTATCCTTTGGATGATTTGATGCATTAAATGTAAATTTTTTACAATTATAATTCATACCACCAATTTCTATTTCTTCTAATCCTAATTTTTTAACATTGATTTTTCTTACTATACCTTTTTGGGTATCAAATAATTCTTCTTCTTCTAAAATTTTGATATTCCAAAAATTTGAAGGTAAAATATTTTTCTTTATTTCTAATTCACCATCCATACCAGAGGCAGTGAAAAATTCTTTCTTTTCTTCACCTTTAATAAAATATTCTCTCTCATCTTCAAAATCTGTATGCGCATTAATCTTTATAAAATTTCCATCTATCCATAATTCTTCAGAAGTGTGAGAAAATTTGTAAGCTGTTATTAATAAAACTTTTACAATTATATTAATATTTGTTTCTACAATTAAACCTTCTTCATTATTTTCAAATTTAATTTTATGACTTCCAATGACTTTATTTTTTCTTATTATATCATATTCAACTTCATTGTTCTTAGGTATGGGAAATGAATAAACGCTGAAGCAAAATATAATTGTAGATATAAAAATTATTATTTTGATATACATACAGTATTCTAAATCATTTTATAATTATTTTCTTACGATATTAGCATCTATAATTAATATTTAATCAGTCAACTATTTTTTTTAAATATTCTTTTAATTTTTATATTTAAAGCAAAAATAAGAGTATAACATTGAGGCTAAAAGTATCACAGAATTAGTTTGGTGCATACTAGCTAGTAAAATAGGTACATTATAAATTAGTGTTAAAATGCCTAGTAAAAATTGTACAGATATGAATATAATAACTAGCATAAGCGCAAATTTTATATTGTTATTTTTTGAGATTATAAATAAATATAAATTTATAATAAAAATATATAAAAAAGTAAAACTTGCTAACCATCTGTGATTAAAATTAATAGCGATAGTGTTTTCAAAAATATTTAGAAACTTATATTCATTTATATAGTATCCCTCAGGTATTAACTTGCCATTCATAAATGGAAATGTATTAAAGGAGTTTCCAGCATGAGTGCCTGCCATAAAAGCTCCAGAAATTATAGTTATAAATAAAAAAAATATACCTAAATTAAAAAAAATAAAAATTGAATTATTAAGTTGATCATTAGGTATCTTTGAAAAATATGAATTTAATGTAGCCCAAAATAATATTGAAAATATTATTAAAGCATTGGTTAAATGAAATGCTAATCGATAAGAGCTTACATAAGGATTATCAGATAACCCGCTTTTAACCATCCACCAACCTACAATAGCTTGAAAAATTCCAAATATAAAAACCAATAATAATGTTAAAAAAAGTCTAGCTGATATTTTTTTTTTAAAAGCAAAATAAATAAAAGGAAATATAAACACTATACCAATACACCTTGCAAAAAAACGATGAAACCACTCCCACCAGAAAATAAATTTAAAGTCATTGATTGACATATTTTTATTAACGATTTGGTATTCTGGAGTTTTTTGATAGTTTTGAAATAATATTTTCCATGATTCTTCAGTGAAAGGAGGAAAGATGCCCATTAAAGGTCTCCAGTCTACCATTGAGAGACCGGATTCAGTTAATCTGGTTAATCCACCAATAATAATTATTAAAAAAGTCATTATTGTAAGGGAAAACAGCCATATCGAAATTCCTAAGGATTTTTCTTTTATAGAATTCATAAGATGTCTGATTATATATAGGTAGCAATTATATTAAAAGTAAGTAATAAAATATTTTAATTTTAAATGGATTACAATTAAATGAATCACAATACTGATGTTATTATAATAGGAGCTGGTCCCGTAGGTTTATTTGCTGTATTTGAATTAGGACTCCTTAACATCAAATGTCATTTAATAGATAACCTAGATAAAATTGGCGGACAATGCGCTGAGTTATATCCTGATAAACCAATATATGATATTCCTTCTCGAGTTAAGATATCTGGTCAAGAATTAACAGATGATCTTATGACTCAAATCAAACCTTTTGAGCCCATTTTCCACCTAGGCGAGCAAGCAGAGAATATTAAAAAAAACGAAGATAATACCTGGACTATAAGCACTTCTTCAGGAGAAAAAATAAGTGCTAAATGCATAGTCATTGCTGCTGGAGCAGGTAGTTTTGTGCCAAGAAAATTACCCATTAAAGATATTGAAGATTATGAGAATAAAAGTATTTTTTACTCAGTAAAAAATAAGAATTTTTTTAAAAATAAAAAAATCATTATAGCAGGAGGGGGAGACTCAGCTCTAGATTGGACTAATGAGCTATCAAACATTTCAGATGTTACTCTAATTCACAGAAGAAAAGAATTTAGAGCAGTTCCAGAATCAGTTTCCAAAATGTTAGAGCTTGAAAAAGAAAATAAAATAAAATTTATATTAGGACAAATTACTTCTATAAATGGATCCAATGGATTAATATCGGAAATAGTTTGCAATAATGGGGGAGTAGAAGAAATTGTTAAAACAAATTATCTATTACCTTTTTTTGGTTTAAAAATGGAATTAGGTCCAATTGCAAATTGGAATTTAAAAATTAATAATAACCTTATTGAGGTAGATACTGAAAAATTTGAAACATCTATTAAATCTATTTTTGCAATAGGAGATATAAATACATATCCTGGAAAATTAAAACTCATATTATCAGGTTTTCACGAAGCAGCTCTTATGGCTCAAAAATGCTTTAGCTATTGTTATCCTGATAAGAAAAATGTTTTTAGGTACACAACATCTTCAAAAGATTTACAAAAAAAACTGGGTGTTTAATGGGAAGTATCATTGTTCTTGATAGGGAAGGCAAAGAACATAAATTGAATGCACAGAGCGGCCTTACAATAATGGAAATTATTAGAGATGCGGGATTAGATATAGAAGCAGCATGTGGAGGATGTTGTGCATGCGCTACATGCCATGTTTACTTAGATAAAGATTCATTCAGTTTGTTAAAATCTATGCAGGATGATGAAGAATCAATGTTAGACCAAGCTTTTAGTGTAAATAATTATTCAAGACTTAGTTGCCAGATAGAATATGAGGAGAAATTAGACGGAATTAAAATGACTTTAGCTCCAGAATAATATTGACTTTTTTAATTATTTGTATACAAATTGTTTGTATACAAATAATTATGGCAGACACTTCTCTATCAGAGAAAAAAATTGGTTTATTAATTTGGCAAGTTTCTAATTACTGGCAATCTCAGCTAAGAAAAATATTAAAGAATTATAATTTAACTTTAAATGAATATCTTATAATAGAATCAATTCAAAGCCTTTCTAAAAATAAAAATAAATTATATCAAATAGAGATTTCAATTTTTTCAGGAATTGATATTTCTGTTTCTAGCGTTACTTTTAAATTATTAGAAAAAAAAAAATTGATTACTAGAACCATTGAAGATGATAATAGAAAAAAAATAATTAAAATGCTATCTCTTGGCTATAATTTATACGATGAAATCAACCCAATTATAACAAAAGAAGAATCTAGAATTTTTGATAAACTACAACAAGAAACAAATTACTTTAAGAATATATTAAAACTTTTATTAGGTAAAAGTTTAAGGATAAAGGCTGATAAAATATTATGAAAATTATTTCTAAAGAAATATATGAATCCTTAAAATCTTGGCCTTTTTTAGAGGCAGGAAGAATTATAGAAAGATTTGGAGGAATAAAAAATTTTAAAAAACCAGATAAAAATTTTATTTTATTTGAAACAGGCTATGGTCCATCTGGATTACCACACATAGGTACTTTTGCCGAAGTAGTAAGAACCACAATGGTAAAAAATGCCTTTGAAAACATTGTTGATTGTCAAACAAAATTAGTCACTTTTTCTGATGATATGGATGGATTGAGAAAAGTTCCAGAAAATGTACCAAATCAGGAATTATTAAAAAGTTTTATAGGAAAGCCTTTAACTTCAATTCCTGATCCATTTGAAAAATACGAAAGTTTTGGACACCATAATAACGAAAAATTAAAATTCTTTTTAGAGCAATTTGGATTTAAATATGAATTTATTAGTTCAACTGAAAAGTATAAATCTGGATACTTTGATAAAACTTTAATTAATATATTACAAAATTATGATAAAATTTTATCAATTATTCTTCCTACCCTTAGAGCTGAAAGACAAAAAACTTATAGCCCCTTTCTTCCAATAAGTCCTGTAAATGGACATGTATTACAAGTGAAAATTGATGAATATCGACCAAAATCTAATTCGATAATATTTGTGGATCCTGCAAATAATAAACAAACAGAATTAGAAGTAACGAAAGGGAATTGCAAATTACAATGGAAAGTTGATTGGGCAATGAGATGGATAGCTCTTGATGTAAATTATGAGATGTGCGGAAAGGATTTAACAGAAAGTGTTGATTTGGCTTCAAAAATTTGTAAAATTCTAAAAAAAGAACCACCTATTAATTTAATTTATGAAATGTTTTTGGATGAAAAAGGTGAAAAAATATCAAAATCAATAGGAAATGGTATTAGTGTTGATCAATGGTTACGTTATGCATCACAAGAAAGTTTATCACTTTTTATGTTTCAAAAACCAAAATCTGCCAAAAAATTATATTTTGATTCTATTCCAAAAAGTGTTGATGAATACTTTTCTTTTTTAAAGTCTTATCATGAACAAAATTTAAATAAATTAGATAATCCTGTATGGCATATTCACCAAGGCCAACCTCCTAAATATACTTCAGAAATTAATTTTAATTCTTTACTTAATTTAGTTAGTGTATGTAATTCTCAAGATAAAGAAGTAATTTGGGGGTTTCTAAAAGAATATGACAATACACTAGATATTACTAAGAATTTTGAAATAGATAAATTGATACAATTTGCAATAAATTATTATGTTGATTTTGTTCTTCCAAATAAAGAATATATAAAGATTGACTCGGAAAATAAGAAAATTTTTGAAGATATACTTAATACATTAAAAAATATTAATCAAAATGTTTCTTCAGAAGAAATTCAAACTCTAATTTATGAGATTGGGAAAAAATATAATTTTTCTAATTTGAGAGATTATTTTAAATTAATTTATCAGGTTTTACTTGGTCAAAAACAAGGTCCAAGATTAGGCTCTTTCATTAAATTGTATGGAATAAAAAAAACATGTAATTTAATAGAGAAAATTTTAAGAGAATAAATTATTTATGATCAATGATTGAAAATTCATACAAAATACTCCGTTTATTTCCAGCAGAATTATCTCACTCCTTAACAATAAAGTTATTAAAATTAAATATTTTTACTAAAAATTTAAAGGATCATGTTTCTTTACATCAACATTTGTTTGGACTTGATTTTAATAATCCTATAGGTTTAGCAGCAGGTTTTGATAAAAATGCAGAAGTTGTATCTCCTCTATTAAGTCTAGGATTTGGTTTTGTTGAAATAGGTACTGTTACCCCCTTACCTCAAATTGGCAACAAAAAGCCAAGAATTTTTAGATTATTTGAAGAGCAGGCGGTTATCAATCATTTGGGTTTCAATAATAGAGGTGTTGAATATGTAAAAGCTAAACTATCTAGGCTAAATTTAAATAATTTATCGAATGGTGTTGTGGGAATAAACATAGGAAAAAATTTAAATACCAAAAATGCTATAGATGATTATTGTTTGTGTTTTGAAGATCTGGGAAAATTGGCTCATTATACAACAATCAATGTTTCTTCACCCAATACCCCTGGATTAAGGGATCTTCAAAATAGAAAAAATTTAGAAAAATTAATTAAAAATCTTCAAAATAGAAAAGAAACAAATACTGAGTTAAAAAGCAAACCATTATTATTAAAAATTTCACCAGATTTGGATGATCAACAATTAAGAGATATTGCATTGATAAGTCTTGCTAATGGGATTGAGGGCTTGATAATCAGTAATACGACCATAGATCGACCAAACTCTTTAATGTCAAAAGCAAAAAATCTTTCTGGAGGATTAAGTGGAAAACCTTTATTCAAAAAATCAACAAGAGTTCTAAAGAAAATATACGCATTAACAAATGGCAGTATTCCGATTATAGGAGTAGGGGGCATTAGTAATGGAGAAGATTGTTATCAAAAAATTAAATCAGGAGCTTCGTTGGTACAATTGTATACAGCTTTAGTTTTTAAGGGGCCAAAATTGATAAATCATATTAAGCGAGAATTAATTTTTTGCTTAAAAACTGATGGTTTCAAAAATATTAAAGAGGCAATAGGTAAGGATGTATGAAAAAATGTAAAAGCATTACAGGACTTTCTAAAATTATTGATTCTTATGATCTTTACATTCTTGACCAATGGGGGGTTATGCATGATGGAAAACAAGGTTACACTAATGCTCAAAAATTTGTAAATGAATTATTTAAAATGAACAAAAAAATTATTATTATTTCAAATTCTTCTAAAAGAAAAAAAGAAACTGTTACAAGACTCCCTAAACTAGGTTTTAATCCTGCTTGTTTTGATGAAGTGATGACAAGTGGTGAGATGATATGGCAAAGTTTAAAAAAAAAAAATTATAATATTACTAAAAGATTAAAGAAAAACTGTTTTCATATACATGACAATAGCAATAAAGAAGGTGCAAAATTCGTTAGTGGATTAGATGGTTATAATTTTGTAAATAAAATTGAAGATGCTGATTTTATTTTAGGGTGCACTCCTATTAATTCTTTCAATACTATTGATTATTTGCCATTATTAATCGAAGCAAAGAATAGAAAAATGCCCTTCGTATGTGCTAACCCTGATTATGAAACTATAGAAAATAAATCTAATAAATTATCTATATGCATGGGAACCATAGCAAAGCTTTATAAGGATTTGGGAGGTGAGGTTTTTATTTTAGGAAAACCTAGTCTAGAAATATATAAAGAAGCTACAAAGAAAATTAATAAAATAAATAAGGAAAAAATACTTGCGATAGGAGATTCTATTTTTCATGATATCCAAGGCGCATATTCATTTAATATTGATAGCCTTTTAATTACATCCGGTATCCATAAATCAAGTTTTACTAAGAATAGACCTGTATGGGAGTCTAAAAAAAATCAAATAAAAAATTTGGGAATATTTCCTACATTTTTATGTTCAGAATTAAAAATATAAAATTAGAAGCTTGACCAAATACTAATTTATCACTAGATATCCCTCAAATTATGTCTATGAAATGTCAATTAACTGGTAAAACTTTTCTTAATGGAAATAATGTTAGTCATGCTAAAAATAGAACTAAAAGACGATTCTTACCTAACATTCACAATATTACATTTTTTAGTGAAATACTTAAAAAATCTATCCAATTAAAAGTTTGCACTAATGCTCTTAGAACAGTTGAAAAAAAAGGTGGCTTAGATGGATATTTATTAAACACATCTAATACCAAATTACCATCAACAGCTATAAAATTAAAAAAACAAATTTTGTCTATTTCAAATTAAAACAGTGGATCCTTTTATTATTTTTGAAGGATTCTTTCAACTTTTTGCCCTTAATTTTATTGAATTTGTTTATATTTTAAATTCAATACCGATTGAGGTAACTTGGTTACTTTTACTTTTTTTATGTTTTAGTACTATTCTTTTATTTCTGAAATTTTTTGGTGAAGCAGGTTTATATGTGTATACTTCAATAGCGATTATTGCTGCAAATATACAAGTTCTTAAAATTGTAAAATTTAGTTTTTTTACTGATCCAGTAGCTTTGGGAACTATCTTATTTGCCTCAACTTTTTTATGCACTGATATATTAACAGAATACTATAGTTCTAATAGTGCAAGAAAGAATATTTTATTAGGTTTTTTTAGTTTTTTATTTATGACGATATTAATGCTTTTTACTATTGGATTTAAGCCTCTAACTGAAATTACAGCAGGAGTTGATTATGTTTGGGCTCTGGGTATACAGGATAATTTGATTGGAATTTTTTTACCTTTACCTATTTTTTTCTGCTCAAGTATGATAGCTTATTTATTTAGTCAATTTTTTGATGTTTGGTTTTATGAAAAAATTTCACACTATACAAATAAACGATATTTATGGTTTAGAAATAATTTTTCTACAATTATCTCCTCATTTATAGATAATTCAATTTTTAGTATTTTTGCTTGGATTATTTTTAATCCTGAGCCATTAAAATTTAATACAGTTTTATTTACTTTTATACTTGGCACATTTGTTTTGCGCATAATAATATCTATTTTTGATACTCCATTCATATATTTGGCAAAATACTTTTTACCAAAAAAATATAATGAATAATTTTAATTGGAAAATATTAAACAAATCTTTAAAATTCAAGGCAAGAACTGGTATTATAGAAACTCCTAATGGTCAAATTAAAACTCCTGCTTTTATTTTTTGTGCAACCAAGGGAGCTCTAAAATCAATTAGTGTAGAAGAAGCTAACCGATGTGATACCCAAATAATTCTTTCAAATACATATCATTTAATGCTTCAGCCAGGCAGTAAAATTATTGCAGAACATGGAGGTATACATAATTTTATGAACTGGAAAAAACCCATACTTACAGATAGTGGAGGTTTTCAAATTTTTTCTCTTGGTCATGGTTCTGTGGCAGATGAAATTAAAAGAAAGAATTCTTCGAATAAAAATAAGTCTTTGCTTAAGATAGTTGAAGAAGGAGCTTTATTTAGATCATATATAGATGGATCCAATCATCTTTTAACACCTGAAAAATCTATAGAGATTCAAAGAGACATTGGGGCAGACTTAATTTTAGTTTTTGATGAATGCACTCCTTTTCATGTAGATAAAAAGTATACTGAAATTTCTATGCAAAGAAGTCATAGATGGTCGAAACGTTCAGTTAATAGTTTTAATCATAAGTCATGCTTTAAGCCTGCACATGGATCTGCAGGACCACAAGCACTTTATGGAATTATTCAGGGAGGTATATATAAGGATTTAAGAGACGAAAGTGTAGACTACAACTTAAAAAATAATTTTTTTGGCTTAGCTATAGGTGGCACATTAGGTTCTTCCAAAGAAGAAATGTATGATGTGGTTAATTACACAAGCAATAGATTAAATGAAGATTCCCCTGTTCATTTACTAGGAATAGGCGACCCGCAGGATATATGGAGATTAATAAAATGCGGTATTGATACCTTTGATTGCGTTAGCCCTACAAGATTAGCGAGACATGGCGCTGTTTTAATAAAAACGAAATTAGGGAAACTAAATATCAAAAATTCTATTTTTAAAGATGACTTATCTCCTCTTGCTGAAAAATGTTTTTGTTCAACATGTAATAATTATTCTAAATCTTACATTCATCATTTATTTAAGTGTAATGAATTATTAGGTTTTCAACTTATATCTATTCATAATATATATTTTATGAATCATTTAATGAGTACTATAAGAACTGCTATTGATAATGACAATCTAGTAAAAGCAGAAGCAGAATGGTATTCAGATTAATGTGTCTTTTTGGGTATAAAAATATTTGATAATTGATTTAAAAGCACTTCACCTAATTGATCTACATCCATTATTGTAACAGCATTTCTATAATATCTTGATACGTCATGACCTATTCCTATTGCTACTAAATCTATCTCAGTGTAGCTTTCTACTTTATAAATACTTTCTCGTAGATGATTTTCAAGATAATTTCCTTGGTTGACTGACAGAGTTGAGTCGTCAACAGGAGCTCCATCACTAATTACAACTAATATTTTTCTTTTTTCATGTCTTCTTTTAATCCTATTGAACGCCCAAATTAAAGCCTCTCCATCAACATTTTCTTTTAAAATTCCTTCACGTAAAAGTAAGCCAAGATTTTTTTTAGAACGTCTCCAAGCAGTATCACCTGATTTATATATTATATGTCTCAAATCATTTAATCTTCCAGGATTAGATGGTTTGTTGTTATTAATCCATTTTTCTCTTGATTTACCTCCTTTCCAAGCTTTAGTGGTAAAACCAAGTATTTCAGTTTTAATGAGACATCTTTCCAACGTTCTTGTAAGAATATCTGAACAAAGAGCTGCCACAGTAATTGGTCTTCCTCTCATTGAACCAGAATTGTCTATTAACAATGTTACAATAGTATCTTTAAATTCAATATTTTTTTCTTTTTTGAAAGAGAGCTTATTTTGAGGGTTAGCAATAATTCTAGAAAGTTTTGAAGTATCTAAAAATCCTTCTTCTTGATTGAATTCCCATTGTCGATTTTGTTGAGCTAATAATTTTCTTTGAAGTCTATTTGCTATTTTAGCTATTAGTGGTTTAAATGAAAATACTTGCTGATCTAGTGACAACCTTAATCGATCTAATTCTTGAGATTCACATAATTTTTCTGCATTAACAATTTCATCAAATTCATTGGTAAAGCATTTATAACTATTTTCTTCATTATTAATAATTTTTTTTGATATATAATCTAAATTATTCTCATTTGAATCATCTCCCATTTCATCGCCTTCATCTCCTGGAATGCTTAATTGCTCGTTTTCTGAAGGAGAATCTATATCTGATTCATTATTTTTTTGATTGTTTTCATTTTCTGAGTTATTATTTTGTTCTTCGTTAACAGCTTCATCATTTTGTTGATTGTTTTCATTATTGGATATCTTATTTTCACCTATGATACCTAAATCTTTTAATGCTGAAACAATCTGATCTGCAAAATTTTTTTGATCATCGATATTTTTTTTTAAGTTATCAAAAAAATATTTATATTTTTTTCCTAATTTTTTTTTTAGAAAATTTTTATAATTGTTATATTCTCCTTGTAGTGATGAATTTGTTAATTCTGAATAACTTACATATTTGAAAGCATTTAATAAATAATTATTATCGTCAGTTTTATTAATATTTTTTATATCAAATTTATGTTTGTTCCAAATATTTTGCCTTACTCCTTTAAATATTTTAGAACCTTTAGCTTGTATTCTTGACTGTTCTAAAGTTTTTAATACTTCATTTGCATACTCATTATCTGTAATATAGTTATTATGTAATAGTGAATCATGAAGCCTAATCTCTAAAGCTATTACATCAGCTTCAGCTCTAAAATTAATTAGATTTTTAGTTAAAGTTTCTATTTTTGGATTTGCTAAATTGATCTTATTATCTTCAATAAAAAAATTTTCATCCTCAAAGTTTATTTCTAGATTTTTAGATTTTCCAATAGACTTAATAGTTGATGAAACCGATTTTTTAAATATTTCAATTAATTCTTCATTCTTTGACATTTATAACCTTAGCGTCAGATATATCTATACCAAAGGCTCTTTGATAATATTCGTGTACAACGTTTCTTTCAAGCTCGTCACATCTATTTAGAAAAGATAGTTTAAAAGAATACTCAATATCTTTGAAAATAAGATAATTTTCTGCCCAAGTAATTACTGTTCTTGGGCTCATAACTGTTGAAATATCTCCATTTACGAAACCAGATCTAGTCAAGTCAGCTGTTGTGACCATACTCTGAATGATGTCTTTACCTTCTTTATTATTAAGTTTTTTAACTTTACTTAAAACAATTTCAACTTCTTCATTATTTTCTAAGTAGTTTAAGGTTGTTACAATATTCCATCTATCAATTTGTCCTTGATTTATTTGTTGAGTACCATGATAAAGACCTGAAGTATCTCCGAGCCCGATAGTATTAGCTGTAGCAAATAATCTAAAATATTTATGGGGAGATATTATTCGAGCTTGATCCACTAAAGTCAATTTACCTTCAGCCTCCAAGATTCTTTGTATTACAAACATTACATCTGGTCTTCCAGCATCATATTCATCAAATACAAGTGCAACCGGATTTTGATATGACCAGGGTAACATTCCATCTTGAAACTCAGTAATTTGTTTTCCATCTTTTAAAACTATTACATCCTTACCAATTAAATCAATTCTACTTATATGGCTATCTAAGTTAATTCTAATACAAGGCCAATTTAATCTCGCAGCTACTTGTTCAATATGTGTAGATTTTCCTGTGCCATGAAAACCACTTACAAGAACTCTCTTATTGTTTGAAAATCCCGCTAAAATAGATTTTGTAGTTTCGGGATCAAATTTGTAATTATGGTCAATATCTGGAACATATTCATTTTTTTTATCAAAACCTGTAACATCAAAAGGGCACTCAAATCCAAATATCTTTTTAGTGTCTATTTTAATATCAGGAGATCCCATAAAGTTTGTATTTTTATTTTTATTATCCATATTTATTTACTCTTGTTAAGAAATTTTTTAAGCAAGATTTTATAAGCCTCACTGATTTCTTTAAATTTTTTTTCTGCCTCTTTATTGTTGTCATTTACATCAGGATGAAAAATTTTCACTAATTTTTTATATTTTTTTTTAATTTCATCTATAGAAATAGGTAAAGTTAACTGTAAAATATTAATGCTATTATTCTCCTCTTTAGTCAGTTTTTCATCTATTAGCTTATTTTTAAGAAAACCCTGCAAATCTTTATCTTTTTCAAATAAACTATAATCATTATTTAAAAAATCTTTGATTTGATCAACGATAGAATTTGGATTGCCATTTAGCGGCCATGAAGGTCTATCCCAAACAGTATCTTTTCTCATAGATAATTCAATTTGATCAACATTCAGTCCTTTGTAAAAATCCCATGATTTATTGTATTCTTTAACATGTTTTAAGCAGAACATAAAATATTCATTAATTTTAATTCTTGATTTAGGAGCTCTAAATCTGCCTATTTCTTTGCAATCAAAATGATCACAAATATATACTGATCTTTTTGATTCCCACGAAAGAGAATTTTTTACAATATTTATTTTGAATTTAGACATTTAATCAATATAAATCAAAAAAGATGAATCGTAAAAAAAGAATTGAACAAATATTAAAAAAAAATATGCCTAAATCATCAATTATTGTTGATGATTTATCTAATTTGCATAAAGGGCACGGCCAATTTGATGGCACCCAAGAAACGCATTTTAAAATTACCTTGAGTATAAAAAATAAAAATTATTCTAAACTTTTTTTACACAGAAAAATAAATAAGTGTTTAAAAAAAGAATTTGATTCAGGTTTGCATGCATTAGAAATCAATATATCTAAATAATTTTTGTTATTTCTAGTCTGTGTATTTGCTTTCTGGAATGAGATAAGACTTTATATTTAAAATTTTTGTCATTAACTATTTCACCATATAGAGGTATCTTCTTCGCAAGATTCATAACATAACCTCCTAATGTACTAGCATCTGTCTCAGGTGATTCTAAATCAAATTCCCTATATAAATCTTTGATATTTCTACTTCCATCTGCAATAATTTTACCCTGACTATTAATTTTAAATTCACTTTGAGGAGCATCCATTTCATCAATTATCTCTCCTACAATCTCCTCAATAATATCTTCAAGAGTTATTAACCCTAAAAGCTCCCCATATTCATCTATAATGAAAGATAAGTGTTCTTTTCTTTTTTTAAAAGATACTAATTGATCTAGTAAATTTGTTGTCTCAGGAATAAACCAAGGTTTTTTTAAATTTTCTAAGATAATTTTATTATCTTCTAAATTTTTATTTATATCAATATTAATTGTTCTCTTATCAAAAATACCAATAATGTTTTCTTGATTATTTTTCCAAAATGGAATTCTAGTGAAACTACTGTTATTTATGGAATCTATAATATTGGATATATTGCTTTCAATATCAATCGAAACAATATTTTTTCTATGAGTCATTACTTCTTCTACTGTGGTATCGTTTAAAGTAAGAATACTTTGTAACATTTCCTTTTCATGCTCATAGTCAGGATTTGATGTTTTGTAGAGGTCAATTACTCCGCGTAGCTCTTCTTCAGACTGTTCATCAGCAATTTTGACGTTAGAGAAATTTTTCTTGTTTATAAATACAATCACAATTGAATTAATTATAAACACAAAAGGAGTAAGCATCTTATTCAAATAATAAATTATTGGAGCTATAATTATAGCAGTTCTTGTAGGTCTATTTATTGCATAGGTTTTTGGCAATACTTCTGCAAACAGCACTAATAAAAAAGTCATTAATAATGTAGCATAAAAAATTCCAGTAACTCCAAATAAATCATAAAAATAAGCGGTAGCGAGTGATGATGCTAAAATATTTACAAGATTATTAGATAAAAGTAATGAAGAAATCACTCTATCTTTCATATCTATTATTTTTTTTACATATGTGGCTTTTTTGCTACCTTTTTTTATTTTTGAAATAATTTTGGCCTTTGATGCAGCTGTTATAGCGGTTTCAGAGCCAGATAAGAAGCCAGATAATAATATAAGGAAAATTATTATAAACAATAATAAAAGATTATAAAATGTCATATTAAAAATTATTTGGTTAAATTTTTCAATTTGTTAATGTTTAATCCTCTTTTATAATATGCGGATCCAATTTTTTTTAATAATATTAAATTAATTGAGTTATTCATATTTTTTTTGTCTGAAGATATTAAATTATAAATCTTCGGATTTTTTAAATTTTTACTAGAAAAAGGAAGGCCAACATTCTTAATATGATTTATTATGTCATCAAACTCTAATTTATTTATTTTTTTAAGTTTATGGGATATTTTTGCTGAAGTTACCATTCCGATTGATACAGCCTCTCCATGAGTTAAATTAGTTTTATATTGATTCATTGCTTCCAGAGCATGTCCAAAGGTATGTCCAAAATTTAACATTGCTCTTGATGCAGAGTTTATTAATTTTTCTTTTTCATCCGAAACTATGTATTTTAATTTAATTTTTATACTTTTTTCAATTGATTTTATTAAAAAATTTCTCTTTTTTGTCAAAATTGCAGAATAATTTTTTTTCAACCAGAGATAAAATTTTTTATCATTTATTAAAGCATATTTTAATATTTCTGCATACCCAGATCTCATTTGTCTAATTGATAATGATTTTAAAATCGCTGGATCAACTATAACTAAATGAGGATGATAAAATGTACCTACTAGATTTTTGCCATAAGATACATTGATGCCATTCTTTCCTCCAATTGAGCTATCAACTTGAGATAATAGTGTTGTAGGTATGGAAATAAATCTAACACCTCTTAGAATAGTGCTTGCAATAAAACCAGAAAGATCCCCTATAGTTCCTCCACCTATAGCTATTAATGTTGAAGATCTATCAATATTATTCTTTAATAAATAGTTAATTATTATTTTATATGAATTAAAAGATTTAATTTTTTCGTTACTGTTTATTTGTAAGCAAAAAATATTTTTTCTTTTTTTTACAAAAAAATTATTTGTATTAAAAACTTTTTTATCGATTAAAATAAAAATTTTATTATCTTTTTTTTCTTCTAATTTTAAAAATTTTTTTATTGAATTATTTTCAATAATTATTTTTGAATTAATATATTTATTATCAACTGTTAATATTTTTTTCATTGAGGCTTAAGAACTTTAAAATGAAATTCTTATATGTTTCATGTGGCGAAATTGCATTTTTTATAACAATATCTGAAAGTAAATAATACTTTCTTCTTACTATGTCCAGTTCTTTAATTTTCTTTTCAATGCTAACGTTTTTGAGCAGAGGTCTATGATTTGATTTTTCTAATCTTTTTATTAACTCTGAAATTTCTACATCTAGGAATATAGTTATTGAATTATTTTTTAATTCTTTTCTAATTGATTTATCTAATATTGAACCACCCCCTAAAGAAATGATAATATCATTTTTATTCAACATTTTTAGGATAATTTTTTTTTCAATACCTCTAAAATATTTTTCACCTTGATTATTAAATATATTATTGATTGTTTTTTTTTCTAATTTAACTATTTCCCTATCACTGTCTAAATGCTTAAAGTTAAATTTTTTAGCTATAATCTTCCCTATAACACTTTTCCCTGAGCCCATGTGGCCCATAATAGCAATATTTTTTTTACTAAAATCTTTCAATATTTTGCTAAAATTAAGCTTTTCCATATTTTTGACAATATTTTAATTCATTTACTAAAAATAACTTAAAAAAATAATATTTATCTGTATTTAAAGTTTTTTATATCATTTATTTAAGATTAAATTATGAAAAAAAGGTATTTATTAATAATTCTTTCAATATTAGTTGTATTGGGATTAATAGGTTTGTTCTCAGTTGATATTCCTTCCCCTTCCAGACTTTTTTCTGAAAGTTATCAATTAGATATTCAATGAGAACATTATTTTACTTAATATTTTTTGTTTTATCTTTTCAACTAATGGCTGAAGATATTACAATTATTGAATTGCATGAGAATGACAATATTGACCAAGGTTTAATTGAAGCTGCCCAAGAAAATAATAATGAAGATGGAACAATTGAAGAAGATAAAAGTTTTTCAAATGAAGAAATACAAATAGAAGGATCACTACTTAATGACGAAGAGAGCGTACCTGAAGATATAAATATTGAAGAAATATCAATTAAAAAAAATAATGAGATATATTCCTTACCTACTCCATGGGAGAATTCGAGCAAAGAAGATTTATTTTTTTTATTTGATAAAATAAACTTATCAAATTCTATTGTTCTGAATAAATTACTAATTCAATTTTTAGAATCTGATTCAAAGCCTAAGAATATAACTAAGGATGATTTTAATCATTTAAAAATTAAAAATTTGATTAAACTTCAACAAACTGAAATATCTTTTAAATTAATTAATTTATTTGAAAATAAAAAGAATATTGATTTTTATAACTTATTTAAATTAAATTATTCTTTTTTAAAATATGATTTAATTGAAGCATGCGATTTTAATAATACAATTGAAAGAAAAACTACAAAAATAGATCCTAATTTTTTATTGAAAGTAGATATATTTTGTACGTATATCAAGGGTGAGGTTGAAGAAGCAAATTTTTTAAACTCTCTTTTATTAGATGCTAATGACAAAGATACGTATTTTCAAGAATTGTATTGGAAATTACAAAATTCTGATAAAAATGAAATTGATATAACTTCTTTCAATTATCTTTCTGACTCAATGACATTATATAGTGCAATGATAAGGGTGGGGGACATTCCTCTAACTGAAATTTTTTTAGATCATGATACTTCAAATCTTTCTTTACCAATTATATTAAGCAAATCATCTAACATTTCCTTAAGATTAAAGGCAGCTCATGCAGCTTACAAAAAACAAATGTTTAGCTCAGAGAGTTTAGCAGCTTTATATCAAACTGTTGATTTTAGTTATGATGAGCTAAGTAATTCTAACTCTTCATTTGATAGTTTAGAAATGAATATGGCTTATCTCTTTCAAAAAGCCAATATTCAACTTTTACCTATCACAAGATTAGAGAGTTTAATTGATTTTTGGATCTATGCTGAAAACAATCAATTAAATCTATTGGCTTATGATATTTCTAGAAATCTAATTGATAATATAGAACCTTCAGCTGAATTATATGAATATGGCTTAGAGATTGTGAAAGCTCATATTTACAACAAAAATTTTGAACAAGCAAACAAGTGGTTGCTATTCACTGAAAACTATATTTCAAATCAAGAAGGAGTAGATCAAAGAATTAAATCTGTAAAATTACTTTATAATTTAAACAATCCTTTAGATGAATCCCAATTTATTGACATATTAATTCAAAGTGATCTTTTTAATCAAGAGTATAAAGATGGTTTAAGGCAAGATATACTTTTGACAATTTTATCAGTAATAGATGATGAACATGAAGTAAAATTTTTTGAAAATAAAAATTTTATAGATAAAAGATCTATGCCTTCAAGATATTTATTGGATAAAATTTACCTCAGTTCTAAATTAAATAATATTGGCGAGCTTTTATTGTATATCAATATTTCAATCCAAAACAAAAGTTGGATTGACATTCATCCCGCACACTTAAAAGTAATTTTAAATGCTATAAAAAATACTATATCAAATGATATCTTTAATAATCTGATAGTTGAAATATTACAAGAAAGCAAAATTATTTAATGATAAAATATTTTGATTTTGAAAAATTAATAGAAGATATAGATAAAAAAATTCAACTTTTAGAAAAAGAAAATAACTCAAATGGTATTGAACTAATTGAAAAGTTACAAAGAGAAAAAAAAGAATTATTTAAAAAAATATATAGTTCGCTTACATCTTGGCAGAAAGTTCAGGTTGCTAGACATTCAAGTAGACCCCATTCTTTGGATTATATAAAAAATATATTTAATGATTTTATTTTACTTGCAGGAGATAAAAAATATGCAGAAGATGAGTCGATTGTAGGCGGCTTTGCTAAAATAAATGAAATTTCTGTTATTGTTATAGGGAATGAAAAAGGTAATTCCATGGAATCAAGAATAAAACATAATTTTGGCATGGCCAAACCTGAAGGATATAGGAAAGTTCAAAGATTATTATTATTAGCTGAAAAATTTAATTTACCAGTTGTTACATTTATTGATACAGCTGGAGCTTTTCCCGGTAAGGAGGCAGAAGAAAGAGGTCAATCGGAATCAATAGCTTCATCTATAGCTCAATGTTTAAAGACTAAATCTCCAATTATTTCTATAATCATAGGAGAAGGAGGTTCGGGTGGAGCAATTGCAATGGCAACAGCCGACAAAGTACTAATGTTAGAAAATGCCATATATTCTGTTATTTCTCCAGAGGGTTGTGCATCGATTCTATGGAGAAAAAATGAGGCGGTAATGGATGCGGCAGAAGCACTAAAACTTACAGCTGAAGAATGTTTCAAGTTAAAAGTTATTGACGAAATCATTGAGGAGACTCCTGGAGGAGCACATAGATTTGTTAAAGAGCAATTTGATATAGTTGAAAAAGTAATCGTTGAAGAAATTAATAAACTTTTAAAAATTCCTATAGATCAATTAGTTTTAGAGAGAAATGAAAAATTTTTAGAAATCACTTCAAATTAAGAACCATGACAAAGTTTATACTTTTTGCCTGAACCACAAGGACAAAGCTCATTTCTTCCAATTTTTTTTGTTATTAAAGGCGACGATGGTTGTACTTTTTTACTTATACTTTTATCTTCATTGGAAGCTATGAGTTCAATGTTATAAATTGTTTTTAATACTTTTTCATTTTGCAAACTTAACATTTGATCAAAATAATCAAATGATTCTTTTTTATATTCATAAAAAGGATCTTTACCTCCCATAGCTCTTAAATTTACGCTGCTGCGCAAAGCATCCATTGCAGCTAAATGATCTCTCCAATCTTTATCAATTTGAAATAACATAACTCTTTTTTCCGCAAATTTCATTAAATCCTTAGAATATTGATTCTTTTTATCTTCATATTTTTTGTCTACTTGATCAATTATTCTTTTTTTAATTTCTTCCTCATCAACTCCATCTTCATTGATCCATTCATTGATGTTTAAATTTATTCCAAAGATTTCATTGATTTTATTTTGTAATAAGTTCCCATTCCATTCATGGCTATATTTTTTAGCAGGAATGCATTCTGAAACAATTTCTTCAATTAAATCAATCTTCATTTCATCAATTATTTCAGACTGATCATCAGTTTCTAGTATATCCATTCTATTCGTATAGATAATTTTTCTTTGATCATTTAAAATATCATCAAATTTAAGAATTTGCTTTCTCATATCATAATTATGTGCCTCAACTTTTTGTTGAGCTCTTTCTAGAGCTTTCGTAATAAGATTGTGGGTAATGGCCTCACCTTCTTTTATACCTAACTTAGATAAAACATTTTCAAGTGTTTTTGATCCAAAAATTCTCATCAAATCATCTTCAAGTGATAAAAAAAATATACTTTCACCTACATCTCCTTGTCTTCCTGAACGTCCTCTTAATTGATTATCTATTCTTCTACTCTCATGTCGTTCAGTACCTATTACCAATAAGCCCCCACATTTAATGGCAATATCTTTTAGTTTTTCACTGTTTTCTTCATTGCCCCCTAATTTAATATCAGTTCCTCTACCAGCCATATTTGTTGATATTGTTACATTGCCGGGCGCCCCTGCCTTAGAAATAATTTCAGCTTCTTTTTCATGCATTTTAGCATTTAAAACATTGTGAGAAATATTATTTTTATTTAGTAAACTTGATAATATTTCTGAGCTTTCAACTGATGTGGTTCCAATTAATATAGGTTGTTTCAATTTATGCCTTACAGTTACTAAATTCAAAATAGCATCAAGTTTTTCTTTTTTTGTCATATAAATTTGATCATCATTATCTTTTCTAGTAATCGGTAAATTCGGTGGTATTGCTACAACTTGTAAACTATATATGCCTTCAAATTCTGGAGCTTCAGTAGTAGCAGTACCTGTCATACCACTTAACTTTTTATAATTTCTAAAAAAATTTTGATATGTTATTGAAGCTATTGTTTGATTTTCTTTTTGTATTTGTAAATTTTCTTTTGCCTCTATTGCTTGATGCAGTCCATCTCCAAAACGTCTACCCTCCATTGGTCTGCCGCTTAGTTCATCTATTATTACAATATTGTTGTTTTTAATAATGTAATCTTTATCTTTTATAAAAATATTTTGAGCTTTAAGAGCTTGAATTATATTGTGATTTAAAGACATATTATCCAAATCTTGCAACGTGCCACTTTTCATTAAACCTTCTTTTATTAAAAGGTTTTCTGCTATTTCCATGCCAGATGTTGTTAAAAGTACAGATTTGCTTTCTTCATTTATTTCAAAATCTGATTCTTTAAAAAATTTTACAATTGAATTTATTTTTGGATATATTTCTATGGAACTTTCAGATTGACCTGAAATAATTAAAGGGGTTCTTGCTTCATCTATTAATATACTGTCCACTTCATCAACGATGGCAAAACCATTATTTTTAAAAAATAAATTTTTATACTCATTTTTTAAATTATCTCTTAAATAATCGAATCCGATTTCATTATTTGTAGCATAAACAATATCACAATTATATTCATTCAATCTATTTTCATGATCTGTTTTTGAATTAACGCAACCAACCGTTAATCCTAATAAGTTATATATTTTTCCCATCCATTGCGAATCTCTTTCTGCTAAATAATCATTTACAGTGATAATATGTACAGGTTCCGATAATAAAGAATTCAGATACGCGGCAAGAGTTGCAACAAGAGTTTTACCTTCACCTGTTTTCATTTCAGCAATCATTCCTTTGTGAAGAACAATTCCCCCAATTAATTGAACGTCAAAATGCCTCAATCCTATAGTTCTTTTTGATGCTTCCCTCACTACTGCAAATGCTTCGGGTAAAATTTGATTAATATCTGCGCCTTCTTTCAGTAATTTTTTAAAATTAGTTGTTTTTTCTTGTAATTCTTCATTAGATAAATTTGCAAGACTTGGTTCAAATTCATTAATTTTTTTGATTGTTTTAGAGTAAGATTTTATTATTTTTTTACTACCAGAACCAAATAACTTGTTTACAATATTTAGCATTTTTATGATAAAGGCTGATAGCACATGCTTAAATATAGTT
>PTKX01000006.1 GCA_002938195.1 Alphaproteobacteria bacterium MarineAlpha5_Bin7 | reverse complement strand
AGAAGACTTTTAAAATTTTAGACATATATATCCTCCATTTTTTAGTTAACTAATCTTTAGATTATGTCTGTAATAAAAGCGTAATAACATGACATAAGCATAAACAAAAGATTAAAAAATAAAAAAATGTGGCTAAAAATAAGGAAAAAATGAATTAAATATCTAAAGCACGAACATCATTGGAATTCCAGCTTAAATTCAAAACATCACCTTCTTTATGTTTAAAACTTCCTTCATTGGGAACTTTTACGATAAATTCATTATTTCCACAAGCATCAAGTCTTGCTCTAATATGATCGCCCAAATAGATTAGCTCGAGTATTTTTCCTTCAAAGTTATTATCTTGAGAATTAGAATTACCAATCACAACTCTTTCTGGTCTAATAGATAGTTGTGTTTTATCTCCAACAGAGTCAACATTAATCTTTAGCGCTTTTACCAAACCTCTATTGTCATTAAGTTCAACAGTGCACATATTTCCGTTAATTTCTTTAATAGTACCATTGAGAGTATTATTTTCTCCAATAAATTTTGCAACAAATGAATTTTCAGGTTTTTCATATAATATGTCAGGAGTTGATAATTGTTGCACAACACCATCGTTGAATACTGCAATCCTGTTCGACATTGTAAGTGCTTCGCTTTGGTCATGAGTAACATAAACAACTGTTATACCAATCCTGTCATGAATATGTTTTATTTCATATTGCATTTGCTCTCTTAAATTTTTATCTAAAGCTCCAAGAGGTTCATCCATTAATACAAGTCTTGGCTCAAATACAAGCGCTCTTGCTAAAGCTACTCTTTGTTGCTGTCCTCCAGAAAGCTGAGCAGGAAATCTTGTGCCAAAACTTCCTAGTTCAACCATATCAAGCGCTTTCTGAACTTTTTCTTTAACTTCAGATTTTGAAATTTTTCTAACCTCTAAAGGAAATGATAAATTTTCTTGAACAGTCATGTGAGGAAATAAAGCATAGTTTTGAAAAACCATTCCAATTTCTCTTTCATACGGAGGGATTTTGCTAATTGGATTATTATCGAGAAAAATCTCACCATTTGTTGGAGTTTCGAATCCAGCTAACATCATCAGTGTAGTTGTTTTTCCTGAGCCAGAAGGGCCAAGCATCGTAACAAATTCACCTTTAGATATATTTAAATTTAAATTCCTAACAACAAGAGATTCACCATCATAGCTTTTATCTATTTTATCAAATATGACAAATCCTTCTGAATTAGACAAAATAATTCTCCTTTATTTAATAATATTGGTTATGGAACTGATCTTATAATGTCAAGCTTAGATTAAGTTTGAATTAGGATTAAAAAAATATATCAATCGTTAATATGAATTTATTAGGCTTAATCGCTGCACTTAGCGCAGGTATATTTTTTGGCTTTATAGGCCCTACTACAAAACTAGCCTATAACCTTGGAGCCAGCATTGGATTAGCAATTATCCTCAGATATATTGTTGGGACTATACTAATAATTCCAGCTTTATTTTACAAGCCTCCCTCAATAGATATTTTTAAATCAAATATAACTATTCTAATGCTTTTTACCTTAAGTTCAATTTTATTAACAACTGGCTTGCTATCGGCTGTAAATTTTATTGATGTAAGCTTAACGATGTTAATTTTTTCTACTTATCCAATTATAGTTTTAATTTTTTCTATCTTTATTATCAAAGAAAAAATTCACTTTAGAAAAAAATTATTTTTTTTTATTGCTTTCATAGGTATTTTTTTTGTTTTAGGCCCTTCTTTTGATCGATTAAATTTTGAAGGTATTTTTGCTGCAATCATAGCTTCTATTGGAGCTTCAACAATGATTATAACTAATCAAAAAATGTCTAATTTGAAAATTAACCCAATTCACATTCATTTTTTTACAAACTCATTTAATTGTATTTTTTTTATACTTGTAATCTATATTTTTTTTAATTTAAATTTCAAAATTGGAATGGGGGCATGGACAATGGTGCTTATGCCTACAATTTTTTATACAATAGCTTTTTTTTCACAACTAATTGCTATACAGAAAATTGGTCAATCTAAAACAGCCTTGTTATTATATATTGAGCCAGTAGTTGGCATTCTTGGAGCAACTATTATTTTGAGTGAAAAATTAACTCAGTATCAGGTTGTTGGAGTGTGCGTAGTTATCATAAGTTTAATTATTGGTTCTTACAATTCTAAAAATTCTAGAAATGATTTTTCATAAAATTAAGCCAATTTATTCCCATGATTTTATAAGCTTGATCTTCGCTTAATCCATTTATAACTAAAGATTCAAAAATATTTTTTAAATCGCTTCCTTTTGTGAACCAAATAGGTTGTTTTGGCCAATTAATATTTTTATTAGTAGATTCTCCATAATCAATTTTTTTTGTCCATTTTCCATTTCTCATCCACATCACAACTTCATTGGGCCAATTTTTACATAAATCCGATCCTATTCCTATATGCTCAATTCCAATTAAATTAATTAATTTTTTTATCATTGCACAAAAGTCCTCTAAAGTACATTCGCCAAAGTTTTTAAGATGATAGGGGTATAAACTTAAGCCGATAAATCCATTTTTTTTTGCAAGTTCAATTAAAACTTCATCCTCTATATTTCTAAGTGAATTGTGAAAAAATTTTGGATTAGCATGTGATATTGCTACTGGTTTAGAAGAATATTTAATGGCATCAAGACAGGTATTTTTACCAGCATGGCTTAGATCAACAATGATTCCTAATCTGTTCATTTCTTCGATAACTTCTTTGCCAAAACGGCTAACACCTGAGTCATTATTTTCGAAACAGCCTCCTCCAAGAGGAGTTTGGTTATTGTAGGTAAGTTGCATAAATCTTAACCCTTGATTAAAAAAATTTTGTAACAAATATATATCATTAGCAATAGGGGCTGAATTTTGAAAACCAAATATTATTGCTACTTTTTTATTTTTTTTAGCCTGCAATATATCATTGGTGGATTTTGCGTGACATATAATATCATTATTTTCATCAAATATTTTATTCCACTCATTAATTCTATTGAATGATTCTTCAGTATTTTCCCAATAAACCAGTGTTGCATGGACTGCAGTAATACCTCCATTCCATAAATCTTCAAATATTTCTCTATTCCAGTTACAATACTGGAGTCCATCAATGATTATTTGATTTTGATAATTTTTTTCCATAATTATAAATATAGTATTAATATATTTAACATAATTAACTATATATACTTAAATAAATGAAAAAAAATAATATGACCTTGGATCGGATGGGTTCTAGATATCCTTCTAGATTAAGTTTCTCAAGAAGCATGCTAAGAACAATAGTTAAAGAAAAATGGAAAATATCTAAGTCTAAGTTTGCGTTAGATAAAAACGGTTATGGAACTGCTATTTATGAAATAAATACAAAAAATCAGATATATTCATTAGTTTGTTTTTCACAATATTTAGCTGCAAAAGATAGAAGTGACAGAGTAATTGCTGATAAATGGGATACAGCCTATACTCTGCATATAGGCAAAATATCAACAAAAAATCTAAAACGTCTTAGGCAAAACATACCTTTACAAGAAGCAGGAAGAAATTCAGCCAATGAATTAGTATTAAGTAGAGCTAATAAAAGTTTGCGCTTATTTGACAAAGTTGTAACTTGCCTTTCTATTGGAGAGCAACCTAGCATAAAAGATGTTAATGACGTAGGATATCTTCTAAGAACAACAGCTGTTTATGGCAATGGTAAATTTGGAATGTCAGATTTTTTTAGAACAAAAACGAAAACTGATTTTAAACAACCATTTAGAGCAGAAATGTTAGCTGTATATATAATCAGAGAGTTTAGCGTAGATCTTGTAGAGCACATAGCTCATAAAAAAAATCCGTTAAAAGCAGTTAAGTTAAATGATAATATTAAACAGCATCTAGGTATAGGAAATTCTACTGGTCTAGGTATGGCTCCATTTATAATTAAACATCCGACTTTGATACATCAGTGGATGAAACAATATGAACAAGCTCTTAATGATATAAAATTTATAAAAAAGATAAATAAAAAACATTTTGTTAAATTTATAAAACTTTTAGAGAAAGCTAAGCTATATTTAGATGAAGTACTGACCTATGACAATTTTCAAAAGAATAAGAATCGCAAATCATCAAATGATTTAAAAAATATAATTAAGTATTGTAAAAAGATTTCTTTAAATAAAAAAAATAATATTTCATGGAAAAATATAATTGTCTATACCGAAAAAAAATTTAGTTATGATGCTCAAGAAATTACTAAAGTTCAAATAATTGAGTTATTTCCTAAGATTGCAGATCCACTTGCAGAAAATATGTCTGAAAATGAGGATATGAATATAGAAACCAATCAGACTATTAAATCACTTTTATATGAAATTAGAAATAAATACAAATGGGCTATTAATATAAATTTTAAAAATAAAAAAAACTTATTTTTATTTTGGTATATTTCTGAAGCAAAATTAGAGCCAAGATTAGGTGAGCGCTTTAATGAAAAAGGCGCAGAATTAGAACAACCTCTTGGTATAGGAAAGATGGTAAATGAATTATATAATTTTATTGCCAATAATCCAAAAACACATAAATTAAATATTGCTGAATTTTTGTTAAAATTTCCAGAATACAGGGGAATTATTAGAAGAATCCAAACTTTATCCAAATTTCAATATGGAGAGGTTAATGATAATATCTTAGCAAAACAAACATTGCCTATAAATATGTTGCGTTTTAAATTATCATTTTTTGGAGCCTCCAGATATGATCCCAGATCTGATAGATGGCTCAGAGTTAGTTTCTTCCCAGGGGCACCTTTCTTTAATAAACTTTCTGACAAAAACGTTGATGAATGGGGTTTTGCTAACATGGATTCATATTAATTAACAGTGAATTTCTCATATTATGAAGTCTACATAAATGCCTTAAGAGCTTTCTCTGGAATGGGCTTTCCCTATGGAGCAGATGAAGATGCAGCGTTTATCATCGCATGGCTTGAATTAAACAATTTGTATGGCGTAAAACTACTTATAAATACAATAAATAAAATTGATAAAAAATATGATGGAAAAATTAAATTATCAAAAAAAAAATTAGTTATTGATTTAAAAAAAAAATCGGTTTTAATGAAAGGGCCTGGATTAATAGATTACTTTAGCTCTATAATTGATAAAGAAAAAAGAATAGAAATTGTTATAAATAATTGTGAAGAGCCTATTTATTTTCTTCCTCTTCTATTTAAAATTACAAATAAGGTTTTATTTTCACATTTAATATATGTTAAAAATAAAAAAGAAAATTTTTTTTACTCAATTAAAAAAAATTCAGTAAAAATTGGATCAAATTCTAACTTTGAGAAACTTAAAAAAAATCAAGTAAAAATTATTATTTCAAAAAAATCTGATTCTTTAAAATTAGAAAAATTTAAACAAGAAATAACAAATCATACCATTCAAAATAATTTATCTAAATCACTTAAACCTAATTCAAGATATTGGAAAACTTTAGAAAAAATCGCTCAACGCTCTTATGTGCCAGAATCATTAGAATCTAGATTAAAAGGAGCAGGTGCAAAGAATGATAATGATTAATTAAATTTTTTGATTAAGTTTGATTTTTTCAAATAAGATCAAAGCAACACCTAATATAATAATAAAGCCACCTATAAACACTTTAATATCAGGTCTTTCTCCGAGGAAGATAATAGCTGTCAAAACTCCAGTTACAGGAAGAAGTAGCATTACTGGTAATATTTTTTGAACCGCATACTTTCCTAAAACATAATACCAAATACTATATCCTAAAGAATTCATAAGTAATCCTAAATATATTACTATAAGCCAAGCTCTATAATCAGCATTCACAATGTTGTTAAAAACATTTCCCTCTATTAAGTGTGATGAAATAATTAATTGCGGTCCCGCAAACACTCCTATCCATGCTGTAAGAACAATTCCATTTATTTTTTCACTTATTGGTTTAATTAAAATTTGTCCCAAAGCCCAAGTAAATGCTCCTGATAAAACTAGAATTACTCCGATGTATTTTCCTTCAAGATTTGGTGAGCCTGATAGAATAAGCAAACCTATAAAGGCAATTGCTATGCCAATAATATTTTTAAGATGGGGTTTTTCTTTTAAAAATAAATATGCAATTAATACACCAAATGGCACTTCACATTGCACAAAAAGTACTGCTGATGAAGCATCTATTATATTTAAGCCAGAAAAGGTTAAAGAATACTGAATTGTACACGCAATAATAGACACCAGAAATATTTTAAATAAATAATCTTTGGGTATAGGAAACCACCAAACAAGAATGATGCCCGTTAAACCCCAGCGCAAACCATTAATAAGCATTGGAGGAAAATATTCCATTCCAGGCTTAGTTATCACCATGCCAATTCCCCATAATAAAGGCACACTAATAGCTAAAAAATAATCTTTAAATGGCAACTATTTATTCCTAAGAAAAGGTAATTGAGAAATTTTTATTTCTATACTTTTTCCGCTATACTCTAGTCTAAGATTATTAGAATTTATGTTCTCCTTATTTATAATTGCCAATCCTATATTTTTTTTTAGTCTTGGAGAATAAACGCTGGATGTAATTTTACCAACAACATTTTTTTCATCATAAATAGGCAAGTGATCTCGAATAAATTCATCTGATGTTTTTTCCATGATTTCTACACCTACCATTTCTTTAAGAATTCCTTTTTGTTTAATATTACTTAAAGCCGCTTTAGATAAAAAATCGGCTTTTTTATCTATATTAACAAATTTTCCTAAACTAACATCATAAGGATTTTCCTGTAGAGTCATATCAGAACCATATGAAAGCATTCCACTCTCAACCCTATTAATTTGTGAAGGGCAAGCTGGGGCAATCTTATAATCTTTCCCAGCTTCCATAATTATTTCCCATAATTCATTTCCTCTAGAACCGTCTAATAAATAAATTTCGAAACCAGGTTCCCCACTCCATCCACTTCTTGCAATAATCACAGGTATTCCATTAATTACAGATTTTTTAAAATTAAAAAATTTTAATCCTTTTACCCATTCACCTGACACTCTTGCCATAACATCAGGTGATTTTGGACCTTGTAGTGATAATGGAGAAGCGTCAGGCTCAGATAATTTAACATCAAATCTATTTGAAGAAGCAATACCTAAGCACCATAATAATACATCGCTATCAGCAATTGATAACCAAAAATGATTTTCATCTAATTTTAATAGAACTGGATCATTTACAATACCTCCATCTTTTTCGGTTAACAAAATATACATGCATTGACCAACTTTACATGCAGAAATATCTCTTGGCGTAATATATTCAACAAATTTTTCAGCATCTTTTCCAGTTATCTCAACTTGTCTTTCTCCTGCTACATCCCATAATGTAACATCATTCACTAATGACCAATAATCCTCAACAAATGATTTATAGTATGTTGGCATGTACATTTTATTGTATATTGTAAAAGCCTTGCATCCCCATTTTATTGTAGAATCAAAAAAAGGGGATTTTCTTATTCTGGTTCCAAAAGTTATTTCAGGATTTGATTTCATAAAAAAATTGATAAGTTCTCTAGACAAATAATCACCAAATAGCTAGAAAATAATACGATTTAGTTTGCGTAAAAAAGTAACAAGCTAAACAGCAATGTTACTTTATTTCATATCCAAATTGAGTTGCTGATTCTTGAAAAATTTCCCACAATGACATTGCATAGCCTCGTGGTATAAATAATTGAAAGCCATTTCTTGAAAGCCATAATTTTACACTAACATGATGTATAGCTGAAGAGGCCACTTTGTTGATTGGAAATGAATTGTCTCTTAAATCTAGAGGTAAAAACCTATTCAAAAATAATTTGGCACTTGGTCCAGATATTTGAATATTCGTGAATGAATGAGATAAATCTAATGTAGTTCCCTCTTCAGTCGATAATAAAGGAATATCAGAACCAAGAATCCACCATTTAAGAGGTTCTACTCTCATTATAGCAAAAGAATCATTATCTTCAGCGAAATTTGATCTAGGTAATGATAATATTTTTAAATATTTTGATATAATTAATTCAACTTTTGAAACTGTATCGGGCCATGCTGCCACTTGTGTAATCTGTAAATTAATATTTCTGTTAAATATAAGATTAACTTTTTCATCATTGATTTTTTTAACAATTTCATAATTTTTATCTAAAGCTGAAGTTCTGTCAACCATGTAATCTCTCCCCCTTGGGATCAAACATGTGAGGAGAAACAATTTCTAAATCAATTTCCTTATTTCTAACAGGATCTGCTCCAACGACAATTGTGTTTTTCCACTCAGTATAACCGCCTTTTATGAATCCCAATCCAATCCAATGACCTAATCCAGGTGAATAAGTTACAGAAGTAATTCTGCCTATTCCATATCCTTTAATTTCATTTTTTTTACAAATAATAGTTCCTGCATCAAAGGTTTGTGATTTATTTCTTGGAAAAATACCCACTAAAGTTTCTCTATCTTTATCTGCTAACACTCCTCTTTTTTGCATTGCACTGCCAATATATGATTTTTTATCAGAAGCCATTTTACCCAATTCTACATCCTCTATAGTAACTCTTCCGTCTAATTCTGCTCCAGTAACATGACCTTTTTCAATTCTTAGTGCTCCCAAAGCTTCTAATCCATATAAACACCCATCAAATTTTTTTGCACTTTCCCAAAGAATATTCATCATATTATATGCAAAATCAGAAGGGGTATAAATTTCAAAAGCTAACTCACCTGAAAAACTAATTCTAGCTATTCTGCAAGGTATACCATTGTTTAATTTAGTTTGAGTTAATCCCATAAAAGGCAAATTATCATTAGATATTAAATTAGGATCTTCAACACACAAAGAAAGAGTATCTCTTGATTTTGGTCCAGCAATTGATACAGCCGCCCATTCTTCAGAAACAGAAGTTACATGAACTTTTAAGTTTTGCCATCGAGTTTGTAATAACTCCTCTAACCATAACATAACCTTTGCAGCATGAGCTGTAGATGTAGTCATAAAATATTCATTCTCAGAAAGTCTCCAAGAAGTTCCATCGTCCATCACCAATCCATCATCTCTTAGCATAATACCATATCTTGCTTTGTTTATAGGTAGCTTAGCAAAGGCATTGCTATAAACCTTATTCAAAAAAATAGTAGAATCAGGGCCTTGTATTGAAATTTTCCCCAAAGAAGTAACATCGCATAATCCAACTGTTTTTCTTACTGAGCTTGCCTCTCTAATATACGCATCTGCCAATTTTTCATTATTTTTTGGATAATACCAAGGTCTTTGATATAACCCGGTCTCTATCATTTTAGCACCATTTTCTAAATTCCAATCATGCAATGGTGTAACCCTTAATGGCCTGAAATGTTTATTTACATTTCTCCCTGCTAACGCTCCAATTGATATAGGTGTATAAGGTGGTCTAAATACCGTGGTACCCACTTCGGAAATTTCTTTCTGTAATAAATCTGCCATTATTGATAATCCAATTATATTCCCCATTTTACCTTGATCGTTAGCCATTCCTAAAGTTGTATATCTTTTTAGGTGCTCTACTGACACAAAACCTTCTCTATGGGCTAACCTGATATCATCTGATGTTACGTCATGCTGAAAATCTATAAAACTTTTTGATCTTGATCGATTTGATTTTATTTCAAATAGTGGAAATATAGGATTTTTCCAACCTCCTTGTTTAGGAAAAAAATAATCAGAGGTTTTAATTCCAATTTCATTTGCCGCTTTTAATCCTGAGGCAATACCTGAAGCTTCACAATCATCATTATTCCATATACCTGCAGCGGAGCCTGCAACTGTTATAGGTTCTGAAGATTGGCTAGGTAAGAAGCAAAGATTTTCTTTATCCCATTTAGGTTTTATACCCCTATGTGATAAAAGATGAATAACCGGAGACCAGCCTCCTGATATTAATACCAAGTCACATTCTTCTTCGTTAACTTTTTTGTATTTATTGCCCACTTTTATTCCTATATCGATACTTTCAACTTTTTTGTTTCCTTGAATGTTTAATGGAGCTTTGTTAAACTCTATTTCAACATTGTTGGTATTAAGTTTTTTTATTGTGTTTTCATCAATCTTTTCTCTAATATCAAATACTTTTACTTTAGCTCCAGCTTTAGATAATAATATCGAAGTTTCAAATACAGAATCATTATTGGTACAGATAATAATTTTTTCTCCTGCTAATACTCCATATCTATTTAAATAATGTCTAGCTGCATTAACAGTCATTACTCCAGGTATGTCATTATTATTAAAAGCAATATGTCTTTCCAAAGAACCTGTACTTAAAATTATATGCTTTGAACGAATTGTCCAAAATCTCTGTCTTGGAGTATTATTTTTTGGTAAAAAAAAGTGATCATTAACTCTCTCGATCATACCTGCTACGCAATTATCATATAAACCAAAAGCCGTAGTTCTCGTCATCACTTTAATTCCAGCTTTTTGCAAAAAATATTTTTTTTCTTCAAAATCAAAGTTTGAATTTGAAAGTAAGTTCCCTCCTATAACATGATCTTGTTCCACAAGTATAACATCTAGATTGTTGTTTGCCGCTTCAACGGCTGCTGCTATTCCAGATGGTCCTGAACCAATAATAAGTACGTCACAAAATTCATTAGCGTGCTCATACTTGTCAGGATCTGGCATTTTAGAAGCTTTACCCATCCCTGCTGCTTTTCTAATCAATTTTTCATAGATCATCCAAATCTTAGTTCCTTTACCCCACTCAAAAGGTGGTAAGCCCATAAAAGTTTTATAGTAAAAACCCGCAGCAAAAAAACGGCTTAGATAGTTATTAATATAACCAAGATCAAAATTAACATTTGGAAATGCATTTTGACCCGATGCTATCAAACCTTCATATAACTCTTGAGAAGTAGCCCTAACATTTGGATCAGTATATTCATTTTTACCTATGGTAACCAGAGCTCCAGATTCTTCAACTCCTGCAGACATTATTCCTCTAGGACGATGGTATTTAAAACTTCTTCCAATTATATTGATATTATTTGCTAAAAGAGATGCTGCCAAACTATCGCCCTTGTAACCAAAATATTTTTTATTTTCCCAAGTAAATGATAATATTTTATCTTGATTAACTTTTCCGTAATCTTTTAATCTTTTTGCAGTCATATATTATTTTGATTTTTAAGTAATTTGTGTATTTCTGGATGGGCAGGTTTAATAGAAAAAATTTTATGAGTTATTGTACATCTTTCAATGATTAACCATAATCTGCAACCATTAGTATGATGCCATGTCTCTATTTGTTTGCCATAAATATTTTTTCTAAAAAAAATAGCTTCAGTCCAATCTTTTGCATTGGATTCTAGATTTGGATATTCTATAGATGCGTCACTTCCATAGGTAAATTCGCTATGATCTCTTTCTCCACAATAAGGACATTTAATTCTAATCATATTATATTATCCATGTAATTTAGGATCAGGTCCAGCTCCTCGCTCATCTAAGTTAATACCTTTTTCAAAACGTTCTAGATTATGATTTTTGATGATTTGATTAGGTTGTTCATTAGCAATTAAATCTGCAAAATACCATCCAGAAGCTGGACCAGCCTTGAATCCACCGTAGTTCCAGCCAGCATTTAAAAACAAATTCTTTATAGGAGTATTGCAAATAAAAAAAGTTCCGTCCATAGACATGTCACATACACCAGCCCAATGCCTGACTATTCTAATCCTTCCTAAACAAGGAAGAATTGCCATTGCTGCCTCTGCACAATCTTGAACTATTGGTAAATTACCTCTTTGTGCATAAGATTTGTACCAATCAAGATCACCTCCAAAAACTAAACTACCCTTATCAGATTGTGATATATAAAAATGTGCGCCGCCAACTCCATATACGATAACTTGATCTATTAATGGCTTAATTGACTCAGTAACAAATGCTTGTAGTTTATGAGACTCAATTGGGAGATTTCCAAGACCCGTCATTTCCCAGAGTCTTGATGTGTTACCTGCAACAGCAAAGCCAATTTTTTTAGCTTTTATAATTCCTCTTGTTGTTTCTAATCCATCTATATTGCTATTTGTTCTTAAAATGTTAGTCACTTCGCAGTTTTGAAGAATATCTACTCCTAATTGATCTGCTGCCCTTGCATATCCCCAAACAACTGCGTCATGTCTAGCATTTCCAGCTCTATTTTGAACTGCTGCTCCTAGTATTGGGAATCTTGCATTATGATAATTTAAATATGGTATATTTTTTTTCAGCTTATTAATATCCCATAGTTCTGCATCAGTGCCATGAAGTTTCATAATGTTATATCTTCTTGCGGCAACATCTCTAGCAGGAGGGCTATGAAAAAGTGATACATGCGCTCTTTGGCTAAACATTACATTATAATTTAAATCATGACTCAAGTTTTCCCATAACTTTAATGAATGCTCATAAAATTGATGACTACCTGGCATCATATAATTAGATCGTATAATAGTTGTGTTTCTTCCTGCATTGCCACCTCCTATCCAACCTTTTTCAAGAACTGCAATATTTTTAATATTGAAGTTTTTTGCTAGATAATAAGAAGTTGCTAAACCATGTATGCCACCGCCTACAATGACAATCTCATACTCTTTTTTGGGTTCTGGATCTCTCCATTGCCTATCCCAACCAGTTTGGTCATTTAATCCATTTTTAATTACATTCCAGGCATTAAATCTTGTCATAACCTTCTTCTATATTTATTCAAAAAAATAAGCAAATATAACAATATTTATTTGTGACTATCTGGCCATGTATCATTTATTTTGTATCCTTCTGGAAAGGGATCATCGTCATTTTTATAGAGAATTTGTTCTCCGGTTATATAAGCACTACCTTTAATGTTAGGTTTGATCATAGCACTTAACGATTCAATAATTTCATCTTCAATAAATGCTTCAAAAGTAGATCCAATAATTGATTGAGATATTATTTTTTCTCCAATTTTAATTTCATTTTTATTTCTTAGCAATGCTAATCTTGCTGATGTTCCTGTGCCACAAGGCGACCTGTCTAATTTGCCTGGTCTTATGACAACGGTATTTTTTGCATTTTTATTTCCTTGATTGTCAATTTTTAATGGATCCATAAATTGACAAAAAGAAATATAATTTAATTCTGAAATACTAGGGTGTTGAAATCCAATTTGTTTATTAGCTTCATTTAATAGTTCATCAGCAATATTTACAAAATTTTTAGCATTTTTTGGTTCTATTTCCAAATTAAAATCTCTTGCTTCGCATAGCAAAAAGCTATCGCCTCCATAAGCGGTACTAACAATTATGTTGCCATAATTTGAAGTTTTAAGAGTAACATCAACTTTATCAACGAAAGAAGGTAAATTAGTCAAAGAAACATTCTTTACTTTGTTATTTTCACATTCTGCAATAACTTTAATCAATCCCCCTGGAACCTCAAGAGTTAATGAAGTAAAAGGATATTGCATTTTTAATATTTTTTTTTCAAGCAAAACGGTTGTGACACATATAGTGTTTGAACCACTCATAGGAGGGTTATCTTCGGGCTCTAAAATAATAAATCCCGCATCAGCATCTGGATCTGAAGGTTTTACAATTATATTACAATGTTTAAATACTCCGCCTCTAGGTTCATTTAAAAAAAAATTTCTCCAAGATTTATCTTTGAATAAATGTGCCGACCCTTCTTTTGGTGATTTAAAATCAAAATTTTCCATTCCTATGACAACATCACCGATTTCACCACAACAATGTGCGTTATAAACTTTTATATTTTGCATTAATCAAACAATTAAATCTTTAATCTCTTTGGAATGATGAGTAATTTGTTCATAACCATTTTCTGTAATAATAAAACTATCTCCAACTTGAGCTCTAAAATTATCGGTACTTGCTCCTCCATCTACTGCAAAAACCATTCCTGGCTGCAATATAGTTTTATTTCCAACAATCAATTGTGGCTCTTCTAAAACACTAAAACCTGTAGCACGGCCACAGCGAAAAGTTGGATAAGGATAACCTTCTTCTTGTATAGTCTCTGCATAAGCTTCATGCACTTCTTCTGCGGTTATTCCTGGTCGAAGTACACTAAGTGCTGCTTTTTGAGATTTTACAGCGACTTCGAATGCTTTTATTTGCGAGTCTTCTCTAACTTCTTCGATCCAAAAAACACGATCAAATCCCAATTTAAATCTATGAAAATTTGTAGATCCGCAAAAGCAAAGAAATACTGGGTCTCCTTTTTTAATTAATTTTGTTGAAGCACGATGATGAGTTTTTGGTAAATCATGGCCTGAAGACATAACTTGCAAAAAATGAATATTAGGAGACATAGTCTTATTATCATAATGTTTTTCCAAAAGTTCTGCAGCTTTTCTAGTTCCAGCTTGAGATGTTGCGATAGCAACTTCATACTCAGGTACATTATGACCTAAAGCCTTTTTGCCACCCTCCATCATAGCCAAAGCTACCTCACCTGCATGTCTTGCAATTTTTAACTCCTCTTCAGATTTTATCATTCGAATATTGCTTATTATAGGCGTTATATCTTTTAAATCTTTGCCACTAAGTAAATCGTTTAAATAATTACTAACAGTAGCGTTAATCTTAAATTTTTCACATGCTATTTTTTTGTTTTCTTTTATAAATTTAGGCAAATATTCTCTCCATTCATTGCCTATGCCATCATTCCAAGTTTTAATTTTTTTAATCGGACAATCCTTTTCTATTAAAAGAACGTCTAATAAAGGGGTAATTAAAGTGCTTTCATCATCTTTAGGAACAAGTAATATTGTGGGACGAAAAAAATCCATGTGAAGAAAATTATAATATCCAGTAAAATAATATAAAGAATCATCATCTGTTATTATTGCGAGGTCAATGTTATTTTCTTTCATACTATTTTGTAATTTAAGTAAATTTTTCTTAAACATTAAATTTCTCTTATAATAATATTATTTTAATTGTTGTTCTGCCAATTCCACCCAATAAGAGGAACCTATTACCAATAATTCATCATTAAAGTCATAATCTGCTGCATGCAATGGTTTTGCATTAGAGCCTTTTGTTCCATTGCCCATCAAAACAAAACATCCAGGTTTTTCAGCAGACATTATGGAAAAATCTTCAGAAAATAATCTTGGTTCAATATTTCCATTAGTTTTTTTCTCTCCTAGTAAAGATTTTGCTGCCTTTGTCGCTGATTCTGCCTGCTCTGAATCATTTAAAGTTATTGGACAAGAAGTTTTATATGTTACATCATAAGAAACTTCATGAGCTTCACATACACCTTTAACAATCTGTTTCATATTTTTTTCGATCATCTCGTTAGTTGTTTTTGATAAAGCTCGGGCATCTCCTGTTATTTTTACTTTGCCAGGTAATACATTTTTTTTTCCATCAGTAATAAATTCAGTAATAGAAACAATGCCATTATCTGCAGGATTGAGTTTTCTTGAAACTATTGATTGTAATGCTATAGCTACTTGCGAGCCAACAGTTATTGCATCGACCCCCATGTGTGGTAAAGCCGCATGACCACCCTTTGCTTGAATATTGATTTCAAATAAATTTTCGCTAGCAGTTATTGCTCCTTTACGCGTGCCAAATGAACCTAACTCCATATTTGGAATATTGTGCATCGCATATACTTCATCTATTGAAAAATTACTGAATAAACCTTCCTCAATCATTGTTTTAGCGCCAAAACAATTTTCTTCATCTGGTTGAAAAATAAAATAAATAGTTCCATCAAAATTACTATTCTCTGCTAAATATTTTGCAGCGCCAAGTAACATTGTCGTATGTCCATCATGACCACAAGCATGCATTCTGTTTTCAATTTTTGATTTATAAGAAAATGTATTTTTCTCATTAATTGGTAAAGCGTCTATATCTGCCCTAATGCCAATACTCTTATTACCTTTACCTTTCTTTAAAACTCCAACTACTCCAGTTTTTGCTATACCTGGATGTACCACAATTCCAAATTCTTTTAATAAGTTTGCTACTTTATTCGAAGCATATTCTTCTTCAAAACTTATTTGTGGATTCATGTGTAAATCATGTCTCCACTCTACTAATTTATTATGTAAACTCTTTGTCTTCATTTAAGTTAAATACTATTAAATTCTTTAATTTGATTATCAAGAGAAAGCATATAATTATAGTGTTCATTCCAAAAATTTATATTTCTTCTTTTTTCAAAATCATTAATATCTACTCCTTGTTGCTCTACCCAAGTATAGTATCCAAGATTGAAGATTCTTTCTTTGTCTTTTTGATTAAGCTCTAAAGTATCATCAATTGCAATGCCATTAAGATATTGACCGTATATTTCTGAGCATGCAATTTCATCATAAATACCTTGGAATTCTTTTTTTGTTTTTTCTAATTCAGAAAAATATAAATCAGCACCATCAGTTGCTACAGTAATTATTGCATCATCAGGTCCTAATTTCATATATTTTGCTAATTTAATAGAAGCAAGTATGTTCGCAATAGCTGAGAAACCAAATTCTGGTAATCTGTTAATAAATTTAATATCAAAACCTTTTTTTGATATTAAAAATTTTTGACCTTCATCTGTGTTAAAAATCATATTGAGATTATTTGTGGCTTGATCAGAAACGCCTACAACAAAATCAGTATTCATTACATTATGAATTAATGGGACGTGTTTGTCACCAATGCCTTGAATATTATGTTCTCCATAGCCATTGTAAAGCAAAGTTGGACATTCTTTTGCCTCAACAACAGCAATTTTAGTATTTAGTCTATCTTTTAAATAATCTCCAGCTGCAAGTGTTCCACTTGATCCTGAGGCGCTAACATAAAATCTTGGTTTTAAATTTGAGTCACCTTTTACTTCTAAAAAAGATTTTTCAAAAGAAGGTCCTGTTACTGCACGATGAATAGCATAATTATAATATTCATCAAATTGATTTATAATATCATTTTTTGAGTCTTTTTGTAATTGGTTGCAAGCATCATATATTTCCTTAACATTACTTTCTGTGCCAGCTGTTTTAATTATATCATTTTTATCCTCAACCCATTTTTCTAACCAGTTAAAACGTTCTCTACTCATTCCTTCAGGTAAAATTGCAACACTTTTAAATCCAAGTATCCTTGAAATAGCGACTCCTCCTCTACAATAATTACCAGTTGAGGGCCAAACAGCTTTATGATTTTCATAATCAAATGTACCATTTAAAATTCTTGGTAATAAACATCCATAAGCTGCAAGCACTTTATGTGCAGTTATTAATGGAAATAATCTTCCAATATTAATAATTATCTTTGCTTCCACTCCAGTAAATTCACTTGGTAGCACAATATGTTCAGGTACTTTTGAAAAACCTGAATGATTTAAATTATTATACCAATGTACTCTAAATAAATTTAAAGGATTGATTTCATTCTTATTGACGGATTTTAGTTTATTTTTTATTTCTTCATTTATTGAATGAGGTTCGCAAAGTTCTGAGATAGTAGGCAAAACTACACCATTTTTTTTAAAATATTCAGATGTTTTATTAATAATTGATTCATTCATAACTTAATCAACACTTGTTCCTAATTTTAAATGCATAGCTATTTCATATGTTTGTCTTGCTATAGCAGTATCTTGAACTCCAGTACCAGTCAAGTCACATACAGTTATATCTTCTTTTCTTTTTCTTCCTAAGCTAGGATCAAGAATAACTTCTCCAAGTTCATTATAATTCTGATTAGACGAAACAAGATTATTTTTTATTGCATGATTTAATTCACCTAATATTTTTGTTTGAGACAAACTATCAGGAATATAGAGATCACAATCCTTAATGATAAGAGGATCTAATTCATTCTTTTGTTCAGCATCAGAACCCATTGCTGTTATGTGCAGACCTTTCTTTAACCATTCATTTTTTATTAAAGGAGATTTGCTGGGCGTTGTTGTAACAAGAATTTCACATTGATTTACTACTTCTTCTGGTAAAAGACATGCTTGAATATTTATATTTAGCTTCTTAATATCTGCTATAAATTCAGAAACCTTATCTTTTTTTCTTGCCCATATAAATGCTGTATCTATATTTCTAACTAAAGATAATGCTTCAAGTTGTAATTTAGCCTGTATTCCCGCCCCTATTATTCCTACTTTTTTAGAATCAGGATTTGATAAATATTTTGCTGCTATGGCTCCAGCGATTGCTGTACGAATATCAGTCAAGTATCCCTTATCCAATAAAATTGATTTTATAACGCCAGTTTTTGAGTCTAATAAAATCATTAATCCATTGCTAGAAGGAAGGCCAATTTTTGGATTGTTAAAAAAACCAGATGCTACTTTTATAGCATAACTGTCCAAACCTTGAATATATGCAGCCTTTACATCAGACTCCCCATGATATTCTTCTATATCAAGGCGTAAAATAGGTGGCATAGATACTTTATCCTGAGCTAAATTTTTAAATGCCTCTTCAATTATAGGTATAAGTTGTTTATCCAAACCTATACATTTTTTGATTTCATCTAAACTTAAAATAACTGTCATGAAACTAATTTTGTAAATAATTTAGATTCAATATTACCTCCGCAAATCAAACAAATAACATTTTCTCCTATATGTGTGGATAAATTCTCTTTTACTGCCATAATGCTGGTTGCGGCTGCGCCTTCAGTTACTAATTTATGTTCCAAGAAATTTAACTTGATACCCTCTGCTATTTTATCTTCATCAACTAAAACAAAATCATCTATTGTTTTTTTGACAATATTAAAGGTATACTTGTTATCTTGCCCTATACTTCCTCCTAAACAATCAGCCAAAGTTTCTAATTCTTCAACATCAACAGGTTTTCCAAGTTTTAAACTTTCATACATAGAAGGCCCTCTTTTCATAGAGACTCCAATAACTTTAATATTAGGTTTTTGTAATTTTAAAGCCAAAGCAATTCCTCCTATCAAACCTCCGCCAGATGTAGGTATAATTACAGTGTCTACATCAGGAAAATCTTTAATCATTTCTAAACCTATTGTTCCCTGTCCTGCAATTATATCTTCATCATCAAAAGGATGTATAAGTTTAATATTTTCTTTTATAGATATTTTTTTTGCATATAAATCAGCTTCATCACTATTTTTTCCTACAATCTCAACATTGGCTCCCAAAGCTTGAATTGCCTCTTTCCTATATTTTGGAACCATAGATGACATGTATATAGTGGATTTAATTCCCAATAAACTGGAAGCATAGGCCACACCTTTACCATGATTTCCTGTAGAAACAGCTATAACCCCCCGATCTTTTTGTTCATCTGAAAGTGATAATAATTTATTTAATGCTCCCCGTAATTTAAAAGATCCAGTTTTTTGAAGTGATTCTAATTTTAATCTAACATTTCTATTTTGAGACAAAAAATCAGAATGTATCAATGGAGTATGATTGATATAAGGTATAATTTTTTTGTGCGCTTCTTTAATTCTATCCAATGAGATCATTATATTAAATTTTATTGAAACAATTTACCATAACCATTTATTTTGTTATTGATATTTGAAAGTCTTAAACAATCCCATATTATTGCCTGGTTGCTAGAGATGACTGTAGTATTGAATTTTTGTTCAACTTTTTCAAGTATTTCTAATATTTTGAGAGCTGTACACGAAACAAACAGACCATCAACATTTTCTAGATTGATTTTATCAATACCATCCAAAAGACTTGCAGGACTTACTTTTGCAATTTCTGAGTCATAATTCAAATTAAAAGAATTAAATGAATCTACTTCTAAATTGTTTTGCTCCAAATAATTAAAGACAGTTAAATTGACGTTTGTAGGATAAGGTGTCAAAACAGCAATTTTTTTTAAATTTAATTTTTTAAATGCTTTTAATGCAGCAGTTATCGGCGTAGTAACCAAGGCACCTGGTTTTTTTTTATGTATCTGACTTGTTATAAACTCTTCTCCAATTGCAATTGTTCCTGAAGTACAGCCATATGCTATTACATCCACTTTTTGTTTAGGTAATATTTGTTCTGTTATCTCTGGAATATGTTCAGCCATCTTTAGATAATTTTCATGATTTAATGGGTTGTTAAAAGGTATTCTATTAAAGAAGATATCTAAATCAATACCATGACATACCTTTCTAAAATCTTGTTCTATAGTAAAATCTGTTGAAAGAGTTATAACGCCAATTCTTGGGTTAACTATTTCGTTAAAAGTAGGAGATAAATCTTTTTGAATAAAATTATTCATGATTGATTCGGAAAATAATCTTCACATTTACCATCTCTATAAACATCGGTAGTAGCGCAATGCAGAGCTCCACCAAATGGATATGCATCTCTAAATGGCACAGGAATAACTTCCATTCCTAATTTATCCAATTGTTCAGACTGATAAACTTCACTAGCCTCAACACACACTGTTTTTGGATCTATTACCAACACATTCATGCTCAACCAAACACTAGAATAACAAAGAGGTGGTGGTTCATTATGAGCTGGTTGAGCTGCATCTACTATTTCCCAATCATTGTCATAAAATATTTTTTTCTGATCTTCAGGTAATTGTCTGCTCGCATTATTGATAATTAATCCTGGTTTAATAGGTGTAAATGTTGCATCAATATGAATTGGATACATATCTCCAGGAAAATTTAAAATATGAACCCGGTGACTTTTAAAATGTCTTTGTATCCAATTTGCACCCTTAAGGTTTGTTGTAAAACCATTTTGTATAAATAGATCCTTACCCATTCTCAAAATATCAGCTGCATCAAATAAAGGTTCTTCTTCTGTTGTTACAAATTCTTTTCTTTTGACCATTTCTAATCTTTGTTCGTCAGAAATACCTTCATTAAGATAGTTTGTTCTGTAAGATTTTTCTGTTAATCTTGGTTTTGGAGCTGACTCCCATTTCATTTCAGGATCTTCATCAAAATATTTTTGGAGTAAAGGACGATAGCACAAATATTCAAACCACCTTGAGCGATAAGACATTGTTGCCTCTAACATTTCATTGCCTAAAGTTAATATTACATCGCGTGGAGGCATACACCCAAACATTGAGCCAATTTCCCAATCAGGGGTAGCAATTTTTTGATTAAAATCTAGAGGTGTTGGTCTATCTACCTTAATACCTCTTTTTTTTAATATATTTGCTAAACCATCAAGCTGTTCATTTGCTTTATCAACAGTATCATGTGGACGCGGTCCATGCATTCCTTTCATATCGCTATCCTTTGGAATTTTAGGATCAGTAGCTGGTTCAGGAGGAGGTATGCAACAATTATCAGCTTTACCAACAATTACGTGCTTTAGAGGATCCCATTCATTCCAAGAATTTACTATTTTCATGTCTTAGCTTCCATTTTTTTATCAAATAAATTTTACAAAAAATATTTAATATAATAAAATAACTTCTTAAATCTTCTTAAATATTATTTATGGATATCTCAAATAAGTCACTTATAAAAGATAAATGTTATATTAATGGCGAGTGGATAAATAGCTATAATAAGGATATAATTGAAGTTAATAATCCAAGCACATTGAAAATTATTGGTAAAGTTCCGAAATGTGGCAAAGAGGAAACCAAATTTGCTATTTCTAAAGCTAATGAAGCTTGGAGTGGTTGGAAAGGCAAAACTGCATTAGAAAGATCTGTTTTACTTAAAAAGTGGTTTTATTTAATAGAAAAAAATAAAGAGGATTTAGCAAAAATTATGACCTTCGAGCAAGGTAAGCCTATAGCAGAATCCAGAGCTGAAATTTCCTATGGAGCCTCATTTGTAGAATGGTTTGCAGAAGAAGCAAAAAGAATTTATGGAGACACTATCCCAGATAGATTTTCGGATAGAAGAATAATTGTGCTTAAACAACCTATTGGAATTGTTGCTGCAATAACTCCTTGGAATTTTCCGAGCTCCATGATTACAAGAAAATGTGCACCTGCTCTAGCTGTTGGATGTCCCGTAGTAATCAAACCTGCTAGTCAAACACCTTTTTCTGCTTTAGCACTAGGTGTTCTAGCCGAAGAAGCAGGTTTCCCTAAAGGAGTCATCAATATTATCACAGGAGATGCTAAAGAAATTGGTTCTGAAATGTCTTATAATCCAATAGTAAGAAAATTGTCTTTTACTGGTTCAACAGAAGTTGGAAAAGTTTTATTATCACAATGCTCAAGTACTGTAAAAAAAGTTTCAATGGAACTTGGTGGACATGCTCCTTTTATAGTTTTTGATGATGCTAACATAGATGAAGCTGTAACTGGGGCCATCCAAAGTAAATTTAGAAATACTGGTCAAACTTGTGTATGTGCAAATAGATTATTTGTTCATGAAAAAGTATATGATGAATTTTTAAAAAAATTTGTTAAAGCTGTGTCAGAAATGGAAGTTGGAGATGGTTTTACTGAAGGAATTGTTTCTGGGCCACTAATTGATGAATATTCTCTTGAAAAAGTTAAAGAACATGTTCAAGATGCTGTAAATAAGGGAGCAAAAATAGCTATCGGTGGAGAAATTCATAAACTTGGTGGAAACTTTTACTTACCAACCATTTTGTCAGATGTTTCTATTAAATCAAAAATTACAAATGAAGAAACCTTTGGTCCAGTAGCTCCAGTATATAAATTTTCGAAAGATGAAGAAGTAATAAAAATGGCAAATGATACACCTTATGGATTAGCTTCTTATTTTTATTCAAGAGATATCGGAAGAATATGGAAAGTAGCAGAAGAATTAGAATATGGCATAGTCTCAGTAAATACAGGACTTCCTTCCAAAGCAGAAATTCCTTTTGGTGGAGTTAAGGAATCTGGACTTGGACGTGAAGGATCTAAATACGGAATAGATGATTTTTTAGAAATAAAGTATATTCAAATGGCGGGTATTTAATTTAAAGCCAAGCCGCTCCTCTAACGCCACTAGAGTCACCATGCTTGTTTTTTAACACTTTGGTGTGAAAAGTATCAGTAACAACATATTTTTTTAATTGTTTACTTATATTTTCATAGATGTAATCTATATTTGACATCCCGCCACCTAGTATTATCACATCTGGATCGAGTATATTAATAACATTTGACAGGCCTCTTGCTAAATGATTCACATAATTATCTAATGCCAATTTAGATCTCTGAGATCCATTTATAAATTCATCAATAATTTGATGAGAATTAAAATTTTCATTATGAATGTTATTAAAAATATTTGCAAATCCTGGACCTGATACATAAGTCTCCATACATCCCTCTAGACCACAAAAACATTTTTTTGCATATTTTATTTCATCATTAGTTCTATTAGGTAGAGATGTATGACCCCATTCACCACCAATTTGATTTATCCCTTGTAATACTTTTTTGTTAAATACTATTCCACCACCAGTTCCAGTGCCGATTATAACACCAAAAACTGCATTATAATCTTTGCCAGCGCCGTCTACAGCTTCCGAAAGAGCAAAACAATTTGCATCATTTTCAATTGTAATTTTTTTATCTAAAATTTTATCCAAATCTTTCTTTAGTGGCTTTCCATTTAACCAAATGGAATTAGCATTTTTAACTAAAGAAGTGTAATTTGAAATTATACCAGGCATCCCTATGCCAACAGAATGAATTTTTTCAAATTTATTGTCAATTTCTTTAATTAAATTTATTATGCCCTTGATTGTACCATCATAGCTCTTTTCGGTTTGTATTCTTTTTCTGAATAGTTCATTGCCAATATTATCAATTAAAATTGCTTCAGTTTTGGTACCACCTAAATCAATACCAATTTTCATAATAAGATTTAATTTATTTAGTAAGCTTTGATATCGTTGGAACAATAGATATAGCCAAAGCTATTTTAAAAGCTTCACTTAATAAAAATGGATACAAGCCACCGGCTAAAGCCTTATCATAACCAATAACTGAACCCAAATATCCAACTCCTAAAGCAAAAATTATAACTGTACCGATAAATATTGCTATTAAACTTTTTAAATAGGACTTTGCATAACCCCTATCTGCCAAAAAACCAATTACAGCAGCGGCTATAGCCATGCCATATAAATAGCCTGCTGTTGGTCCTGTTAAGTACAATATTCCTCCGCCTTTAGCAAAAACAGGCAAACCTATCGCACCTAGCATTAGGTAAGAAACTAATGTGTATGAACTAAAAGTAAAACCATAAGTCATCCCAATAATAAAAACCATAAATGTTTGCATGGTCATTGGAACAGGCCAAAAAGGAACCTGAATTTTTGAAGACAAGGCTAGCAATAAACTTCCAAAAGCAGATAAAATTATAAGCTTTAATATATATTTGATACCAGAATCAGCTGGATAGATACTATTAATTAAAACAGAACTATTTTTCATAAATTTATATTACACTATATTATATTATAAAGATAGAAGCCAGTCCAAGAAAAGATAAAAATCCAAATACGTCAGTAATAGTTGTGAGAATTACTCCTGAAGCTAAAGCAGGATCAATCTTCAGTTTATTCAAGGTAATAGGTATTAAGGTTCCAGCTAAGCCTGCTACAAGCAGATTTAATATCATAGCTAAAGCTATAACTATTCCTAATTGAGGACTGCTAAACCAATAAGATGATATTAATCCAACTAAAATAGCAAAAATAATTCCATTAATTCCTCCAACAAATGTTTCTTTAGCTATAATTCTTATTGCGTTGGAAGGTGTTAACTCTTTTGTAGCCAAAGCTCTAACAGCTACAGTAAGAGTTTGGGTTCCTGCATTTCCACCCATTGAAGCAACTATTGGCATCAAAACAGCTAAGGCAACTACCTTTTCTATAGAAGCTTGAAAAAAACCTATAACAATAGAAGCTGCAATTGCCGTGAGTAAGTTGACAAGCAGCCATGAAAATCGAAGTTTAGTTGTATCAAAAACTGCGTCATAAATATCTGCTTGACCAACTCCTCCTAATTTCAAAATATCTTCTTCTCTTTCTTCTTCGATAACATCCACAACGTCATCTACTGTAATAGAACCGATAATAAAATTATTCTCATCCACAACAGGTGCGCTTACCATAGCATATTTATTAAATTGATAAGCTACTTCCTCTTGATCTGTTAATACTTTAATAATTCTTGTTTCTTTATTTTTAATATTTTTCAAATCTATATTTCTATTCGAACTCATTAATCTTCCCAGAGGGACAATTCCACTAATGGTATTGTTAGTATTTATTAGATAAATATCATAAAAATCATCAGGTAATTTTGAGGTTTCTTTTCTTAAATAATCAATTGCATCTCCAACATTCCATGTATCGCTAATAGATACAAAATTTCTTTGCATTAATCTTCCAGCACTATCTTCAGGATAATTAAGACCTTCTTGAATCAATTTTCTTTCTTTGGCAGATACATTTTCTAAAAATTTTGCTTGTTCTGACTCTTCCAAATCTTCTACTACATCTACAGCATCATCAACATCTAAGTCACTTGCATTTGATGCAAGTTTTTTTATATCTAGATATTCTATGACTTCTTCTTTTAAACTCTCATTTAAGTATGTTAGAATTTCTGGATCAAAATCATCTTTAATGTTATTGATAAGTTGTACTCGTTTACTTTCGTCAAGATTTTGTATTAAATCTGCTATATCTGCGTTATGCAGTTCTTTTACAAAGTGTAACAAATCTTCATTATTATTTTCTTCAAAAAATTTATTAATTGCTACCAAGCTAGAATTAAGATTTTGATTTTTTTTTGATTCAATATCTTTATTCATAATCATATCCTATTTATGGTGCGGCCGAGAAGACTTGAACTTCCACGGGAATAATCCCACAGCGACCTCAACGCTGCGCGTATACCAATTCCGCCACGGCCGCGCGCTGAAAATTAAATTAGAGATTAACTATCAGATAGGTTATTAAGTATCAATAAATGATAGTTTTTAAATATTAATGAGCAGTAAAATAAATATAAAAATATCAAACCAAAATATTGAATATTTTGAGGCTATATCTTTTATGGAAGAAAGAGTAAAAAATATACTTAATAAAAAAGAGGCGGAAATGATATGGTTTTTAAACCATGATCATATCTACACTTGTGGCACAAGTGCTCATAAAGACGAAATATTATTCACCAATAATATTCCTATTATAAAAACAAACAGAGGAGGTAAAACTACTTATCACGGCCCTGGTCAAAGAATAGTTTATTTTATTATCAATCTAAATAATCGAAAAAAAGATATAAGAAGATTTGTAAAAATAATAGAATTTTCTACAATATCTTTGTTAAAAGAATTTAATATTGAAGCAAAAACCTTTCCTAAAAGAATTGGTATTTGGGTTACTAAAGTTAAAAATAAAAAACTTACTAAAGAAAAAAAAATAGGCGCAATTGGTTTAAGAATCAAAAAATGGGTAACATACCATGGATTAAGTTTTAATATTAATCCTGATTTAAGTTATTATGATAATATACATGCTTGTGGCTTAAAAAATTACAAAACTACATCTTTATTAGAATTAGGCATAAACATTTCCAAAGAGGAATTTGATAAAATGTTTTTTAAAAAATTTAATGATGAATTAAAAAAGTTTTAATAAATTTTTTATTTTATTATAATTTAATTTTTCTTTAATTAGAAAATTATTAAAATTAATAGGTATTTCTGATTTAAATATATATTCTTTACTATTAATTGTAAATTTTAAAATATGAGCATTCAATTTCAAACTTTCTTTATAAAAAGTTTTATCTAAATTGTATTTATTGTCTCCAACTATCGGACATCCTATTTTTTTAGACAAAATTCTTAACTGGTGTTTTTTTCCAGTTAAAGGTTTAAATGCTATAAAAGAAAAATTCTTGTTTTTTTTAAGTATTTTGAATCTTGTAACTGTTTCTCCAAAAACATTTTTGTTTTTTTTAATCGGGATTTTTAATTTTATTAAAGAATTAACATTTATTGGATTTCCTTGACATATAGCTAAATATATTTTTTTTATTTTTTTTTCATAAAAAAGTTTTGAAATAATTTTAGTTGTCATAAAATTCTTAGCTATTATCATTAATCCTGATGTATCCTTATCTAATCTATGTACTAAATTATAATCAATAGATATATTTTTAATTATATCATCAATTGAAATATTTACTTTACTTCCTGCTTGAGAAGCTAGTCCATTCCATTTATCTATAATCATGAAATCTTTATTTTCATAAACAATAATTTTTTTAAATCTATTTATTATTGTTACTGGTATTTTTTTAGTATCTTTTTTTTTAATTTTACAAGGGTATTTTTCTATCGAAAAATTAAATATATTTATAATATCATTTTCACTCACTATATAATTAGATTTAACTTTCGAGTTGTTAATTTTAATTAACCCTTTTCTAAGATTTTTTTCTATAAAACTTTGATTTAAATTTGAAAATTCCCTTTTTAACCATTTATCTATTCTAGTATCTGTATTGCTGGGGTTAACTTTAATAGACTTAAACAATTTATACTCGATTTATAAAGTATCCTAGAAAAGCGCCAGATATGCATAATAGAATAGATAAGATTAAATATATTAAAGCAGTAAATATTTTTTTATTATTAATAAATTCAATAATTTCCATGGAAAAAGCAGAGAATGTTGTAAATGATCCTAAAAAACCAATAATTAAAAAGAATCTTATAAAATTTTCGTTATAGGAATAATTTTCTAAATAGCTAATTAAAAATCCAACTAAAAAAGAGCCGGTGAAATTAACAAACAAAGTACCAATAGGAAAATTAGGAAAAAAAAATATATAAAAATTATTAACTAGGTATCTTGTTAATGAACCTAAGGCACCTCCTGATATAATTAATAGTAATTTAACCAATGCTAAAAACTAATTTTACTCTTCTTCAGAAGTTTTTTTCTTTATAACTGGTCCGCTATCTTTACCTTTTGCTTTTTCGTCTCTATCAACAAACTCTATAATAGCTTTAGGAGCATTATCTCCAAAACGATTACCAATTTTAACTATCCTAGTATAACCGCCGAGTCTATTTTTATATCTATTGGCAAAAACATCAAAGATTTTTTTTATATTTTTTGAATTTTTTAATATAGATATTGCTTTTTTCCTGGATTGCAAGTCACCCCTTTTCCCTAATGTGATAATCTTTTCAACAAAAGGTCTTAATTCTTTTGCTTTTGGAAGTGTAGTAGTAATTTGTTCATGCTTTAATAAGGAATTTGATAAATTCATTAGAAGAGCCTTCCTATGGGATGAAGTTCTATTTAATTTTTTATGAGTAATATTATGTTTCACATTAACCTATTTGTTAAAAGGATCTTCAAATTTTTTTGCAAGTTCCTCAATGTTTTCAGGAGGCCAACTAGGTACAGTAATACCTAAACCCAGTTCCATTTGTTGGAGAACTTCTTTAATTTCATTTAGAGATTTTCTTCCAAAGTTAGGAGTTCTTAGCATTTCAGATTCTGATTTCTGAACTAAATCACCTATATAAATAATATTATCATTTTTTAGACAATTTGCTGAACGAACAGATAATTCTAATTCCTCTACTTTTTTAAGTAAATTATGATTGAAAGGTAATTGCTCCTGACTACTAACCTCATTTTGCACTTCTGGTTCATCAAAATTTATAAATGGCTGTAATTGATCTTGAAGTATTCGAGCTGCAAGAGCTATTGCATCATCAGGTGATACTGCTCCATTTGTTTCTATATCTAAAATTAATTTATCAAAATCCGTGACTTGGCCGACTCTGCTATTTTCAATTTTGTATGAAGCTTTTTTAACTGGACTAAACATGGCATCTATTTTGATTTCACCAATCAGTTTGCTATCATCTTCAGCTACTTCAGCTGATACGTACCCTTTGCCAGTTTCAACATTCGCTTCTAATTCTACATCAGCATTACTATCTAAAGTCATAATTATTTGATCTGGATCCATAATTTCAGTTTCTGAGTCAGTTTCAAAATTTCCGGCTCTAATCTCTCCCGGTCCCTTAGCTTTCAGATACATTTTTCTCGCCCCTGGAGAATGAACTTTTATTCCTACTGACTTTAGGTTAAGCACTATATCTGTTAAATCTTCTTTAACACCAGATATAGTAGAAAATTCATGTACTACGCCTTTTACTTTTATAGAAGTAATTGCAGCGCCTTGCAAAGAGGATAACAATATTCTTCTTAGAGCATTGCCTAAAGTTAATCCAAAACCTCTTTCTAACGGTTCTGCGATAAGCGTGCCTTGTCTTCCATTATTTTCTTGAACAATAACATCCATTTTATTGGGCTTGATTAATTCCATCCAATTTTTTTGTAACACTTAATACTCCTTATTAAATAATAATTAACTAAACTCTTCTTCTTTTTCTAGGTCTACAACCATTATGTGGAATTGGAGTAACATCTTTAATTGAAGTTATTACATATCCTATTGATTGTAGCGACCTTAAAGCAGATTCTCTTCCAGAGCCAGGTCCTGAAACTTCAACCCTTAGTGTTTTAAGACCAAATTCTTTTGCTTTATTTCCTACATCTTCAGCAGCAATTTGTGCTGCAAAAGGAGTAGATTTTCTAGAACCTTTAAAACCTTTGTGTCCAGCAGAAGACCATGCCAGAGCATTACCATTTTCATCACTAATTGTGATTATTGTATTATTAAATGAGGAAATTATATGTGCTATACCACTAGAAACTTTTCTTTTCGCTTTGAATTTTGTTTTTTTCTTTTCTGTTGCCATAGATTATCCTTTAGTTACTTTTTTCTTTCCAGCTATTGCTACAGCTTTTCCTTTTCTTGTTCTAGCATTTGTATGTGTTCTTTGGCCCCTAACGGGTAATTTTTTTCTATGTCTTAATCCTCTATAACATCCTAAATCTGTCAGTCTTTTTATATCTACAGATATCTTTCTTCTTAAATCTCCTTCAACGGAATAATTTGATTCTACTAATTCTCTAATTTTTGTAATTTCATTATCATTTAATTCATTCACTCTTTTAGTTTTGTCTATTTCCGCTTGATCACAAATATCTTTTGCGATTTTAGAGCCAATTCCAAAAATATAAGTTAAAGCAATCGATATCTTTTTATTTGTTGGAATATTTACACCTGAAATTCTTGCCATAATTAATGCCTATTATATTGAAAAGAATGAGGGTGAATACATGATAACAAGCATATAAGTCAAGACAAGAAATGTTGAAAAGCCTTATTTTTACTCATTTTTCAATAATTTAAGAATATCATGGTTTATTTTTTCAATTTCTTGATCTCCATCAATAACTTTAAAGCTATCGGGGTATCTTGTCAGAAAATATTCAGAAACTGGCTTTGTTTCAGATATATATTTATGTATTCTAGTTTTTATAACTAATTCTTTATCATCTCCTCTATTTTCAATATTTGATCTTGAAAGTATACGGCTCATAATAGTTTTTTCACTTAGTTTAATGTCTATAATTTTATCAATTTTGATTTTTTTATTTTCTAAAATTGAGTCTAAAAACAATGCTTGATCTTTTGTTCTTGGATAGCCATCTAAAATAAAACCATTTAAGCAATCTTTTTCATTAATTCTCTTTGAAACTATTTCATTCAAAATTTCATCAGATATAAGTTGTCCACTGTTCATAATCTTTTTTAATTTTGTAGATGTTTCATCTTGTTGAGAAATTATTGATCTTAAAATATCGCCTGTAGACAAATGGGGAATACTATAGATTTTTGAAATTAAACTTGCTTGAGTTCCTTTTCCAGCTCCAGGTGGGCCAAAAAAAATTAATATCATGAATTAAGCTCCTGGGATTTTTACTCTACCTTTTAATTTGGTTTTCTTTAATAAACCTTCATATTGGTGTTGAAATAAATGTGATTGCACTTGAGCTATAAAATCTATCATTACAACAACAACTATTAATAAACTAGTTCCACCTAAATAAAATGGAATAGAAGTTTTAGATATCAAATATTCTGGCAATAAAGCTACCAATGTTAAATAAATAGCGCCAACTGTTGTAAGTCTTGTTAGAACATAATCAATGTAAGCAGATGTATTTTCTCCTGGTCTTATGCCTGGAATAAATCCTCCGTATTTACGTAAATTTTCTGCTTGTTCATCTGGATTAAAGACAATACCCGTATAGAAAAAAGCAAAAAATATAATCATAAAAGCAAAAAATAGCATATATAAAGGTTGACCTCTTCCCAAGTAACTTGAAATCATTAGAAACATTTCATTAGAGGATCCAGCGCCAAATCCAGACATTGTATTTGGCAATAAAAGTATAGAAGAGGCAAAGATAACAGGAATAACCCCTGCTGTATTTATTTTTAAGGGCAAATGAGAACTTTGACCGCCATATACTTTATTTCCTACTTGTCTTTTTGGGTATTGAACAAGCAGTCTTCTTTGAGCTTTTTCTACAAATATAATAAAAATAATTAAGCCTAATATCAAAATCAATATTGCCAAAATAAATGCAACACTTAATTCTCCAGTTCTACCTAATTGAAGAGTGCTAACGATTGCATTAGGTAAATTAGCTATAATTCCAGCAGTTATAATTAGTGATATTCCGTTTCCAACTCCTCTTGATGAAATCTGCTCTCCTAACCACATCAAAAAAACTGTTCCTCCCACCAATGTCACTACTGTAGTCATTTTAAAGAAAAGCCCTGGATTAATTACTATATTTCCATAATTAGTTTGCATAGATTCTAGACCAACAGCTACGCCGTATCCTTGTAATGCTGCTATTAACACAGTTAAATATCTTGAATATTGAATAATTTGTCGTCTGCCCTTTGAGCCTTGTTCTTTTAATGATTTTAAATAGGGTATACTTGACTGCATAAGAGTCATTATAATTGAAGCTGAAATATATGGCATAACGCCAAGTGCAAAAATACCCATTCTACCAAGAGCTCCTCCAGAAAAAGTATCAAATACACCTAATATTCCTGAAGACTGTTGTTCAAAAAATTGTTGTAAAGCAAGTGGATTGATACCTGGAATAGGTAAAAATGTTCCTAATCTAAAAACTATTAAAGCTCCGAGAGTAAATAGTAATCTATTTCTAAGCTCAGTAGCTTTTCCTAATGCGCCAAAGTTCATATTGTTAGCTAATTTTTCAGCAGTAGTAGCCATTATTCTATTTCGCTTTCTTTATAGATACGCTACCCCCAAGTTTTTCAACTTTTTCAATAGCTTTTTTTGAAGCATAAGAAACTTCAATAGATATAGAAGTTTTTAATTCACCTTTATTTAATAATTTTAGAGATCCTTTTGATTTATTAAATATTTTTTTTTCAAACAAAACAGATTCTTTGATTTCTTGAGCCTTAACATCATATTTTTTCATTATATTTTCTATGTGATTAAAATTTATCGATTGAATTTTTTTTGCAAAATAATTATTGAAACCTCTTTTCGGAAGTCTTCTATAAAGTGGCATTTGACCTCCTTCAAACCCATTAATAGATACCCCTGATCTAGATTTTTGACCTTTAACACCTCTTCCGGCAGTTTTGCCAGTTCCTGAGCCAGCGCCCCTGCCAAGTCTTTTTCTTTTCTTTTGAGATACAAGATTTGATTTTAATTGATTTATTTTCATTGGCTTAAGGAATCCTTTTTTGGATTAAGTTCGTTTATTTTTTTAGATCTTTTTGATGCTACACTTTTAGGGGACTCTGATTCTACCAAAGCATTAAAAGTTGCTTTTATCATATTATGAGGGTTAGAACTTCCTGTAGATTTTGCTACAATATCTTTTATTCCTAAAGATTCAAACAATGATCTCATCGGACCGCCAGCAATAATACCTGTTCCTGGGGCAGCTGATCTTAATATTACTTTTCCTGCACCAAATCTTCCTACAATATCATGGTAGATTGTTCTATTTTCTTTCAAATATATTCTAACCATTTTGTTTTTTGCATTTTCGGTTGCCTTTCTTACGGCCTCTGGCACTTCTTTTGCCTTACCAGTTCCATAACCAACTCTTCCTTTTGAATCTCCAACTATCATAATTGCAGCAAATCCAAACCTTCTTCCCCCTTTAACAACCTTTGCAACCCTATTTATGGTTACAAGATGTTCGGTATATTCTTTATTCTCATTTTCAAACATATTTTCCTACTTTAAAAGATTAGTCCTCCCGCTCTTGCTGCTTCTGCAAAAATTTTTATTATCCCATGATATTTATACTTTCCTTTATCAAAAGCTACTTCCTTAATACCATTATCAATTGATTTTTTAGCTAGTTCTTTACCCAATTCTTCAGCTAATTGTTTTTTTTCAATTTTTTTACCTTTGTAATTTTTATCAAGAGACGAAACACTTGCAAGAGTTACACCTAATTCATCATTAATAATTTGAGCATGTATATGATGATTAGATTTAAAAATAGTAAGTCTTTTCCTTTTTGTAACTTTTTTAAGTTTAAACCTAATCCTTTTTTGTCTTTTAAGATTTTCCATATTTTACTTTTTCTTTCCTTCTTTTCTAAAAATAAACTCATTATTGTACTTAATGCCTTTTCCTTTGAATGGCTCTGGTTTTCTATATGATCTAATTTTAGCTGCAACCGCGCCCAATATTTCTTTATTTGTGCTAGAAATTTTAATTATATTTTGTTTAGGACACTCAATTTTTACTTCTTTGGGTATTTCATAATCAATATCATGACTATAACCTAATTGTAATTTTAATTTAGATCCAGAAACAGATGCGCGATACCCTGTACCGTTTAATTCTAAAGTTTTAGAAAATCCTGTACTTACACCGCTGATTGTATTAGCAACATGTGCACGAGTTGTTCCCCAAATAGGATTAACCTTATCTTTGTCATCTTTTGGCACCACGATAATTGAATCATTTTCTTGCTTTACAACAAAAAGTTGATTGATTGCCAATTTTGACTCGCCTAATTTCCCTTTAACAGAAAATGTATTATTCTCAAAACTACAAGTAGTTCCTTCTGGAAGTTTAATACTATTTTTAGCTATTCTTGACATAAATTAGAAAACCTCACATAAAATTTCACCACCTACATTATTGGCTCTAGCTTGCTGGTCTGACATTACACCTTTGGGAGTAGAAATAATTGAAATACCTAAGCCTCCATAAGGTTTGGGTAATTCGTTAATTTTAGAATATACTCTAATTCCAGGTTTTGAAATTCTTTTAATTTTTTTTATAACTGGAGTGCCATTATGATATTTTAATTCTATTTTAATATTGTTAACACCTTTTCTTATTTCAATATTTTGGAAGTCTCTAATATATCCTTCATCTTTTAAAACACTTAAGACATTAGAGTTTAATTTTGAACAAAAACAAGAAGTGAATGATTTGTTTGCTCTATGAGCATTTTTTATTCTTGCTAGCATATCAGATAAAGCATCATTAAAAGCCATAAATTCCTCCTCACCAACTAGATTTAACAACTCCAGGTAATGAACCTGCCATTGATAATTCTCTGATTTTTATTCTAGATAGACCAAATTTTCTGTAAACTCCTCTGGTTCTACCTGTTAATTCGCATCTATTTCTAATCCTAATTTTTGAACTATTTCTAGGAAGATCATTTAGTTTTGATTGAATTTTAAATCTTTCTTCCAAGGTTAAATCTTTTTTCATTATTTGATTTTTAAGTTTTTTTCTTCTGCTATTAAATTTTAAAACCAGATTTTTTCTGTTTAGATTTTTTTGAATAGAACTTTGTTTTGCCATATTTTACCTACTTGTTATTTTCTGCCGGAAAAGGCATGTTAAAACTTTTTAAAAGCTCCAAAGCTTCAATATTGTTTTTTGCTGATGTGCAAATAGTTATATCTAAGCCTCTAACTTTATCAACTTTATCATAATTAATTTCTGGAAAAATTATTTGTTCCTTTATTCCCATTGTAAAATTTCCATTACCATCAAAACTTTTTGGATTGAGACCCCTGAAATCTCTTATTCTAGGCATTGCAATATTAATAAGTCTATCTAAGAATTCATACATAATTTTATTTCTTAGAATTACACTGACACCAAGAGCCATTCCTTCTCTAATTTTAAATCCTGCAATTGCTTTTTTTGCTTTAGTTTTAACAGCTTTTTGTCCTGCAATTAAAGTTAATTCTTCTTGGGCTTTATCAAGTATTTTTGAGTCTTCTTTTGCATCTCCTATTCCCATATTTAAAACAATTTTAGTAATCTTAGGAATTTGATGGATGTTTTTGTATTCAAATTTTTCCATTAATTTAGGTTTGATGGTATTTTTAAAATCCTCTAACAGTCTATTCACAATTATACTTCCTTTTGATTTTGTTTATTAAATCTAACTTTTTTATTTTTTTCATTAATCTTGATACCTATTCGTACTCCTTTTTTAAGAGAATTATCATAAAATGATAAATTAGAGATATGAATTGGCATTTCTTTATCAATGATTCCTCCTGCCTGATTATTGTCAGGTTTTTGGTGTTTTTTTACTTTATTGATACCAGATACTACTGCCTTATTTTTTTTTGGAATTACCGAAGAAATCTTTCCTGTTTTTCCTTTATCCTTCCCAGCAAGAACAATAACTTCATCGCCCTTTTTTAATTTAATTTTAAAATTCATTTATATTACCTCTGGAGCTAAACTAATTATTTTCATAAATTTTTTACTTCTTAATTCTCTAGTTACAGGACCAAAAATTCGAGTCGCTATTGGCTCTTCTTGTTTATCTAATAGTACAGCTGCATTTTTATCAAACCTTATCACTGTGCCATCTGATCTGCAAAAATCTTTTTTTGTTCTTACTATTACTGCTTTAAATACTTCACCTTTTTTTACTTTTCCTCTTGGTATGGCATCTTTTATGGAAACAACTATTATATCACCTATAGAGGCTGATCTTCTTTTTGAGCCTCCTAACACCTTAATGCATTGTATTTTTCTTGCACCAGAATTATCAGCAACAAATAAATTTGATTGCATTTGTATCATTTAGATTCCTCTTTTTCTTTTTGAAATTCATTTTGATACACAATCCATGATTTCATTTTTGAAATTGGTTTAGACTCTTGAATTGTAACCATATCGCCAATTTTATATTGATTATTTTCATCGTGTGCATGATATTTTTTTGCCCTTTTAATAATTTTTTTATACATTTTATGCTTAACTCTTCTCTCTACTTGTACAACTATAGTTTTATTGCTATTAGAAGAAACAACTTTGCCAGATAAAATTCTTTTAGGCATTTTTTAGGCCTTTCTGTTGAGTAATACTTGTTTTTAAAGAAGCTATTTTTCTTCTAACTTTTTTTATTTCTGAAGTCTTTTCTAGTTGTCCTGTAGATCTTTGAAATCTAAGATTTAATAAAGATTTTTTTAGCAAACCAATTTCAGATTTTATATTCTTACTTTCAATTTTTTTTGTTTTTGCATTCATTATATATTTCTTTCAACAAATTTACATTTTATTGGTAATTTCGCGGCTGCTAATGTCATTGCTTTTTTAGCTTCTTCAATTCCAACTCCATCTACTTCAAACATAATTCTACCTGGTTTTACTCTACAAGCCCAGAATTCATTAGAACCTTTACCTTTACCCATCCTTACTTCTGCTGGTTTTTTTGAAACAGGCACATCAGGAAATATTCTAATCCACATTTTGCCTGCTCTTTTTAGATATCTAGTAATAGCTTTTCTTGCTGATTCAATTTGCCTAGATGTAATTCTTTCAGGTTGTAATGCCTTCAAACCATAACTTCCATAGTGTAAAGCATAATTACCTTTTGCATTGCCATGAATCCTGCCTTTAAATTGTTTTCTAAACTTAGTTTTTTTTGGAGACAGCATATTCATTATCTTATACTTCCTTGTTCAACTTGGTTTTTTTCACTTGCGTAGGGATCTTTTGATAAAATTTCCCCTTTGTTAATCCAAACTTTTATTCCACATATACCATATGTTGTTTCTGCTTCAGCAGTAGCATAGTCTATATCACTTCTAAGAGTATGCAAAGGAACACTACCTTCATGATATTTTTCCGTTCTAGCGATTTCAGCTCCGCCTAATCTTCCACTACATACAACTTTAACTCCTTTAGCACCTAGTCTCATTGAAGATTGAACTGCTTTCTTCATTGCTCTTCTAAATGAAATTCTTTTTTCTAACTGATTTGCAATATTTTCTGCTACTAATTTAGCTTCTACCTCTGGTTTTCTAACTTCTTTAATGTCTAAAAAGATCTCTAAATTAGTCATAGCAGTTAATTTATTTTTTAATGATTCAATATCTGTACCTTTTTTACCGATGATTATACCTGGTTTAGAACTATAAATTGTCAAACGTAATTTTTTTGCAGCTCTTTCAATAACAATCTTTGATATACTTGCAGAAGATAACTTGGACTCAACGTATTTCTTTATTTCTAAATCTTCATGTAATAACTTAGAATATTCTTTTTTAGAAAACCATCTAGATAACCAAGTTCTATTAATTCCTAATCTTAAACCATTTGGATTAACTTTTTGACCCATGACTATTATTTATTTCCTTTCTTTGTCTTTTTATTTGTTATTTTTTGTTTATTTTCTTTTTTACTTATTCTTTCTTCTAATATTATAGTTAATTTACTAAAAGGTTTTAATATTGATGTGGCTCTTCCTTTAGCTCGCGGTCTAAATCTTTTCATTGTTAAGCTTTTTCCAACGAAAGCTTCTTTTACAAATAGATTATCTATATCCATCTGATTATTGTTTTCAGCATTAGCTATAGCTGAGTTTAAAACTTTTAATACTGGCAATGAAACTCTCTTATTGGAAAATTTTAATTGATTCACAGCTTTATTAACATTTAAATTTACAATTAAATTTGCAATATTTTTAAGTTTATAAGTGCTAACTCGTATCGTATTATCTTTTGCTATTACTGAAGAATTATTGGACATAATTAATCCTTAGAGGGTGTTGAGGTTACTTTTTTATCTGCAGCTGTATGCCCTTTAAAATTTCTTGTTGGAGAAAATTCTCCTAATTTGTGACCAACCATATTTTCTGTAACAAATACTGGAATAAATTTTTGTCCATTATAAACACCAAATGTTAATCCAACAAATTGAGGTAAAATAGTAGATCTTCTAGACCATGTTTTTATAACTTGTTTTTTCCCTGATTCAGAAATTTTTTCAGCTTTTTTAATAAGCGTTATATCAACAAAAGGACCTTTCCAAACAGACCTAGCCATTATTTTTTCCTTCTTTTTAAAATAAACATATTTGTTTTTTTATTATTACGAGTTTTTTTGCCCTTAGTAGATTTTCCCCAAGGAGTAACGGGATGCCTTCCTCCAGAAGTTCTTCCTTCTCCTCCTCCATGTGGATGATCCACAGGGTTCATAACTACTCCTCTTACTTTTGGCCTAAAACCTAAATGTCTTTTTCTTCCAGCTTTACCCAATTTTACATTCTTATTATCAGGGTTAGAAACAACACCAATCGTGGCAAAGCAATTTTTATTTACCAGACGTATTTCTCCAGAAACTAATTTGATTTGGGCAAATATTTCTTCTTTTGATAATATTTGAGCAGAAGTACCAGCTGATCTCACCAATTGACCTCCAGCCCCAGGTTTAAGTTCAATATTATGAATGTTAGTTCCATTTGGAATATTTTTAATAGGCAATGAATTTCCTTCTTTTATGTCCGCTTTTTGGCTTGATATAATTTTATCACCGATAGAAATTCCTTGGGGCGATAAAATATATCTAAATTCTCCATCTTCATATTTAATTAAGTTAATGAAGGCTGAACGATTAGGATCATATTCTATTCTAGTTACTTCACCATAAACATCAAATTTATCTCTTTTAAAATCTATTATTCTGTATTTTCTTTTAGCCCCCTTGCCCATTCTGCGCGAGGTAATTTTTCCTTGATTATTTCTACCGCCTGTAGATTTTGATTTAGAAATTAATTTCTTTAATGGATTGCCTTTCCAAAGATGAGATTTATCAACTAAAACTGTGCCTCTTTGTCCAGGAGTTGTTGGTTTTAAAAACTTTAAACTCATTTTATCTCCAATGAAGAGTCAATTGTATTACCCTCAGCCAGGGTTACAATTGCTTTTTTATAATTCTTTTTATATCCAAAATTTCCTTTAAATGTTTTTGGTTTTCCAAAAGTAATTGAAGTGTTAACTTTAATTACTTTAACCTTAAAAACTTTTTCTATTGCCTGTTTAATTTCAAAAGAATTTGAATCATTTGCAACAACAAATGAATACTGATTATATTGATTTAAATTAGTTGATTTCTCAGTCATTAATGGTTTTTTAATAATGCTAAGTGCTCTTTCATCAGAAATATCAGAAATAGTATATTTTTTCATGATAACCTCTTTGAAATTTGAGAGATAGAACTCTCTTCAATAAATATCTTATCAAACAAAATTAAATCTCTTACATTTAAACCTTTTTCAGAAAGTAGTGAAAGTTTTGGAATATTTGATGAAGCTTTTCTAAAATTTTCAATTTTATTTTCATGTGAATGTATAAATAAAGCTGAGTCAAAATTAAAATTCTTTAAAGAATTTGATAAATCTTTGGTTTTATGACTTTTTATTTCAAATGAATCTACCAAAATAATTTGATCATTATTTATTTTTTCAGACAACGCACATTTTAAAGCAAGTAATTTTTCTTTTTTATTTAAATTAAATGAATGATCTCTATTATTGGGACCCATTGAAACAGCTCCTCCTCTAAAATTTGGAGGTTTTGAACTACCTTGTCTTGCATTTCCAGTTCCTTTTTGAGAAAAAGGTTTTTTTGCTCTTCCACTTACCTCTGATCTCGTTTTAGTTTTATGCGATCCCTGTCTATTTTTTGCTCCTTGATAGCGAATATATTGATGTAGTAAATCAGGAAAAACCTTCAAGCTAAAAATTGACTCAGGAAGTTCTATTTCTGAAACTTTTTTATTCATTAAATTTACTACTTGCTTTTTCATATTCTACTTCTTTTTAATTGCGTCTTTTATAAATACGACACTATTGTTTTTTCCTGGAATCGAACCTTTGATAGAAATTATTTTATTATTTTCGTCAATGTCAATTATCTTTAAATTATGTTTTGTAACTTTTTTTGCCCCCATATGTCCTGCCATTTTTTTTCCTTTAAACACTCTTCCAGGATCTTGACAATTCCCTGTTGAACCATGAGCTCTATGAGAGATTGAAACACCGTGAGATGCTCTGAGTCCAGCAAAATTATGTCTTTTCATTGAGCCGGCAAAACCTTTTCCAATACTTACTCCAGTTACATCTACTATTTGGTCTTTTTGAAAATGGGAAACATCAAGCTTTGTTCCTATTTCTAAAAGATTGTCCTCTTTCACTCTAAATTCTTTTAAAACCCTTTTTGGTTTAATATTAATAGAAGTAAATATTTTTCTTTGAGGTTTGTTTATTTTGGATATTTTTAACTTATCTTCAATACTAGCTAATTGGATAGCATCATAACCATCTTTATCTTTAGTTTTCACTTGAGAAACAATACATTCCTCCACCTTTACAATTGTAATAGGAGATACTGATCCATCTTCATTAAAATAAGATGAACTACCAATTTTTTTTCCTATTAAACCAGTGCGCATATTAAATCTTTATATCTACTTCTACACCTGCAGACAAATCCAATTTCATTAATGCATCTACTGTCTGTGGTGTTGGATCAATAATATCTAGCAATCTATTATGAGTTCTTATTTCCAATTGATCTCTACTTTTTTTATCAACATGTGGAGATTTGTTTACTGTAAATTTTTCATTTCTTGTTGGTAAGGGAATTGGTCCTCTTACTTTTGCTCCAGTTCTTTTTGCAGTATTTATTATTTCTAAAGCGCTATTATCAAGCAATTTACTATCATAAGCTCTAAGCCTAATTCTAATATCTTGTGTTTCCATTATGCTAATTTTGCCTTTACTTCTTCAGCTACATTTGATGGAACTTCTTCATAATGATCAAATTCCATAGAATAGTTAGCCCTTCCCTGAGTTAGCGACCTTAAATTATTAACGTATCCAAACATGTTAGCCAGAGGGACCATTGCGTTAACAATATTTGCATTGCCTCTTGTATTCATTTCTTGAACTTGACCTCTTCTACTGTTTAAATCTCCAATAACATCTCCCATATATTCTTCAGGCGTTACTACCTCTACTTTCATCATTGGCTCCAAAAGTTTAGGACTTGCTTTAGCTATTCCTTCTCTAAAAGCAGCACGAGATGCAATTTCAAAAGCTAAAACGCTTGAGTCCACATCATGAAATGCTCCATCATATAAAGTTGCCTTAAAATCAATGCATGGATATCCTGCCATTACTCCTGATTGTTGCTGAGCTATTAATCCTTTTTGTACTCCTGGTATAAATTCTGTTGGAATATTTCCACCTTTAATCTTATTAATAAATTCATAACCACTTCCAGCATCTCCAGGTTCAAATAATATTTTAACTCTTGCAAACTGACCCGCTCCCCCAGACTGTTTTTTATGAGTATAGTCTACATCGTAGGATTTAGAAATTGTTTCCCTATACGCTACCTGAGGTGCGCCAACATTTGCTTCTACTTTAAATTCTCTTTTCATTCTATCTACAATAATTTCAAGATGGAGTTCGCCCATACCCTTAATCAAGGTTTGGCCACTTTCTTCATCGGTCGAAACTCTAAAACTTGGATCCTCCTGAGCAAGTCTACCTAAAGCTACTCCCATTTTCTCATGATCTACTTTAGTTTTGGGCTCAACTGCAACTTCTATAACAGGATCAGGAAAATCCATTTTTTCTAAAACAATAGGATCACTAACTTCACATAAAGTTTCTCCTGTAGTAACATCTTTTAATCCTACTAAAGCAATAACATCCCCGGAGTGAGCTATCTTTATTTCTTCTCTATTATTGGCATGCATAAGTAACATCCTGCCAATAGTTTCTTTTTTGTTAGAAGTTGAATTTAAAACTGAATCTTTGGTATTAATTGTACCAGAATAAATTCTTGCAAAAGTTAAACTTCCAACAAAAGGGTCGGTCATAATTTTAAAAGCTAAAGCACTAAATGGCGCCGAATCATCACATTTTCTAGTAAGTTCTTTTTCATCATTTAAACTAATTCCTTTAACGCTATCAACATCCATTGGAGAAGGTAAATAGTCTATAACCGCATCCAACAATGGCTGAACACCTTTATTTTTAAAAGCTGAACCAGTTAAAATTGGAACAAAATTACCTTTGATTGTGCCTAATCTAATACATTTCTTAATTTCTTCTAAACTTGGTTCTTTTCCATCTAAATAATTTTCCATTATTTGATCATCTTCTTCAACAGCCTTTTCAATTAATTTTTCTCTATATTCTTTTGCTTGATCTACAAGATCTTCAGGAATATCAACTATTTCAAATTCGGCTCCAAGTTTTTCATCTTTCCAAACTATTCCTTTTTGTAAAACCAGATCAACAACCCCTTTTAAATCACTTTCAATACCTATAGGTAGTTGCGTAACCAAAGGATAGGCTCCTAATCTATCGCTGATCATGTCAACGGTCATAAAAAAATTTGCACCAGTTCTATCTAGTTTATTTACAAAACACATACGGGGAACATTATATTTATCTGCCTGTCTCCAAACTGTCTCCGATTGTGGTTCAACACCTGCTACTCCGTCAAAAACGACAACAGCTCCATCTAATACTTTTAAAGATCTCTCTACTTCAATAGTAAAGTCAACGTGACCTGGAGTATCTATAATATTAACTCTATGATCATTCCAAAAACAAGTGGTAGCTGCAGAAGTTATTGTGATACCTCTTTCTTGCTCCTGCTCCATCCAATCCATTGTAGCCGCTCCATCATGAACTTCACCTATTTTGTGAGATTTGCCGGTATAATATAATATTCTTTCAGTAGTGGTAGTTTTGCCCGCATCAATATGAGCTATGATCCCTATGTTTCTATATTTTTCTATTGGATGGGATCTTGACATTTTAAATTACCATCTGAAATGAGAAAAAGCCCTATTAGCTTCAGCCATTTTATGAGTTTCTTCTCTTTTCTTTACTGCATTTCCTTTATTGTTATGTGCATCCATAATTTCACTAGCAATTCTTTCCTTCATTGTTTTTTCATTTCTTTTTAATGCGGAATCAACAATCCATTTCATTGCTAGAGTTTGTGCTCTTCTAGGTCTTACTTCCATTGGAACTTGATAAGTTGCTCCTCCAACTCTTCTAGATCTAACTTCTAAGTTAGGTTTAACATTATCTAAAGCTTCATGAAAAAAATCTATAGGTTTCTTATTTGTTTTATTGTAAACAATGTCAAAAGCTCCATAGACAATTCTTTCTGATACAGATTTTTTTCCGTCCTGCATTATTCTATTCATAAACTTTGTAAGAATTAAATCTTTAAATTTATGATCTGGTAATACTTCCCTTTTAGTTGCTGCTCTTCTTCTTGACATAATATTTATTTAGGTTTTTTAGCTCCATATAAAGAGCGTCTTTGTTTTCTTGAGGACACACCTTGTGTATCAAGACATCCTCTTAGAATGTGATATCTAACTCCTGGCAAATCTTTAACTCTTCCCCCTCTAATTAAAACAACTGAATGCTCTTGCAAATTATGTCCTTCTCCTGGAATATAAGCTGAAACTTCCTGACCATTAGTAAGTTTAACTCTAGCTACTTTTCTCAACGCAGAGTTAGGTTTTTTTGGGGTAGTGGTATAAACTCTCGTACAAACGCCTCTTTTTTGTGGACAAGCATTTAGAGCTGGAACTTTATTCCTTTTGTTAACTCTGTCTCTGCCCTTACGAACAAGTTGATTTATAGTAGGCATTTAAATTTCCTATCATCAAGCGTTTGGAATGAATTTTCCACCACCATTGATTAAAGTAGCGCGTATTTATTAAGTACTGCTCAATAAGTCAAGAAAATTAGCTTAATTACTAGGTAAATTCTCTATTTTTTCTTGATTCTTTGATTTTATTGCTAATTTTTCAAGATCTCTTTTTTTAGCAATTTCATTGTAATTAGAAGTCATTTTTCCAGTACCCGCAGGGATTAATCTTCCTACAATAACATTTTCTTTTAAACCATTGAGACTATCAGTTTTTCCTTGGGTAGCAGCATCAGTTAGTACTTTTGTTGTTTCCTGGAAGGAAGCTGCAGAAATAAATGAATTAGTTTGTAAACTAGCCTTTGTAATACCTAATAAAACTGGTTCATAAATAATTTGTTCTTTGTTTTCTTTTTCTAATTCTTTATTAATTTCAAGCATGTCATATTTATTTATTTGTTCTCCAGCTAATAAACTTGAACCTCCAGGACTTTTGATCAATACTTTTTGTAGCATTTGTCTAGCAATAACTTCTATATGTTTGTCATTAATAAAAACTCCCTGAAGTTTATAAACTGATTGCACTTCTCTTACTAAATATCTTGCTAATTCTTCTATACCAAGAATTCTTAATATGTCATGAGGAACAGGTGTGCCATCAACTAAAACATCGCCTTTTTTAACAAAATCTCCTTCTTGGACATTTAAATATTTAGCACGAGGTATTAAGATTTCAAAATCGTTATCATTATCTATACTTGATATAATAAGTCTTCTTTTATTTTTATAATCCTTACCAAATGCAACTTTTCCATCTATCTCACTCATTATAGCTGGATCTTTTGGTTTTCTTGCTTCAAAAAGCTCGGCCACCCTTGGTAGACCTCCCGTAATATCTTTTGTTTTTAGAGATTCTTTAGGTATTCTTGCTATAACCTGCCCTGCTGTAACCTTTGCATTGTCCTCTACACCAATTATCGTATCAATTGACATTGGATAATTCAATTGATCTTTGTTCTCTGAGTCTACTTCTTCATTCATAGAGTCTAATATGTTTATAGAAGGTTTTAAATTTTTTGTTTTAATATTTTGACTCCAATCCATAATAATCTTACTCGATATACCAGTGGTATCATCTACAGCTTCTCTAAAAGAAACTCCCTGTTTAAGATCTACATATTTAATAAAACCATCTTTTTCAGCTATAATTGGTAAAGTATAAGGATCCCAATCCGCTAAAATTTGATTTGATTTTACTGAGTCATTATTATCGAATAATACTCTCGAACCAAAAGGAATGCTAAATGAAAATTTTTCTTCATTGTTAGAAAATATTTTGATTTTTGCATTTCTTGTTAATAATATTTTATTCCCATTGCTGTCATTGATAAATTTTAAATTTTCAGCTTGAATCTGACCATCTATTGGAGACTTTGCAGAAGACTGTTCCATGGATGAACTAGCTGCCCCTCCAATATGAAATGTTCTCATAGTTAATTGTGTTCCAGGCTCTCCTATTGATTGAGCTGCAATTATGCCTACTGCCTCTCCAATATTTACATTGGTTCCTCTTGCTAAATCTCGTCCATAACATTTAGCACAAATACCATTTAATGTTTCACAGGTTAAAACTGATCTAATTTTCATAGATCTGATATTTGAGGTAGAAATAGATTCTAAATGTGGTTCTTCAATAATATTTCCTTTATTGACAATAATGTTACCATCATTATCTTTGACGTCTTCAACTGGGCAACGACCCAAAATTCTTTCTACTATTGGGGAAGTTACGTTTCCAGACTCAATTATTTCTTCAACGACAACACCTTTTTCAGTACCACAATCTTCCTCTCTAATCACTGCATCTTGAGCTACATCTACTAAACGTCTTGTCAAATATCCTGAGCTAGCAGTTTTTAGCGCTGTATCAGCAAGTCCTTTGCGCGCACCATGTGTTGAAGTAAAATATTCTAAAACAGATAAACCTTCTTTAAAATTAGATTTAATAGGATTTTCAATAATCTCACCTGAAGGTTTTGCCATTAATCCCCTCATACCAGCTAATTGTTTCAATTGTGCTGCTGACCCTCTAGCTCCAGAGTGTGCCATTATATAAACAGAATTTACGGGTTTATCATCTTCAGGAGATGAAATAGTGTCTAACATTTTATCAGCTACTTTGTTTGTGCATTCTGACCATGCATCGACAACTTTATTGTATTTTTCTCCTTGAGTAATCAGTCCGTCCTGATATTGATTCTCATATTCTTGAACTTTCTTTTGTGTCTCATCAACAAGTATATTTTTTTCAGCAGGTATAATTAAATCATCTTTGCCAAAAGATATTCCTGCTCTAGCAGCATATTTAAATCCTAGGCTCATTATTCTGTCAGCAAAAATTATAGTTTCTTTTTGTCCGCAAAATCTATAAACCGTGTCAATGATATTGCTAACATCTTTTTTAGTTAAAACTTTATTAATCAAGTCAAAATCAATATTTTCATTTTTAGGAAGTAAATTTCCGAGCATCATTCTTCCAGCTGTAGTTTCTACTTTTTTTACATTAGAGTCAAAACCTTTAACTCTAGTTACTATTCTTGTATGCAAAGCTATATCATGATTTTCTAATGCTTTGATTATTTCATCTAAGTCAACAAAGAATTTATTTTCACCTTTTTGATTCTTTCTGAGAATAGATAAGTAATAAATTCCTAATACTATATCTTGGGAAGGTACAATAATTGGTTTGCCACTAGAAGGTGATAAAATATTATTAGTGCTCATCATTAAAACTCTAGCTTCTAACTGAGCCTCTAGACTTAAAGGAACATGTATAGCCATTTGATCCCCATCGAAATCAGCATTAAAAGCAGTACAGACTAAAGGATGCAATTGAATCGACTTTCCTTCAATAAGCATCGGTTCAAAAGCTTGTATGCCAAGTCTATGTAAAGTAGGTGCTCTATTTAATAAAACTGGATGCTCTCTGATAACCTCTTCTAAAATATCCCAAACTCTTGGATCTTCTTTTTCGACAAGTTTTTTGGCAGCTTTAATTGTATTTGCCCATCCATAAGAATCAAGTTTGTGAAAAATAAAAGGCTTGAAAAGTTCAAGTGCCATTTTTTTTGGCAATCCGCATTGATGTAATTTTAGATTAGGCCCAACAACTATTACTGATCTTCCTGAATAATCAACCCTTTTACCTAGCAAGTTTTGTCTAAATCTACCTTGCTTTCCTTTGAGCATATCAGATAATGATTTTAAAGGTCTTTTATTGGTAGAGGTTATAACCCTTCCTCTTCGACCATTATCAAACAATGCATCAACTGATTCTTGCAACATTCTTTTTTCATTTCTAATAATAATATCAGGGGCTCTTAAATCTATTAATCTTTTTAATCTGTTATTTCTATTAATTACTCTTCTATATAAATCATTCAAATCACTAGTTGCAAATCTACCGCCATCAAGAGGTACCAGAGGTCTTAACTCAGGGGGTATTACTGGTAACACATTTAGTATCATCCATTCCGGTTTGTTTTTAGATGCTAAGAAATTTTCAACTAATTTTAATCTTTTTGTTATTTTTGTTTTTTTTAATTCAGATTTAGTTTCTAATAAATCTTGCTTAAGCTGTTCTCTATCTGATTGTAAATCTATATTCAATAACATTTGCTCTATAGCCTCTGCTCCAATTGCAGCGCTAAAAGAATCTTCACCATACTCATCTTGATAATCTATGTATTGATCTTCAGAAATAATTTCGCCTTTTTTTAAGTCAGTTAATCCTGGTTCAACAACAATAAACTGTTCAAAATATAGAACTTTTTCTAAATTTTTTATAGTCATGTCTAGAAGCGTAGCTATTCTGCTTGGCAAAGATTTCATAAACCAAATATGTGAAACTGGAGCAGCTAACTCTATATGCCCCATTCTATCTCTTCTTACTTTAGATAAAGTAACTTCAACTCCGCATTTTTCGCAAATAATACCTCTAAATTTCATACGTTTATATTTTCCACACAAACATTCATAATCTTTTACAGGTCCAAAAATTCTTGCGCAAAAAAGACCGTCTTTTTCTGGCTTAAAAGTTCTATAATTAATAGTTTCTGGTTTTTTTATTTCACCAAAAGACCAAGAACGAATTTGATCAGGACTAGCTATAGAAATCTTAATACTATCAAAACTTTTAACACCTTGATTTTGATTAAAAATGTTTGTCAATTCTTTATTCATTATTCTTTCTCCAATAAAAGTTTATTTTGCATATTTTCTTCTTTAACATTCTGTTTAAATTCTACATTTAACCCTAGCGACCTTAACTCTTTAATCATTACATTGAATGATTCAGGTGTGCCTGATTCAAAATTATGATCACCTTTCACTATAGACTCATAAACTTTTGTTCTTCCAGCAACATCATCTGCTTTAATAGTTAATATTTCTTGCAAAGTATAAGCTGCTCCATAGGCTTCTAATGCCCAGACTTCCATTTCGCCAAACCTTTGTCCACCAAATTGTGCTTTTCCTCCAAGTGGTTGTTGGGTAACCAAACTGTATGGACCAATAGATCTTGCATGAATTTTTTCATCAACTAAGTGGTGAAGTTTAAGCATATAAATATAACCAACTGTAACTGGTCTTTCAAATTTTTCCCCACTAACACCATCCGTGAGAATTTCTTGCCCTGTAATATTAACTCCAGACTTCTTTAGCAAAGAAGAAATATTATTTTCCTTAGCACCATCAAATACTGGAGTGGCAAATGGTATCCCTTCTTTTAAATTATTCGCTAGTTCAATGACTTCATCCGCATTCATATTTTTTATTAAATTTTTGTATGAATCTTGATTATATATTTCAAGTAATTTATTTTTTAAATCATCAGATTTTCCTTCAGAATGTATTTTGGTTAACATTTCATTCACTTGTTTTCCGAGAGAAGCTGATGCCCAACCTAAATGTGTTTCTAATATTTGACCTATATTCATTCTGCTTGGAACACCTAAGGGGTTAAGAACAATATCTACTGGAGTTCCATCATTTAAGTATGGCATATCTTCAATTGGACATATTTTTGAGATTACTCCTTTATTACCATGCCTTCCAGCCATTTTATCTCCAGGTTGTAATTTTCTCTTAACCGCAACAAATACTTTTATTAATTTCAATACACCTGGTAAAAGTTCATCTCCACTTTGTATTTTATCAATTTTATTTTCAAATTTTTGATTTATATTACCTAATTGAATATTATAGTTTTTGGCTCTTGATTCAATTTCAGCCATTGTTTTTTCATCATTAACTTGAACTTTTTGAAGGGACTTTGCGTCAAGGTTATCTACTTGATCAAAATCAATTTTTGAATTTTTTTGAATAGATTCTACATCAGAAACAGAAGTTTTGCCTACTAATAAGTCTTTAATTTGATTAGCAAAACTTTTTTCTAGAATATTTAATTCATCATCTCTATCTCTAGAAATACTTTCAATCTCTGAATTTTCAATACTTATTGCTCTTTCATCCTTTTCAACTCCCCTTCTTGAAAAAACTCTTATTTCAACAACAGTTCCTTTTGCGCCAGGAGGAACTCTTAGACTTGTATCTTTAACATCTGCAGCTTTTTCACCAAAGATTGCTCTTAGTAATTTTTCTTCAGGAGTCATTGGAGATTCTCCTTTAGGAGTTACTTTGCCAATTAAAATATCACCTGATTTTACTTCTGCGCCTACATATACCATACCTGTTTCATCTAAATTTCTAAGCATTTCTTCGCTAGCATTCGGAATATCTCTAGTTATTTCTTCTGGGCCAAGTTTTGTATCTCTTGCCATAACTTCAAATTCTTCAACATGAATTGAAGAAAACATATCATCATGCACAATTCTTTCGGAAATTAAAATAGAGTCTTCAAAATTGTAACCATTCCATGGCATAAATGCTACTAAAACATTTCTACCTAAAGCTAATTCACCAAGTTCTGTAGCTGGACCATCTGCTATAATTTGATTTTTAGAAACTTTATCACCAACACTCACTAATGGTCTTTGATTTATACAAGTATTTTGATTTGATCTCTGAAATTTCAACAAATTATATATATCAATTTTATTTAAAGATTTATCACTTTTATCTGTTACTCTTATTACTATTCTATTTGCATCTAATTGATCAACTATGCCATCTCTTTTAGCAACAACAGTTGAGCCACTATCTTTAGCTACAGTATATTCCATACCTGTTCCTACTAGTGGTGCCTTTGGTTTCATAAGAGGAACCGCTTGTCTCATCATATTAGAACCCATAAGAGCTCTATTTGCATCATCATTTTCTAAGAAAGGTATTAAAGAAGAGGCTACTGAAACTAGCTGTTGGGGAGAAACATCCATAAGATCAATTGAATCTGAGTCAGTTGTAATAAATTCACCATTTTGTCTACAACTTATCAAGGAATCTAAAAACTTTCCTTTTGCATCAACTTCAGCATTTGCTTGAGCTATAACATAATCTTCTTCATCTATAGCGCTAAGATAAACAACTTTATTGGTAACCTTGCCGCTTGTGACAATTCTATAGGGAGTTTCAATAAATCCATATTCATTAATTCTCGAATAAGATGCTAAGCTATTAATTAAACCGATATTCGCTCCCTCAGGAGTTTCAATAGGACATATTCTTCCATAATGAGTTTGATGCACATCTCTAACTTCAAATCCTGCTCTTTCTCTATTTAATCCACCAGGTCCTAGTGCAGAAACCCTTCTCTTGTGAGTTATTTCACTTAAAGGATTGGTTTGATCCATAAATTGACTTAATTGGCTAGTTCCGAAAAATTCTTTAATAGAAGCTGATACTGGTTTTGCATTAATAATATCTTGCGGCATGATATTATCAACTTCCAATGAACTTAGTCTTTCTTTAATAGCTCGATCCATTTTAAGTAAGCCTACTCGATATTGATTTTCTAGCAATTCACCGACAGATCTAACTCTTCTATTCCCAAGATGATCTATATCGTCTACTTCACCAATACCATCAATTAGATTATGCATATGCTTAACAACGTCAACTATATCGCTTTTATCTAAAACTCTTTTTTCTATTGATATATCTTTTTTAAACTTAGAAATTATTTTTAATCTACCCACTGAAGACAAATCATATCTGTCTGCATTGAAAAAAAGATTATTAAATAATAACTCAGCTGTTTCTATTGTAGGGGGTTCACCCGGTCTTAGTATTTTAAATACTTCAAACAATGCTTCTTCTCGAGATCTTGCTTTATCTAATTGTAGTGTGTTTCTTATATATGATCCAATTTCAACATTATCAGTTTTTAATACTCCAATTTTATTAATATTATTGTTGTTGATAAAAGTAATTAAATCTTCATCTACTTCATAACCTGCTTCATAATAAATTTTACCATTTTTTTCATTTATGATGTCGCTAGAAATAAAACTGCCTAGCAATGATTCTTCTTCTATACAAAAAGTAGTATTTTTTTTCTTTAAAACCTCATTAATAAGTCTTTGAGTTACTTTAGTTCCCTTTTCTAATAAAATTTTTCCATTTTCAGAATTAAGTATATGATAATTTAAAACCTTTCCTTTAAAGAATTGAAGATTTAACTTTGCATGCCACCCAAATTTACCTTTTTTATACTCAATTGAATCGTAAAATATTCTTAAGATTTCTTCACCGGTCATTCCTTGAACTTTTTTCGTATCAGGCTCAATTTTTTTTACTTCACAATCTTTAACATATTCTTCTGAAATAGAACTTAAAAGACACTTAAATAAAGTAGTTACAGGAAATTTTCTTTTTCTATCTATTCTGGCATGAATATTATTTTTTGCATCATGTTCAAAATCTAACCATGATCCACGATAAGGAATAATCCTTGCGTTGTATAAATATTTACCACTCACATGAGTTTTACCAAAATCATGATCAAAGAATACTCCTGGAGATCTATGCATTTGACTAACAACTACTCTCTCTACGCCATTAACCACAAATGTTGCATTTTTTGTCATCAAAGGTATATCACCCATGTATACCTCTTGTTCTTTAATGTCCCTCACTGACTTAGTGCCTGCTTCTTCATCTATATCCCAGACAATTAGCCTAAAGTTTACAAGTAATGATGCTCCATAAGTCATGCCTCTCTGAGAGCATTCTTCAACATCATATTTGGGTATGCCAATATCATAACTGACATAATCAACTGTGGCTCTTTCAGTGTAATCATTAATTGGAAAAACTGATTTAAAAATTGCATGAAGACCGCTATTAGCTCTATCTTCTGGATTAACTTTAAGTTGTAAAAAATTATCAAAAGATCTTTTTTGTACTTCTATTAAATTTGGTAGGGCTGTTATATGAGGTATTTTTCCGAAAGATTTTCTAATTTTTTTTGGATTTGTATATGCAAGGCTCATGTTTTTCATTTCTTTTAACTACAGTTTTGAAAGCTCTCAATAATATTATTGAGAGCTTTTATTTATTATTTTAATTCTACTTTTGCTCCAGCTGCTTCAAGAGATTTTTTCATTTCCTCTGCTTCAGCTTTTGCAACACCTTGTTTTAAAGGTTTTGGTGCAGCTTCTACTAAATCTTTTGCTTCTTTAAGTCCTAAGCCAGAAATAGTTCTTACTTCTTTAATTACAGCAATTTTATTTGCTCCAGCTTCAGCAAGAACAACATCAAATTCACTTTTTTCTTCTGCGGCAGCATCACCTCCGCCAGCTGCAGGTGCAGCGGCAACTGCTACAGGCGCAGCGGCAGAAACTCCCCACTTTTCTTCAAGAAGTTTGCTTAATTCAGCAGCTTCAATTACTGATAAAGAAGATAAATCTTCTACAATTTTGTTTAAATCAGTCATAATTATTTCTCCTTTTAAACCTAGTTTGACTTGCCTAAACTTTCACTACGAGAATTAATCACTCTAGCTAACTGACCACCTGGTTCTTGTAAAATAGAAGCAATTTTTTGAGCTGGCGCTAAAATTAGACCAACTAATTTTCCTCTCACTTCATCAAGAGATGGCAAAGAAGCTAAAAATTGAATTTTATCTAAATCAATCTTTTCTCCTTCAAAAGCACCTCCAACAATTTTAAAATTTTTAAACTTTTTTTCAAAATCAACAGAAACCCTAGAAGGCGCTATTGGATCATTAGAAAAAGCTATTGCTGTTGGTCCATTAAAAAGATCAGTGATAGACTCGTATTTAGTGTCAGTTAAAGCAAGCTTAGTAAGTCTGTTCTTAGTAACTTTGAATTTTGCTCCATTATCTCTCATTGATTTTCTCAGATCATCAGTTTCAATTACTGATAAGCCAGCATAATGAGAAACAATTACTGAAGAAGAGTCTTCTAATTCTTTTTTCAGTTTTTTGACAAATTCATTTTTATCAGAACGTTTCACTTTAACTCCGGTTTTTAGGGTTTCCCCTGTTAGCTATTGCTAAAATGACCATCATTCTAACAACAACCTGCCAAGAAGCTCATCTTATGACTTGCTTCAGTCTATGTAGGATATTAAGCATAAGCACCTACAGTCTTTGACAGGTGATAACAGTTTATACTGCTATCAAATTAGGAATATCATGAACGTAAATCTCCTACGTTTATTACTAATCCTAAACCCATAGTTGAAGCTATGGTAACCTTTTTTATGAAAGATCCTTTGACGCTATCTGGCTTGCTTTTATTAATAGTTGCATAAAAAGCCTTAATATTTTCAAGTAGATCTTCATCTTTAAAATTTAATTTTCCAATACCTGCGTGAACAATGCCAGCCTTATCATTTTTAAATTGAATTTGACCAGACTTAGCTTCTTTTACAGCTTTTGAAACATCTTGAGTTACTGTTCCTAATTTAGGATTAGGCATTAATCCTTTTGGTCCTAAAATCTTTCCAATTTTTCCAATTGTTGGCATCATGTCAGGAGTTGCTATCAACAAATCAAAACTAATTTTATTTGAATTAACCATATCTACTATATCGTTATCTCCAACCAAATCAGCTCCTGCATCGGAAGCTTCTTTTGCCTTGTCTCCTTTTGCCATTACAGCTACTTTAATTTTTTTCCCTGAACCTTTTGGAAGATTTACAACTCCTCTTATGTTCTGATCAGTTTTACTTGCATCAATTCCTAGTTTAATAGCTATATCTATACTTTCTTCAAATTTTACATATGAAATTTCTTTCAGCAATTTTAGTGCATCCATTGGACTATATGTTTTAGATAAGTCGATATCTTTAAATTTATTTTTTCTGTTTTTAGATTCTGTTTTCATTAATTAACTATTTCCATTCCCATTGATACAGCTGATCCTTTAACCATGTTAATAGCGCCTTCTAAATTTATAGCATTTAAATCAGCCATCTTTTCATTTGCTATTTTTTCAATATCTTTAATAGTAACTTTACCAACCAAACTTCTTCCTGGAGTTGAATTACCTTTTTTAATTTTAGCTGCCTTCTTAAGATAGTAGCTTACAGGCGGTAATTTAGTAATAAAGTCAAATTTTTTATCTTTGTAAGCGGTAATAATCACAGGTATTGGAGAGCCTTTTTCTAAATTTTTTGTTTTTTCATTAAAAGCCTTACAAAAATCCATAATATTTAAACCTCTTTGTCCTAATGCTGGCCCAACAGGAGGTGATGGATTGGCTTCTCCAGCTGGAATTTGTAATTTGATTAATCCTAAAATTTCTTTTGCCATATTTTTATGCTTTCTCAACCTGTGTATATTCAAGATCAACTGGGGTAGATCTGCCAAATATAGAAACTGCCACTCTTAATCTAGCTTTTTCTTCATCTATTTCTTGAATTTCTCCATTAAAAGATGCAAACGGTCCATCTATTACTTTTACCTTTTCTCCAACATCATAAATAACTGAAGGTCTAGATTTTTCAACTCCATCTATTACTTGTTGAGAAATTCTTTTTGCTTCCGCGTTACTAATTGGAATTGGTTTACCTTTCGTTCCTAAAAATCCACTTAATTTAGGAGTATTTTTAATTATATGCCAAGTATCTTCACTAAGATTCATTTTTATTAAGATATATCCAGGAAAAATTTTTCTTTCTGAATTAACTCTTACCCCCCGCTTTACTTCAACAATATTTTGAGTAGGAACGGAAACTTCTTCAATTTGATCAGAAATTCCAAGTTTGCTTGCTTGTTCAACTATACTATCAGCTACTTTTTTTTCGTAACCTGAATAAGCATGCAAAACGTACCAACGAGAATTTGTCATTTAAAAACCTGAACCTATTTGAATGATCCATTTAATTAAAAAAGACCATATTTGATCTGTTAACAAAAAAAATATTGAGAAAAGCACTATTAATAATATTACAATTGCAGAAGATATAAATATATCCTTTCTTTCAGGCCAGGTAACTTTTTGCATTTCTTGACGAACTTGTCTTACAAACTGGGCTGGATTAGTTTTTTTCTTTTCAATATTCATAAATTTTATTTACATTTTACTTTCTTAATTAAATGGCAGGAGTGGCAGGACTTGAACCCGCAGCCCCCGGTTTTGGAGACCGGTGCTCTC
>PTKX01000005.1 GCA_002938195.1 Alphaproteobacteria bacterium MarineAlpha5_Bin7 | reverse complement strand
AAATCTTTTTCAATACTAACAATTTTACCAGAAATTTCTGAAGATAATATTTGAGAATTAGTTGGTGTTATTTTTCCAGTAGCCGACACTATTTTTTTAATATTACCTTTTTCTATTTTAACAAATTCATAAGTGGTTGTGCTTACATCTTCATTATCTTGATAAAAATAATAGTAACCCCCAGCTAAAAAAACAGCAATTAAAATAAGAAATAATATTTTTTTCATAGAAATAATGTTAGTTACTAATTATAAAACAGTCACTATATATATTCATTTTGTTTAGCAAATATATTTTGTTTAAAGTAGAACAAAAGTATATACTCTCTTTAGCATAAATATGGCTAAAAAAATTTAGTTAATTGAACATGAAAGTAAATAATGGTTTTAAGTTAGTCAAGATTATTGATTCTGGAAAAGCTATAAGATGTTTGTGCAAAAATGGAGATGCAATACGTTATCACTCTAATTGGTTAAGAGATAATTCATTAGATTCAATGACAAGAGACGTTAACAATGGACAGCGTTTGATAAATCATTCTGACTTTTCTGATATTTATATTGAATCAGTTTCTTTAGATGAATCAGGTGAAAACATTTTTTTAACCTTTGCACCCGAAAATAAAAAAATAACATTCCCTTCAAATTGGCTTATAAAATATAAATATGATAAAAAAATAAAAAAAATTATTGGTTGGATTAATCCAAATTTAAAAACTTGGGATAAAAGTTTTTCAAAAAATCTTCCTGAAATTAATTTCGAAGAAGCTAAATCAAATAAATCTTCTTTATACAAATGGTTGGTATCTCTTAATAAATATGGTTTTGCAAAAATAAATAGATGTAAAATAAAATCTGGTGCACTTGTGGAGATAGCAGATTTGTTTGGTTATATCAGAGAGACTAATTATGGTAAGTTTTTTAATGTTAAAACAAACGTGAATGCTATAAATTTAGCTTATACAAATCTAGGATTAAATCCTCATACAGACAATCCATATAGAAATCCTGTTCCTACTATGCAAATTCTTTATTGCTTAGAAAATTCTGTAACAGGGGGAGATTCAATTGTTGTAGATGGTTTTTATGCAGCTCAACTGCTGCAAAATCAAAATTCTTATTTTTTTGATTTACTATCTAAATATTCAGCACACTTTGAATTTAAAGAAAAAAATAAAGTACATCTTGAATCTGAACGCCCTTTAATAGAATTATCTTCTTCTAAAGAAATAATTACTATTCGATTCAATAACCGTTCTATAGCGCCAATTACTAATGTTCCTTATAAAAAGATGGCTGATTATTATAAAGCTTATAATTTATTTTCAAATATTATTAATAATCCTAAATTGTTAGTAAAATTTAAATTAAATCCTGGAGAATGTTTTATTATAGATAATACTAGAGTCTTGCATGCTCGCACTTCTTATTCTGGTGAAGGTACGCGTTGGTTGCAAGGATGTTATGTAGATAAAGACGGTCTTTTGTCTAAAATTTCTACAATTAATAAATAATTTAATCAAAAAGTTTATTAAATTTTAAATTTAACCATCAAGAAGGAATAAAGAAAATTTAGATATATTTTTGTAGATTATTAATTGGCGTGCCCGGCGAGATTCGAACTCACGGCCCCCAGATTAGGAATCTGGTGCTCTATCCTACTGAGCTACGGGCACATAAGTATTTAATTTAGAGTATATTCCGGAGTAATTAATCTAAATTATATTCCAGGAATATATGGAACGCCATCTCCTTTAGCTCTTTCATTCAATTCACTTAAAGAAGAGCATTGAGCTAACGGCATTGCCAAAAAAATTATTATTATTATTTTTTTAAACATAGTAATGTCATAAAGGTTCAATATTTGCAGCACAATACTTAAATTCTGGAATTTTCCCAAATGGGTCTAAGGCTGGATTTGTCAGAAGATTGGCCGCAGCCTCATTGTAACAAAAAGGTATAAAAATCACTCCTTCTGGGATCGCTCTATCTTCCCTCACTCTAATATTAATTGACCCTCTTTTGGTTGATATCTTAATTAGATCTCCAGGCTTGATATGTTTATTTTCTATATCATTAGGAGACATTGAAACAGTAGCTTCAGGTTCTATTGCATTTAAATTGGTTGCTTTTCTGGTCATAGCGCCTGTATGCCAATGCTCTAACTGTCTTCCGGTGGTAAGTATCATAGGGAATTTGTTGTTTGGAAGTTCATCTGGAGAAATAACATTCGCAAATACAAATTTTCCTTTGCCATTTTCTGTAGGAAATTTATCACTAAATACTATTTCTTCTCCATCAGAATCAATAGATTTACATGGATAAGTAACTGAATTTTCTTTGTCCAATCTTTCCCATGAAATATTCTTTAAAGAAGGCATAGCTTCTGACATTTCTTCATAAATACTTTTTGGATGATTGTAATTCCATTCCAATCCTATTTTTTTTCCTAGCTCATTTATAATCCACCAATCTTCTTTTGCTTCTCCAGGAGAATTGATTGCTTTTCTACCCATTTGAACTTGACGATTTGTATTCGTAACAGTGCCATTTTTTTCAGGCCAAGCCGAAGCAGGAAGTATTACATCAGCATAATTAGCTGTTTCAGTTAAAAAAATATCTTGCACTATTAAATGCTCTAATTTTTGTAATGCAGCTCTAGCATGATTTAAATCAGGATCAGACATAGCTGGATTTTCTCCCAATATATACATGCCTTTAATTTGATTATCATGTATTGAGTTCATAATTTCTACTACTGTTAAACCTTTATTGGGATCTAAATCTGTTTTCCAAAATTCTTCATAAAATTTTTTATTGTTATCTTTATCTACTAACTGATAGTCGGGATACATCATAGGTATTAGTCCTGCATCAGAAGCTCCTTGCACATTATTTTGCCCTCTTAAAGGATGAAGGCCTGTTCCTTTTTTTCCAACATTTCCTGTCATTAAGGCTAAAGAAATTAAACATCTTGCATTATCGGTGCCATGAATATGTTGGGATATTCCCATTCCCCAAAAAATTATACCTTTATTAGTTTTTGCGTAAAGTCTAGCCACTTTTTTAATTATTTCAGGATTTATGCCTGTAATTTTTTCCATTTTTTCAGGACTAAAATCTTCTAAATGTTCCTTTAAATGCTCAAATCCTTGAGTTCGATGTTTTATGTACTCTACGTTGTAGATCTCTTCCTTAATAATTATATTCATTATCGAATTTAATAAAGCAACGTCAGCACCTGGTTTAAATTGCAACATATGTGTTGCGTATTTTTTTAAAGCATGCCCCCTAGGATCCATTACTATTAGTTTAGAACCTTTTTTTGCTGCATTTTTAAAAAAAGTTGCAGCCACAGGGTGATTTTCAGTTGGATTAGCTCCTATTACAATAATTACATCAGAATGTTCTACTTCATAAAAAGGAGCTGTTACTGCTCCCGACCCAATTGTTTCTAATAGAGCTGCCACTGAAGACGCATGGCATAATCTTGTACAATGATCTACATTATTAGTTTTCAAACCAGTCCTAATAAATTTTTGAAAAAGATAAGCCTCTTCATTAGAACATTTAGCTGAGCCAAAACCTGCTAAATTACTTATATTGTTTTTTTTATTTTTTAAATTTTTCAAACCTTCAGCTGCAAAATCTAAAGCTTCTTGCCATGAGACTTCTTTAAAATATTCATCTATATTATTTGGATTAATATTAGGGTGTAAATCTTTACTTTTGCCTTTTATTCTAATGAGAGGTTTTGTTAATCTATGAGGATGATTAACGTAATCAAAACCAAATCTACCCTTAACACATAAACGATTTTTATTGGCTGGACCATCTACTCCATTAACATATGATATTTTGTTATTATTAACATTGTACTCAATTTGACAGCCCACTCCACAATATGGACATACGCTATCAACTTTTTTGTCTGATTTAGAATGACCAATACCTCTGTCATCTACTAAAGATGATGGCATGAGAGCTCCTGTAGGACAAGCTTGAACACATTCACCGCAAGCTACACATGAACTATCTCCCATTGGATCATCAAAATCAAAAACTATTTTTGAATTTTCTCCTCTATATGCCATTCCTATAACATCATTTACTTGAACTTCTCTGCAGGCTCTAACGCACAAATTACATTGTATACAAGCATCTAGATTAACTGCCATCGAAGGGTGTGATCCATCCGATGTACAAGGAGTTTTTTTTGGAAATCTATTTTCTTTTAACTCTATTTTATCTATCCAATGCCAAAAATGTGAATTACTATCGTGAGCCACTTCTTTTTTTGGTTGATCAGCAAGCAATAATTCGAAAACAAGATTTCTTGATTTTTTTGCTTTCACACTTGAGGTAGAAACTTTCATATTTTGATTTGGTTTACGTATACAAGATGCCGCTAAAACTCTTTCACCTTCAACCTCAACCATACAAGCTCTACAATTGCCATCAGCTCTGTAACCTGGCTTATTCGCATAACATAAATGAGGAATTTCAATGCCATTTTTATTTGCAACTTGCCAAATAGTTTCACCATTGTTTGCTTCAACTTTCTTATTATCAAGATAAAAGGTTATTTTTTTTTCATTCATAATTTAACTCATTTTTAAAATACTTCATGACGGATTTTAATGGATTGCTAGCAGCTTGTCCTAGTCCACAAATTGAAGCCTCTGACATGACTTCAGATAAATCCTCCAGTTTGCTTTTATTCCAAATTTTTTGTTTCATTATTTTAACTGTTTTTTCTGTACCGACTCTACAAGGAGTACATTGTCCGCAACTTTCTTCTTCAAAAAACTGTAATAGATTAAGAGCTACCTTTGTCATATCATCTTTATCTGATAATATTACAATAGCTGCTGAACCTAAAAAACAACCTTCTTGATCTAATTCTTTTGAACCATAATCTAGAGGAATATTATTTAAAGTGGAAGGTAAAATTCCTCCTGAAGCTCCTCCTGGCAAATAACCTTTGAATAAATGTCCTTGGGCCATACCTCCACAATATTTATCTATCAACTCTTGCACTGTAATTCCAGCTGGAGCAACTTTGACTCCAGGATTATTGACTCTTCCTGATACGGAGAAACTATGAAAACCTTTTCTACCTCTGATTCCTTGTTCGGAAAACCAGCGTGGTCCTCTTTCAATAATATCTCTAATCCAAAAAATAGTTTCAATATTATTAGTTAAAGTTGGTTTTCCAAACAATCCAACTTCAGCTGCAAAAGGAGGTTTATGTCTTGGCAAGCCCCTTTTGCCTTCAATGCTTTCAATCATAGCAGATTCCTCACCACAAATATATGCGCCAGCACCTCTACGTAATATAAAATAATTTTTTTCAATAAAATTGTTTTCTACTAAAATTGCTATTTCTTTTTTTAAAATTTCAATAGCTGCAGGATATTCATCTCTTAAATATATATATACTTTATGTGCATTGATAAATTTTGAAGCAATTAAAACTCCTTCTAAAAACCTATGAGGATCTGATTCCAAATAAAACCTATCTTTGAAAGTTCCAGGTTCTCCTTCATCGCCGTTTATAGCTAGATACTTTATATCTTTGTATTGGGACACTATTTCCCATTTTTTTCCAGTGGGAAAACCAGCTCCCCCTTTTCCTTTTAATCCGCTTTCATTTAAAATATCAATAATTTGAGAATTAGAAATTTCTTTTTTAGATATTTTTTGTGGAATTGTATATCCTCCGTTATCTATATATTGTTGAAAAGAAATATACTTAGGGATTTTTACTTTAAAATTTTTTGCTTCTATTGCTTTTAAAACTTCTTCTGTTTTAGCATTATCAATATAGTTTTTGTCAACACAAACAGTAGGTGCAGAATGACATCGACCCATACAAGGTCCTGGAACAACTTTAATATTTTCATTTTTAATTTTGCTTAAATCATTTAAAATATTTTTTGCACCATATAGCTCACATGTTAAACTTTCACATACTCTAACAAATTTAATGGGTATAATTTGTTCTTGATTTTTTATTATATTAAAATGTGCATAAAAAGTAGCTACTTCATAAATTTCAGATAATGGTAAGTTAGTTATTTCAGCAAGAGCTACTAAATGTTTATCGTACAAGATACCGTATTTATCTTGGATATTATGGAGATATTCTATCAGTTCATCCCTAATAATTTTTTTATCTTTAAATAAAAGACTAATATCTTCTAAATATTTTTTTTCAACTTGACGACCTTTGGGGTACCATCTTTTCTTCTTTTTACTAGAAGTTGCTTTTTTTTCTGAAATAAAATCACTCATATAAGAAAAATAATATAAATAGTATATATTTTTACCATAAAGAAATGAAATATGCAGTTGAAAATAAAGAAATAATTCTTGATACTTCAGGAACGGAGTGTCCAATCCCAGTTTTAAAGGCACGAAAACTATCTCAAAACTTAAAAGATGGCTGCATAGTTAAAGTTATTGCTACAGATCCTTTAGCAGAGGTAGATTTTAAGCATTATTGTGAACAATCTCAATATATTTATCTAGATTGTAAAAAGGAAAAAGAAAAATTTATTATAAGATATAAATTTAAAAAAAAATCTAGTTAAAAATATCTTTAAATAAATATAAATCAAATTTATCGCCTATATTTATTTGGCTGATACTTTCTGGTATTTCTATAATTCCGTCTGAAAAAGCTATCGAAGAAATCATGCCTGATCCCTGTTTTGGATATTTGTTTACAATGATTGTGCCTGATTTTTTTTCATAAATATTAACTCTTATCCATTCAAGTCTCTTAGTTTTTTTTCTCATAGAAAAATTTACTTTAGCGGTATAGGATTTAGGGGTTAATAGTTTAGAACCTAATAAATGCTTAAAAAAAGGTTTTATTAACATGCCATAAAGTAAATGTACTGACACAGGATTGCCAGGCAAACATATAATCAATGTTTTCTTAATTTTTCCTAAAGCTAAAGGACGTCCAGGCTTAATTAATGTTTTCCAAAAAATTAATTTTCCCAATTCTTTTATGATCTTAATTAAATAATCTTCTTCTCCAACAGAAGCTCCTCCAGTTGTAATAATGACATCATATTTATCAATATCATTTAATAAGTTTTTTATAATTTTTTTTCTATTATCTGGTAAAATACCCAAATACTTTGATTTAATATAATTATTTCTTAGCAAAGAATAGAGAGAGTAATGATTTGAATTATTAATTTCTCCATATTGAAGTTTTTCTGTTGGTTCTTTCAGTTCATTACCATTGGTAAAATATCCAACTTTTAGATGCCTTGTAACTTTAATCTGTGATTTACCAATAGCTGCCAACAAATTGATATTTGTTGTATTAATTTCTTGCCCTAATTTTAAAACTCTTTCTCCTACAGCAATATCTTCGCCATATAATCTACAATTCTCTCCAAGTTGTGGAATTTTTTTTAACTTTATATTTTTATTTTTATCTATAATTGTGTTTTCTTGCATAACTACAGTATTACTATTTTTTGGCATACAAGCACCTGTAAAAATTCTTGCAACTTCGCCACTTTTTAAATAAACTTTTTTATTATCACCTGCTGTAATTCTGTAGATACATTTTAAATTTTTTTTATTTTTTATATCTTTGCTATGCAATGCATAGCCATCTACTGCTGAATTATTAAACGGCGGTATATTAATTTTACTTTTTATATCTGATGACGAAATTCTTCCATAAGAAGAATATAAACTGATTTTCTCTATATCTAAATTTGGAATAGAAATTTTCTTTAATAATTTAAATATTTGCAATTTTGTTAGAGGTTTTTTATTCATTCTTATCTTATATTTTTTCTAGAATATAATTAGCTATATTTTTTATTTCGTTAATTTTAAATTGAGTAATCGAGGTATTAATTTGTTTATCACTAATAATACAAAAAACATTTTTTAAATTTGGAAATAAATACTGATCTTCTAAAGAATTATTGCTTATAATTTCAATTTTCTTATGATTTTCTTTTTTAAAACCTTCAACTATAACAATATCTGGTTTATCTAAGTGTTCTATTAAATCCTTTAGTGTTTTTTCTTCTCTATTGTCTAATTCATTAATTTTTGCCCAACGTTTTGAAGAACTGATAATAACTTCTTTAGATCCAGCTTTTCTATGTAAAAAGCTATCAGTATCAGGTTTATCTATCTCAAAATCATGATGTGCATGTTTTATGGAGGCTACTTTGTATTTATGATCTGAAAAATATTTAATTATTTTTTGAGCGAAAAATGTTTTACCAGAATTTTTTAAGCCAACTATTCCACAAATTTTCATATTATGATTATCTTTTTTTATAATTAAACAAATATACTATTCCACTTATTATTGTTGTTAAAAAAATAAGTATTATCCCAAGTGCCATAGCATATTCTAAGTTGCCCATACGTGTTTCTAAAGTTATTGCTGTAGTCATTACTCTAGTATAATGATCAATATTACCCCCTACAATCATCACTGCTCCAACCTCTGAAATTGCTCTACCAAATGCTGAAAGTAATATCGTAAGTATTACAAAATAATTATTTCTAATTAAAATTACTAAAACTCCAGAAAATGGGAGGTTAAATGCTTGAAACTGATCTTTGAATTGTTTCCAACTTTGAAAAAATACCTGATGTGATAAAGAAACCACTATAGGAAAAATTATAATTATTTGAGCAATAATCATTGCTGTAGGTGAGTATAATAAATTAAAAACTCCTAATAAACCTCCCTTTGCTACCAAGAAATATACTATAATTCCCACTACTACAGGGGGTATTCCCATTAAAGAATTAAAAATAATAATAATAATATTTTTTAGAAAAAAATTATATAATGCTAATATATAACTTAGTATTATTGCAAAAAAAGAAGAAATGATTAAAGCTGTGAAACTTACTTTAAAAGATAGCAAAATTATTTCAAAAAGCAAAGGGTCAAAACTAAAAATTAATTTTATTGAATTTAATAGAATGTCAAAAATATTCATAAATAATTTTTATTATAACATGTTTGTAGCATTTTTAATAATATGAAGAAAAACAAATATTTGTTATCTCCTGATATAAATAATCCTGATCTTACAAAGATTATAAAAGGATATGATCAAGAAAACAAAAAAATTGATGTGAAGGTAATAAAAGAGAAATCTCTTACAATTTTTTTAAATAATCAAGAAATAGTAACATTAATGACAATTGGAGATCATCCTAAATATTTAGCTATAGGATATTTATTGAATCAAAATATGCTCAAATCAAAAGATAAGATAAAATCGATTATTTATGACGAGGACTTGGATACTGTTATAGTAAAAACAAATAATAAAACTAATTATGAGAAAAGATTAAAGAAAAAAATTACAACTAGTGGCTGTGCTCTTGGCACTGTTTTTGGTGATATTTATGAAGAAATTCAAAAGATTAAGATAGTTTCAAATATTAAAATTAATCATAAGTGGATTTACGAAATTTCTAAAAAAATAACTTTAACTCCAAGTCTTTATCTTGATGCAGGAGCTATTCATGGGTGCGTTATAATAAAAAAAAATACTCCCATAATTTATATGGAAGATGTTGGAAGGCATAATGCTGTTGATAAAATTGCGGGTTATATGTTTTTAAATAATATAAAAAGTAAAGATAAAATTTTTTATACAACAGGTAGGTTGACAAGTGAAATGATTATTAAAACAGTTAAGATGAATATACCAATTTTAATTTCACGTTCTGGCTTTACGGCATGGGGAGTTGAACTTGCCAGTAAAGCAAATTTAACATTAATAGGAAGAGCAAAGGGCAAAAGATTTACAGTACTATCAGGTAAACATAGAATAATTAAAGATTTATAAATATGAATAATAAAGTTTGTGTTTCAATTTTAGCAGGTGGATTAGCATCAAGAATGGGAGGAGGAATTAAGACTTTTAAAAAATTTAATAACAAAACTATTTTTGAAAGAATTTTTTCAAAATTAAAAAATCAAACTAATAATATAATTATTAATACTAACGAAGATAGTGCTTTGTTTAGTAAATATAATACTTTAATTGTTAAAGATTTATTTTCTAATCGTGTAGGTCCTCTGGGTGGGCTACATGCAAGTTTACACTGGATAAATTCTAAAAAAAATATTGATTGGCTAATTAGTGTGCCAGCAGACACGCCATTTTTACCTGATAATCTGGTTGAACAACTTTTTAAAGCTACCATAGACAAAAAACATAAAATTGTTTTAGCTAAATCTAATGGTAAAACCCATCCTATTATAGGGATATGGCATTCTAGTTTACTCAGCAGTTTAGAGAATGATATAAATTTAGGAACAAGAAAAATACTTAGGTGGGCAGAAAATTACTCTATGGGATATGTAGAATTTTCCAATAATCAATATGATTATTTTTTTAATATTAACTATAAGGAAGATATCCTAAAGGCTGAAGAAATAGAAAATAAACAAGTTGAAATCATTTAATTTTATTAAATTTGTATTTGTTAGTGGAATAAGTTTGTTAATAGGATTATATAAATATTTATGACTATTTATCTTCCAATTGCAGAAATGAATGTAAATATTTTAATTATAGTTTTAATTGGAATGGGTGTAGGTTGTTTATCTGGCTTGTTTGGAGTTGGAGGAGGCTTCTTAATGACGCCTCTTTTAATTTTTCTTGGCATTCCTCCTGCAGTAGCTGTCGGAACTGAAGCTCCTCATGTATTAGCATCCTCAGTTTCAGGTGTCTTGGCTCATTTAAAAAGAAAAAATGTAGATATCAAAATGGGTTTTTTTCTATTAATTGGAGGAGTAACTGGCTCTATTATAGGTGTAAACTTATTTAAAATTTTAAGAGGATACGGTCAAATTGATATAATTATACAATTCCTTTTTTTAATATTTCTTGGAATTATTGGTTTTTCTATGCTTTTTGAAAGTGCAAGAACTACAATAAGAAAATATAGAACTACTTCAATAATTAGAACAAAGTTGCATCAACATTCTTGGATTCACGGACTTCCTTTTAAAATGAGGTTCCATAGATCAAAATTATACATCAGTGTTATTCCTCCTATATTTATTGGTTTGATAGTAGGAATATTATCTGCAATGATGGGTGTTGGAGGAGGATTTATTATGATTCCAGCCATGGTATATATCTTGGGAATGTCTACCAGCGTAGTGGTAGGAACTTCATTGTTTCAAATTATATTTGTTACTGCCAGCTCAACTTTTTTTCAATCATATTTAAATCAAACTGTTGATATTATACTAGCTATCTTGATGATTCTTGGAGGCGTCATAGGAGCTCAAATAGGGGCAATTTTGGGTTCAAAATTCAAAGCAGAATACCTAAGGGGAGTTTTAGCAATTATTGTCTTAGCTGTTTGTATTAAAATTTTCCTAGATTTAACCTTAACTCCCAATTATTTATTTTCTATAAATTAATGGATAAATAATTATGAAAATATTAGTATGTGGATTACCAGGATCTGGAAAAACTTGGATTGCAAAAAGATTAGTAAAACATATTAGTAATTGTGCATGGTATAATGCAGATTTTGTTAGAAAATATTCTAATGACTGGGATTTCAGTGTTGAAGGAAGAATTAGGCAGGCTAATAGAATGAAAACATTTGCAGATTTTGAAAGAAGCAACGGTAGATGGGTAATATGTGATTTTGTTGCTCCTACAAATAAATCAAGAAGTGCTTTTAATGCTGATTACGTAATATGGATGGATACTATTGAAAAAGGAAGAGTTGTTTCATCAAAAATAAATGAGTTAAACGATATTACAAATCTACCATTTAATGTTGATTCCTTATCAAATAGTAAAGCTTTTGAAGATACTACCAATATGTTTGAAACTCCTAAAAAAATAGACAAACATATTACTTCTTTTTTAAATGACGATGAAATAAAAAAAATTGCTCAAGAATTAACAGATTAAAATATTGTCGCTCCAAAAATTCTTATATCACCCTCTTCTTCTCCTAAAACTAGTCTGCCTAAAAAATCTCCGCTAATTTTTTCGCTTTTCTGTTTATAAATAATTGTAACATAACCATTTCTTCTTAAACATCCTAAGCAATCTCTATTTTTTGATAAACTAACAAGCAATTCATTATTGGCCCATTGTTTTCCTAATTCTACCTCATTTGCTCCGTATAACATCTGTGCAGAAAAATCTTTTGTAAAACCGCTATAATCTTTGTTGTTAGAACATTTAATAAGATTATCCCATAGAGGATCAGCAATTTTAATAATTTCTTCGTCTGATTTATCTTGAAGTTTCATCTGAAAATCTTATTTCTAAGATGCTTCTTTTTTCTTTTCTTCATCAATTATGTGATAGACAGGCATTTTTTCCAATGCAAATTTTCCTGTTTGTGGATCACGTCTTGATACAGTTAAACAGTGCCAATTTTCGTCATCCAACTTCATATGATCACCTCTGTAATAATATCCAGGCCAGCGTGTTTCTTCTCTAAATAAAGTATGCTCAGTTACACATTGAGAAGTAAGTGTTCGATGTTTCAGTTCCCAAGCTCGCATAAGTTGATGATAATCTTCTGCTCCAACATGTTCTAAATCTTCTTGAAGCCAATTTAGTAATTCTAAACCTTTTTTTAAAGTATTTTCATTGGTCATATAATTAAATGAAATACCACCAACATATTCATCCATTATTTTTTGAAGTCTTTGCAAACCTTGTATAGGCAAAATGTAGCTTGGTGACACAGTGCCAGCAGTAATTTCATTTCTTCCAACTTTATAATTTTCAAGAGGCTTGTAAATAATTTCTCTGAAGTTTTCGCACTGTTTATCGCTTACTTCAATATTATCTGCTTTTTGCTCCTGAATATATTTAACAGCAGCTTTGGCTGCTAAACGGCCTTCAGTAAAAGAGCCTGATGAAAACTTGTGAGCGCTACCTCCTACTGTATCACCTGCTCCAAAAAGACCTTGTACAGTTGTCATTCTATTATATCCCCAAAAATATTCAGGCGGAGAAAGATCTTCTGGGCCACTAACCCAAGCTCCAGAGCAAGTTGCATGTGATCCCATTACATAGGGTTCTGATGTTGTTAATTCTGGATTTTGATATTTAGGGTCAACATTTTGTGAAGCCCAAACTACTGCTTGCCCCACGGTCATTCCTAAGAAATTTTCCCAACCAATAGTCTCTAGATGAGGATCTTGAAAAGCTTCTTTTGTAACCATATGAATTGGACCACGTCCGGCCATAACCTCTTGAATAAAAGCATGATTACGAAGACAAGTAGGGGTTGGATGATGATCAATATATTCACCCACTAATTTTTTGGTTTGTTCATACCATTTTTTTTCATAATTCTCTCCATTAGCATTTTGAGTATATGTTTTTAAATGTAAAAAATATGCACCAACTGGACCGTAACCATCCTTAAATCTACATAAGACAATACGATTCTCCATTTGTGTCATTTTAGCGCCAACTTCAATAGGTAAAGCATAAGCAGAACCATTGCTCCAAGGAGCATACCAAGTTCGTCCCATGCCCTCCCCAACAGCTCTTGGCTTAAAAATATGTGAAGCTCCACCTGCTGCAACTATTACAGTTTTAGCTCTAAAGACATGATAATTACCTGTACGCATATTAAAACCAACTGCGCCGCCAACTCTGTTATCTTTTGTTTCATCCATTAGAAGATGTGTTATCATTATTCTATTATAAATTTTATCAGCAGATTTTTTTGCAGCTTCAGCTACAATAGGCTTGTAACTTTCACCATGTATCATGATTTGCCACTTACCTTCTCTTTGATATCTGCCTTCTTTGTTACGCATCATGGGCAAACCCCATTCGTCAAACATATGAACCGTTGAATCAACATGCCGTGCCATATCATAACCAAGATCTTCTCTAACTAATCCCATTAAATCATTACGTGCGTATCTTACATGATCTTCAGGTTGATTTTCATCCCACTGCATTCCCATATAACAATTTATAGCGTAAAGACCTTGCGCTACTGCACCACTTCTATCAATATTAGCTTTTTCCACACAAATAATTTTTAAATCTCTTCCCCAATGCCTTGCTTCAAATGTTGCTCCAGTACCTGCCATACCGCCACCAACAACAAGCACATCACAATTTTCATAAATAGTTTTATTTTTCGGCATTAATAGTAGACCCCTTTTTTAAAAGAATTTTTATTTATTGTAGGTAATTCCTTTTTTGTATTTAATCCTTCTGGTTCAGAATATAATATTTGAGAATTTATCTCACCGTTGTTGGGTTTATCTACTTCAGCAAGTTTAGGTATATATTTTCCCCAAGGTTTAGTTGTGATTGGAGATACAAAATTCTTTTCTGTACCATTGCGAAATTTTATTCTCCAAGAAATCGTTCCTTTTTCTTCTTCTCGAAGGACTCTTACACTATGACCCATTGGAGCAAAATCAGCGTAACCTCTGGCATCAATTGCTTCGTTCGGACATGCTTTTACACATGAGTAACACTCCCAGCACATATTTGGCTCAATATTTACAGCTCTTCTAGTAACAGGATCTATATGCATAATGTCTGAAGGGCATATATCTACACAATGTCCACAACCATCACATTTCGTCATATATACAAAAGTAGACATATTATTTTTTTCCTTTCTTCAAAATTGAATTTAATTGATTATGTAACGAATTATTATTCATATTAATAGTGTTTTGGAGCCTCTCTTTTTATACCTAAACCAAATTGTTTAGGTTGATCTGAAGGCTCAGGTAAGTTATCTCTTGATCCATCTGCCTCCGCTAAATTTCTTTGAATTGCTGCTCCTGGTTTGTAAAACATATGAGCAAACTTAGACCAATATACCCCACCAAATAAAATTATATTTGCTAAACAAAATAAAACAAAAAATAGATTACCTAAAAGTACTAATTCAGATGATTGAAAAAAAGACCACAACAAAGCAAATGTTGAAGTTATGACTAGAGATAAAACAAATAAGTCAGCTTGCACTATACGGTACCAAGGATGCGCCTCTGATGAAACATCTACTCTTAAAAAAAACCAAAACCAATAACCTCCTAAACATGTCATTAAAGCTCCTATGTGCCAAAGAATTGGATAAATGGTTAGGTTTGAAGAATTTGTTTTTGATAAAGAAAAAATCATTATAATTGAAGTAATCCAGAAAATTATTGTTCCATACATTCCTAATAAATGAGCTATTCTTCTTTTGCCTTTTCCTAGTTCTGACGTAGTTAAAATCTCATGAGTTACAGTTTTTAAAACTACAGAAGCTCTTTCAGAAGAACTTAACTCTTTTTTTGCCTGCTTTTTTGCTTTTTTTGCATTTTCAAAAAAATATTTAACATTTTTTTTATTAATCATATCAAAGATAGTTCCTGCTAGTAACAAAATTACCATCAGAATAACAAACAACTGCATAAATATAGATGGTATATAGACTGAAAGTAAGGAAAAGGGATTCGCAGTAATCATAAATTTTCTAGACCTAGGTTTAAATCAATCACAAGTTGTATTAATAATTAAATATATATATATTTAATGCAGTTTTCTAGCATATCAACTATATGAAGGATACTGATATTTCTATATTATTTTGTAAAAAGAAAGTCAAAGTTTGTAATGAAAAAGTGGTCATTATTTATATACTTTAATATATTTTATGTAATTGGATTAGTGGGTTTTTTATTTTTGTTTATTTTTGAAATCAAAAACATAATTTTAACAAATTTTATTATTATAGTAGCTATTGCTTTATTATTTACAAAGCTATTTTATTGGTACTCTATTAAAAAAGAACAGTTAAGCATTGGAATTGAGAATTCACAAAAAACTTTTTTACTAAGATTAGTTTATTGTATATTTACCTATATTTCGCCGATCTATTGTATTCTTCAAGAGCCCTATTTAGTAGTTAGTCACTATGTTTCAGTAATAACTTATGTAATTGTAACTATTTTAGCAATAATAGGAATATTAATAGAAAAAAATTTAATTTTTATTAGGCTACAAGAAAGAGATAAGAATGCAATATAATATAATATTAAGAATTTTTTCAATCATTCTATTATATTTTGCCTTTTATTCAAATGTAGCTTTAAGTAATGAGACTTATTTTGATCTCTCTGATTCTGAAATAGAAATACAAACTAATTTTAAAGGCAAAGAAGTTATTATTTTTGGTTTATTAGAGCCAGGCTTTGATACTATTATTAACATTAAAGGTCCGAAAAAAAACACCGAAATTAGAAAAAAAGAAAGAATATTTGTTTTTTGGTTTAATACTAAGAAGATAGTTTACAAAGACTTACCTAGTATTTTCTTTATCGCTTCATCTGCACCTATAAAAAACATATTAGAGGAAGAAACAATAATAAAAAGTGCACTTAATTTTGAACAAAGTCTTGCAAATATTGTAACGAAAAGAAATTTTAATTTTAATGATAAAAATAAACCTGAGTTCTGGAATGAAAATCTTCTTAAGATTAAAAAAAATGAAGATTTTTATAAAGAATATAATATAAAAATAGTAGATGATAAGTTATTTCAAACTAAAATTTTTTTTCCTTCTAATACAGTTCCAGGTATCTACGATGTAGATATTTATCAAATAAAAAACAAAATTATAAAAAATAAAAAGAATAGAAAAATAATTATTAAAAAAACTGGCATAGGAAATAGAATTTTTAGATTAGCTCATAAACAACCTGCTACTTATGGTATAATATGTATAATTTTTGCAATTTTTGCAGGTTTAATAGCGGCTACAGCATTTAGGAGGTTATAGATATGAAAGATGAAAGATATATTTTAGTAATAGCTGATGGAAGCAAAGAAATGGAAGTTGCTCTTCAATATGCATGCGCAAGATCAAAAAAAACAAACAGAAAAATTATTATTGCTACATTTATCGAGCCTGTTGATGTTTTAACTACTCAAGGAGTGACAGAAATAATGCAAAATGAGGCAAGGGAAGAAGCTGAAAAAAAATTACAGCATGCTTCTTCTATAGTAAAGGAAGCTACTGGAGTGATGCCGGTATTACACTTAAGAGAAGGAAATATAATAAAAGAACTTAAAGCATTAATTGAAGAAGAGAAAAGTATTAATGTTTTAGTTTTAGCTGCAAATATAGATGAAAAAGAAACTAATCCAGGACATATAATTAATTCATTATTAACAAAAGAATTAACTAATTTCAGAATACCCATTATGATTGTTCCAGGAAATTTTTCAAAAGAACATATATCTCATATAACTTAATGAAAAATTATAATTATAATAATCAAGTAGCAGAAATTTTATTAGAAATAGAAGCCATAAAATTTTCTTTTAAAGAATTATTTATTTTAACTTCAGGAAAAAAAAGTCCTGTTTATGTCGACTGTAGAAAATTAATTTCATTTATAGAAGAAAGAAACAAAATACTTAATTATGCAAATGAATATTTTATTAATCAAAAAATAAAATTTGATATTTTGGCTGGAGGTGAAACTGCAGGCATCCCTTATGCAGCTTTCTTATCTCAAATATTACAAAAAAAAATGATTTACGTGAGAAAACAATCAAAAGGATTTGGTAAAAATAAACAAATTGAAGGATTTTATGAGAAAGGTCAAAAAGCAATTTTAATTGAAGATCTTGCTACAGATGGAGGGAGCAAGGTTTCTTTTATTGAAACAATGAGAAAAAATGGTTTATTAGTATCGGATATTTTTGTAATTTTTTATTATGATATATTTGATTTAAAAAAATCACCCCTTAGTTCTATGGACGTTAAGATTCATTCTTTGTGCACTTGGAAAAATATTTTAGAAGTTATGTCTATAAAAAAAATGTTTTCCAATTCAGAGATAGAAAATATAAAAAATTTTTTGGCTGATCCTGATAAATGGAGAAATAAATATGGATAATTTAGTATTAATAAGTGGTGGATTTGATCCTGTGCACAGCGGTCATATTTATTTAATAAATGAAGCATCTAAATATGGAAAAATAGTAGTTTTATTGAATTCAGATGATTGGCTAAGAAAAAAAAAGGGTAGAGAGTTTTTACCATTTAATGAAAGACAAATCATAATGAAATCAATTAAGAATGTAATTGAGGTTTTATCTTTTGATGATCAAGATTCAACTTGTATAGATGGAATTAAAAAAGCTATATCAAAATTTCCAAATTATAAAATAATGTTTGCTAATGGGGGGGATAGAAGTCAAGAAACTACTCCCGAATTAGAATTTTGTAAAAATAATAATATTGAAACTATTTGGGGCATTGGTGGATCAAATAAGTCAAACTCTAGTAGTTGGATTTTAAAAAAGTGGAAAGATAATTAAGGATATAATTTTCTTATAATCCATTTATTTCTAATTTTTTGATATTCTGTTCTGTCATGCAATCTGTATTTCTTTTCTTCCCAAAACTCAAAAAGACTAGGATCAACACTATACCCTACCCAATAAGAAGGTCTTGGAACTATCTTATCTTTATAGATTGCACTATACTTTTTAAACCTAACCTTCAAATCTTCTCTTTTTTGCAACTTACTAGATTGATTAGATGACCATGCACCTACTTTACTTAGAAAAGGTCTAGTTTTAAAATATTCATCAACTTCTTTTTTTGATATTTGTAAAACAGTACCCTCAATACGCACTTGTTTCCTAATGCTTTTCCAATGAAAATTTAATGCTACATTTGGGTTATTTAATATTGATTTTCCTTTTTTACTTGATTTATTTGTAAAAAAAACAAAACCACTTTTCGAAAAAGATTTCAAAAGAACTATTCTTGAACTAGGAATATTTTTTTTGGAAATTGTTGCCAAATTCATAGCATTAGGATCATTTATCTCCTTAATTTTTGCTTCCTCAAACCACTCATGAAATAGAATTAACGGATCTGCATAATATTGTTTAGTAATATTAACTTTTTTCATGTTTTTGTACGATAGATTATATAAGTAGTATATAGAGTTAAAAAAATAATAACAAGAAATTGAATTTATTAGTTGAAAATTAGATGGTTAATTAAATGTTAATGAAATCCAAAAAAGGTTTAATCATGGGTGTAGCCAATGAGCGCTCTATTGCATGGGGAATAGCGAAATCCATTTCAAATAATGGCGGAGAACTAGCATTTACTTATCAAGGAGAAGCTCTAAAAAAAAGAGTGGAACCTTTGGCAAAAAGCTTGAATTCTAATTTAATAATTCCTTGTGACGTGAATGACCATACATCTATGAAAAATACATTTGAAACTTTGTATAAAGAATGGGGAGAAATTGATTTCTTAGTTCATGCTATTGGCTTTTCTGATAAGGACGAACTGAGAGGCAAATATGTTGACACCTCCCTTGAAAACTTTAACCAAACTATGCTTGTGTCATGTTATTCATTCACTGAAGCTTGTCGTTTAGCAAAACCACTAATGAAAAATGGTGGCTCTATTATTACCCTTACTTATTATGGCTCAGAACAGGTAATGCCTCATTATAATGTAATGGGTGTAGCAAAAGCTGCTTTAGAATCAAGTGTCAGATATCTGGCTTCTGATCTTGGAGATAGCAAAATACGAGTAAATGCTATTAGCGCAGGTCCAATTAAAACATTAGCTGCTTCTGGAATTGGGGACTTTAGATTTATTTTAAAATGGAATGAATTAAATTCTCCACTTAAAAGAAACGTTAATCAAGAAGATATTGGTAATGCCTCATTATATCTCTTAAGTGATTTAGGAAGTGCGGTTACAGGTGAAATTCAACATGTGGATTGTGGTTATCATACTGTTGGAATGGTAGCTGTAGATGAGGCTGGTAAAGTCTCTGAATTATTAAATGATTTTAATTCATAAATACTGATGGCTGAGAATAATTTAGGAAAAATTTTTAATTTTACAACTTGGGGAGAAAGTCATGGAAAGGCAATTGGATGTGTTGTAGATGGCGTGCCTTCACAAATTCCTTTAAGCGAAAATGATATACAAAAATATTTAGATAAAAGAAGACCAGGGCAAACAAAATATACTAGTCAAAGAAAAGAATCAGATAAAATCAATATTCTTTCAGGAACTTTCAATGGGTTGACAACTGGACATCCTATTTCTCTTCTTATAAACAATGAAGATCAAAGATCTAAAGACTATTCTGAAATAAAAAATGTTTTTAGGCCAGGACATGCAGATTATACATACTGGTCAAAATATAAAATAAGAGATTATAGAGGAGGAGGTCGCTCTAGTGCTAGAGAAACAGCTATGAGAGTAGCGGCAGGAGCTGTAGCAAGAAAAGTATTAGAGACAAAAATTAATAACAAATTCAAAATTACAGGTGCTTTAATTCAGATTGGGTCAAGTAAAATAGATTACAAAAAATGGAATGATGATTTTATAGAAAAAAATGATTTTTTTAGTCCTGATAAAGATATTATAATTAAGTGGGAGGATATGATTAATAAAGCGAGAAAAGATGGATCCTCACTTGGTGCTATAATAGAAATTAGATGTACAAATGTTCCTGTTGGTTTAGGGGAGCCTGTATATGGTAAGCTTGATGCTGATTTAGCAAAAGCAATGATGAGTATTAATGCAGTTAAAGGTGTGGAAATTGGTAATGGCTTCAATAGCGTTCTAGAAACTGGAATATCAAACGTTGATGAAATGTTTATTAAAGATGGCGTGCCTCAATTTAGTTCTAACAATAATGGAGGCATTTTAGGAGGTATTTCTTCAGGGCAAGATATAATTTTAAGATTTTGTGTCAAACCTACCAGTTCCATATTAACTAAAAGAAAAACGATTAATGAAGATTTACAAGAAACTGAAATTTCAACAACAGGTCGTCATGATCCATGTGTTGGAATCAGAGCTGTACCAGTAGGAGAAGCGATGATGGCTACAACTCTAGCTGACCATTTTTTAAGAAACATTTAATTTCTCTTTGCATATATAAAAAACTCAATGTTGCCCTTTGGACCTTTCACAGGACTTTGAGTTAATCCTATCACATTCATATTTAAATATTTAGGAAACCACTCTTTAAAATCATCACAAATCCTATTATGAATATTTTGATCTTTAACAATTCCTCCTTTAATTTCTCTTTTTTGAGCCTCAAACTGTGGTTTAATTAAGCCTAGTATTTCACCGTTATTTTGTTTTAGAAAATTGATACATTGTTGTAAGACCTTCTTCATGCTTATAAAACTAACATCACAAACTATTAAATCTACTTGTTCCTTAATAATATTTTTGCTTAAATATCTTGCATTGGTATTTTCCAAACTAATGATTCTTTTTTCTTTTTTTAATTTTTCATGTAATTGATTAGTTCCAACATCTACAGAATAAATTTTTTTAGCATTTTTTTTTAATAAAACTTCAGTAAAACCTCCTGTTGAAGATCCTATGTCTAAACAAATATAATCTTGAATATTTATTTCAAAAAAATTTATTGCATGAATTATTTTAATAGCGCCTCGAGAAACCCATTCGGAATGAAGATTTGAAACTAATATTTCAGACTCAGGATCAATAATTGTACCACTTTTTGTTATTTTTTTTCCGTCTACCCTAATCTGCCCTGCCATAATCATCGCTTGAGCTTTAGATCTGGATTCTGCTAAATCTTTTTCAAATAAAACTATATCAGCTCTTTTTTTCAATTTATAAATTTCTTATTATTTTTAGGTCTACTTCCTTAGGATCAATCATTGATAAAATTTTGTTTTCAATTGATTTTGCATCCATACCTATTTCTTTGTATTGATTTTCAGGTGTGTTATGATCGATGAATTTATCTGGAAAAATTAAATTTTGCACAACAGAGGAATTTTTTTTGGATCTCTTATTGTGAATATAATCTAAAACAATTGAACTAAAACCTCCTATCGATCCTTCCTCAATAGTTAAGATAAACTCATGATTATTTAACAGGTCATCTAAAAGCTTTGTATCCATAGGTTTTGCAAACCTCGCATCAATTAGTGAAATTGTGTAACCTTTTGAATTTAGAGCATTGGTACAATCTTGGCATGCTCCTAATCTTGCTCCGAAATTTATTAGAGCTATAGAATTACCTTCTTGTAAAACTCTGCCTTTACCAATCTCTATTGGTAAAAATTCTTTTTTAATATCTAAACCAACTCCTGAACCTCTAGGAAATCTAAATGAAGAAGGTCTGTCATCGATCAAAATAGAAGTTTTAATCATTTTAATTAATTCTTGCTCATCTCCTGCAGCCATTACAATAAAGTTAGGAAGACAAGATAAATAGGCAATATCAAATGATCCTGCATGTGTTGCTCCATCTGCGCCTACTTGCCCAGCTCGATCAATAGCAAATCTTACTGGAAGTTTTTGAATGGCAACATCATGTATTATTTGATCGTATGCTCTTTGTAAAAAGGTGGAATAAATAGCTGCGAAAGGTTTCATTCCTTCTGTAGCTAATCCAGCACTCATTGTTACAGCATGTTGTTCTGCGATACCCACATCAAAAAATCTTTTAGGATGATTTTGAGCAAATATATTAAGTCCTGTTCCAGATGCCATAGCTGCTGTAATTGCAACTATAGTATTATCTTTTTTTGCTTCTTGAGATAGTGTTTCGCCAAATATTTCAGAATACGATTTTGAATTTGACTTAGATAATGGGGAACCTGTAATAACATCAAACTTGTTTACTCCATGAAACTTATCATTTGCTTCTTCTGCATGCTTGTAACCCTTACCTTTTTTTGTAATTACATGAAGAAATATTGGTTTATCGAAATTATTATTATTAATATTCTTTAAGACTGGAATTAAATGGTCTAAATTGTGACCATCTATCGGACCTAAATAAAAAAAACCTAACTCTTCAAATAATGTGCCTCCAGACACTATTCCTTTTGAAAATTCTTCTGCTTTGTATAGTGTTTTTGCAAAAACTTTAGGAAATTTATTAGATATTTTTTTTATTATCCATCTTATGTTTGAGTAAGAATTTGAAGACATTAGTTTTGATAAATAACTGCTCATTGCACCTACGGGTTTATCAATAGACATGTCATTATCATTTAAAATAACAATAACTTGCTTGTTCAATGCTCCGGCATTATTCAGTGCTTCATAAGCCATTCCTGCGCTAAGTGCTCCATCACCTATTACACAAATTACCTTTGAAGTGTCTTTTTTAATTTCTTTTGCAATTTTGATTCCAAGACCAGCCGAAATAGAAGTTGAACTATGAGCAGTTCCAAAAGTATCATATTTACTTTCATTTCTTTTAACAAAACCGTATAAACCGCCTTTCTGACGAATAGTTTGTATCTGATCTTTTCTTCCGGTAAGAATTTTATGAGGATAAGATTGATGGCCAACATCCCAAATTAACTTATCTGTAGGTGTATCAAAAATGTGATGTAAAGCTATTGTTAATTCTATGACACCAAGTCCAGCTCCCAAATGTCCTCCAGTTTTTGATACAACATCTATTAGCTTATGTCGAAGTTCTTCTGATAACAGTTTTAATTCTGCAATTTTTAGTTTCCTCAAATCTAAAGGATAATCTATTTTATTTAAAATTTTGTATTCCATGTATTATTTAAAGTCCTCTTTTGAAATTTTATTATTATCAATTTTTATTTTTTTTATCTGAAGTTCTGCTTTTTTTAGTTTTTCTTCACATATTTTTTTTAATTCCATGCCCTTCTTATAATATTCAAGTGATTTTTCTAAATCAATCTCTCCAGAGGCTAGTTTATCAACAATTTCTTCAAGTTGTTTGATGCTATCTTCAAAAGTCATATCTTTATCTTCTGATTTTTTCATTTTTAATATTCTTTAAATATTTATATTAATAAAACACATAATACTATTATAGTGAATTTATTTTTCAATAAATTCCGTAATTTTTTGCTCCTTAATGTTATATATTGCAGCCTTAAGATCATCTTGGCCCTTAATAACTATAAGCAATTTTTTGTCATCAATAACATCTATATCGAATATTTTATCATTATGGGATAAATTAAGAGAAATTTGTTTTAAATCTATATTATTAGAATTTGAAATTTTTAAATACATTCCATAAATAAGTGCAATAAAAGCAAAAATAATTAAAATACCTAAAAATATTACTATATATTGAAGTAACTTTTTTGACATGAATGAGTTTTATATCCAAAAAATAAAAATTAATAAAGAACAAAACCTTCTTAGGCTTGATCAAGCATTAAGTAAAATGCTAAATAACCTTACAAGATCACAAATCAAAATTCTTATAAACAACAATAATGTCAGGAATGACCAAAAAAGGAATTTAGAAGCCTCTGATAAAGTTAAAGAAGGTGAAATCTATACAATTCACATACCTAAAGTTAAAAAAACTTCTTATAATGCTGAGGAAATTGAAATCAATGTAGTTTATGAAGATAATGATATTGTAGTTGTAAACAAGAAGGCAGGCATGGTAACTCATCCAGCTCCAGGCAATCAAAATGGTACACTTGTACAAGCGCTATTAAATCATACAAATAAAAATTTAAGTAAAGTTAATATAAATAGGCCGGGAATTGTTCATAGATTGGATAAAGATACCAGTGGTTTGATTGTGGTAGCAAAAAATGATTTAGCTCATCACAATTTAGCAGAACAATTTAAAATTCATTCTATTTCAAGAAAATATAAAGCTATAGTTTGGGGAACTCCTAAAAACCAAATAGTAAGTGGGTATATAACTAGAAATAAGAAAAACAGAAAAAAGATGGCCTTAAATCAAAATAAAATTGGAAAATTTTCTGAGACTAGCATAAGTTTAGAAAAAAATTTTGGAATTTGTAGTGTTGTTGAGTGCGAATTAAAAACTGGAAGAACCCACCAGGTTAGACTGCATTTAACATCTATAAATTCTCCTATAGTGGGAGATAAACTATATGGAAAAAGCAAAATTAATCATTTTAGCAAAAATAAAGAAACTTTTAATAAATTTTTAATCTTAAAAAATTTTCAAAGACAAGCTTTACACGCTTATTACTTAGGCTTTATTCACCCTATCAATAAAAAATATTTGAAATTTCAATGCGATTTACATGAAGATATGCGCTATTTACTTAGTATATTGGCAAAATATTAGATTTATAATATAAATATGATAAACGGCCATTTATGAAATTACCAGTTTTATCTTCTGAGGGAAGCCTATCTCTTTATTTGCAGGAAATTAAAAAATTTCCAATACTAAGTCTAAAAGAAGAATATATGCTTGCAAAAAGATTTAAAGAAAATGGGGATACTGAAGCGGCTCATAAACTAGTAACAAGTCATCTTAGATTAGTCGTAAAAATTGCAATGGGATATAGAGGTTATGGCTTGCCTGTTACCGATTTAATTTCTGAAGGAAATGTTGGAATTATGCAGGCAGTTAAAAAATTTGATCCAGATAAAGGATTCAGATTGGCAACATATGCAATGTGGTGGATTAGAGCACAAATTCAAGAATACGTTCTTCACAGCTGGTCTTTGGTAAAAATAGGAACTACTGCAGCACAAAAAAAATTATTCTTTAATCTTAAAAAATTAAAAAATCAGTTAGAATCTATTGATAAAGGCACTTTGTCTCCTGAAAATGTTCGAGAAATTGCTAATAAATTGGATGTAAAAGAAGCTGAAGTGATAAGTATGGAACACAGACTGTCTACTGGAGATCAATCTCTGAATGTTCAAATTAGTGATGAAGCCGATACTGAATGGCAAGATATGATAGTTGATGAAAAAGAGACACAAGACAGAATCGTAGAAAACAAAAACGAATATAATTATAGAAAAAAACTTCTAATTAATGCTCTAGAAATTTTAAACGATAGAGAAAAAGAAATAATACAATCAAGAAAATTATCTGATCAACCTAAAAAATTAGAAGAATTAAGTAAAAAATACAAAATCAGTAGAGAGAGAGTGCGTCAAATTGAAGAAAGAGCTCTAGAAAAAATTAAAAAAGAGATATCAAATATTATCTAAAAATTTTTTTCTATCGATAGTTTGACTTCTCTCCGGCCCTGTCGAGACTATTGATATTTCAGTTTCAAGTAACTCCTCAATACTATTAACATATTTTTTTGCATTTAAAGGAAGATCGTCCCAATTATTTAACCCAAAAGTTGATTCTTTCCAACCGGGATAAGTCTTATAAATAGGCTTAACATTAAATTGTAAATTTTCATTCGCGGGCAAATAACTATATTGAATATTTTCAAATTGATAACCAATACATAATTTAATTTCATTTAAATGATCAAGAACATCTAATTTTGTTAAAACAATATTATTTATTCCACTTATATTTATTGATTGTTTAACTAAATTAATATCAAACCAACCGCATCTTCTTTTCCGTTTAGTCACAGTCCCATATTCTTGTCCTTTTTCAACTAAATGATCTCCTATTTGATCATTAAGTTCAGTAGGAAAAGGTCCTGAACCAACTCTTGTAGTATATGCTTTTGTTATACCTAATATTTTATTGTTTGTTCTAGTATTAAAGCCGCTACCTGCAAATATCTGACCAGACGAAGTATTCGAGGAAGTTACATATGGATAGGTCCCAAAATCTATATCTAACAGAGCTCCTTGAGCTCCTTCAAATAAGATATTCTTATTTTTTTTTGCCAATTTATTTAGATACTGCCAAGTTGGATAAGAGTACGGCAAGATTTTCTTTGCAACTAGACTTAGCTGTTTGTATAAATCTTCAGCATCTACTTTTTTATTATAAAATGTAAGTCGTGGACTATGAAATTTAACCAAGCTAGATATTTTTCGCTTTAAAATATCTTCATTTGCTAAATCACAGAGTCTTATGGATCTTCTTCCAACTTTATCTTCATATGCCGGACCTATGCCTTTTTTTGTTGTACCTATTCCAGCATTACCTCTTTCTATTTCGTTAATTTCGTCAATAATTTTGTGAATAGGTAATATTAAACAAGTATTCTCAGCAATCATTAAATTGTGATCTGAAATTTCTATATTCTGCTTTTTTAATTTAACTATTTCATCTACTAATGCCCAAGGATCTAATACAACTCCATTTCCTATAATACATTTTTTACCTCTAATTATACCTGAAGGTAATAAGTTTAGTTTATACTTTGATTCATTTATTTGAATAGTATGGCCGGCATTGTTACCTCCTTGAAATCGTACAACGGTATCAACCTTCGATGCTAACCAATCAACAATCTTTCCTTTGCCCTCATCTCCCCATTGTGTACCTATAATTGTATAAAACATTTTCTACTTGACCGAATTATAAATTCTATCACCTTTTAAATAATATTTAATATTTTTTTTCAATGCAATTTTTTTTATATTATCTAAATCTCCGAAATAAGTTTCTACGATGTAATCTTTTTTTAATAATTCCATTTTTTTTGCTTTAGAAATTTTATAGGAAACTAATATTTTTTTTATTTTTTCTTTATAAGATGATGCTCTTAAAATAGTATCCATATAACAAGTAAAACCAGTGGCTTCCTCAGCTATATTTCCATTTCTAGCGATGTATCTGCCTCCTCTTGCTATTTCGCCTCTAATATTTTTTGAAAAAAAAGTAAATCTTGTACTTTTATGATAATTTTTATCATCAAATTCAGTAAGATCTAAAAAAAAATTATTTTTAGGAAATTTTAAAACTAATTTTTTATAAATATTATTAAGTTTATCAATTTCTAATATATGAGAGCTATCTATCTTAAGATTTTCTAAATATTGTTTTTTATCTTTAAAATTACCAATGCATAAAAAAATATTTTTTAAATACTCATGATATTTTTTATCTATAAGTTTTAAAGAATTATTTATATCTTTTTTTCTAATCAATAATTTAATTTTTTTTAAATTTAATTGGTTTTTAATATTTTTATATAATTTATCTAAAAATAATCTTGAAGACAATTCAATTGAAATATTTTTTATACCCACTGATTCTAAAGAGCTAAGAGCTAATTCAATGATTTCAACATCGGCAAGGTAGCTGCTCTCTCCTATGCATTCTGCTCCTATTTGTAAAAATTGTCTTTCAGGTCTAATTATACTTCCTTTATCTCTTACTACTTCTCCATAGTAGCAAAGTTTAAGAGGTCTAACTTTTTTTTGTAAACGACCTGTTGCAATTCTAGCAATTTGCATCGTTATATCATCTCTTAAAATCATTTTTTGATTGTTTTTTTTCACTTTAATTTTTAAAGCATTTGACGAATTAAAATTATTTGAAAATTCTATTAAAGGAGACTTTACCAGTTTATATGAATTAATTTGAAACAGATTAATAATTGTATTTTTGTATTTATGTTCAATTCCAGCTAGATCAGAAATTTCATCCTTAAAGCCTGGTGGTAATAAACTATTTATCATTTAATATTTTCTTTATTTCTTTATCCAATGTTTTAGAAATATTTGCAACATTTTCAGATATTTTACCTTCCACCAGTATTCTTATAAGAGGTTCAGTTCCTGATTTTCTAATTAATATACGAAGATTTTTGCTATTAGTATTATATTTTTTTATTATTCGATTAATTTTATTATTCAATCTATTATTTAGTTCATTTTTGATTGCTAAATTAATTTTCGTTTGAGGTATAGATTTATAAAGATCGAATAATTTGCTAGACTTTAAACCTGTAGAAGAAAGAATCTCTGCAATTTTCAAAGCTGCTAATATTCCATCTCCGGTTTTAATGTAATTACCTAAAATTATATGTCCTGATTGTTCGCCTCCTAAAATGTAGGAATTTTTTTTCATTTCAGAGATAACATTAATATCACCTACTTTTGTTCTAATTAATTTAATTCCCAAATCTTCTCTTAAATAATTTTCTAAACCTAGATTTGACATTACAGTAGTGACTACTGTTTTTTTGTTAAGTTTTTTGTTTTGTAAATAATTTTTAGCAAATAAAGCTATTATTTTATCTCCATCAATTTCGCCACCCTTTTCATTAATCGCTAAAATTCTATCTCCATCTCCATCAAAAGCAAAACCTATATCTGCCTTAACCTCTATAACCTTTTTAGATAATTCTCGAATATCTACTGCTCCACATTTTTTATTAATATTTCTTCCATTTGGACGATCGTTGATGGTTATTAAATCATATCCTAATTCCCAAAATAAGATGGGTGCTACATTGTATGTAGCTCCATTTGCACAATCTAAAACTATTTTTAATTTTTTTAATTCAATTTTTTCGTCTAATTTTGATTTTAAATATTCTAAATATCTTCCTCTTGCATCTTCTAATCTAAATGCCTTTCCAGATTCTTTTTTTAAAGTAGATATAAATGAATATTTTTTTTGATCATAAATAATTTCTTCTATTTTTTTTTCTAAACTTTTAGATATTTTATCTCCTTTAGAATCAAAAAATTTTAAACCATTGTATTCATAAGTATTATGTGAAGCTGTTATCATCACACCCATATCTGCGCGAAGAGATTTAATGAGCATAGGAAGAGCAGGTGTTGGTAATGGCCCTACCAAAACTACATCCATACCTACTGATAAAAAACCTGATGTTATCAGTGGTTCAAAAAGATATCCTGATAAACGAGTATCTTTGGAAATAACAACTCTATTTTTTTTATTAGTCTTTTTAGATAAAATATACCCAGCTACTTTTGCTATCTTTAGACAAGTATCAGGAGACATTGGCTCTTGATTAACTTTGCATCTAATTCCATCAGTTCCAAAAATTTTTAACATAAGCTCTTCTATTTAATATTTAAATATAAAGAAAGTATTATAAAAATTACTGGGTTTGTGGACTAATATTACTACTAGTTTTAGGAACAGATGAAATAGGGGTAGTAGTTGAAGAATCAGGATCATTATCAAAATCATCTCTCGAAGGTTTTATTCCATTAATTAAATCTTTTATTTCATCGCCAGTCAAGGTTTCGTATTCTAGAAGACCTTTGGCAACAATATGTAATTGTTCAAGATTGTCCTGCAAAATTTTTCTACATTCATTTTCAGCATTTTCTGCTAATTCTCTTATTTCCTCATCAATCAATTTCGCAGTAGCATCGGACAAATTTTTCGATTGAGCAACTGAATGACCTAAAAAAACTTCTTCACTATCATTATTATATCTGAGACGTCCTAATTTTGTACCCATACCCCACTCAGTAATCATTTTTTTAGAGAGATTTGTGACCATTTGTATGTCACTTGCTGCACCATTCGTGATTTTATCTTTACCAAATATCATTTCTTCAGCTATTCTTCCCCCTGAAGCAATAACAAGGTGTGCGATCATTTGATCTTTTCTCATAGAAAGTTGATCTTTTTCAGGTAATCTCATCACCATACCAAGAGCTCTTCCTCTTGGAATAATTGTTGCTTTATGAATTGGATCTGAAGCTGGTGAATGTATGGTAGCAACTGCATGTCCTGCCTCATGATATGCCGTAAGTTTTTTTTCTTCATCAGTCATAACCATAGATCTTCTTTCAGCTCCCATCATAACCTTATCTTTAGCGCTTTCGAAATCTTCTAAAGTAACTAGACGTTTGTTCTTTCTGGCAGCTAGTAGCGCTGCTTCATTTACTAAATTTGCTAAATCTGCACCCGAAAAACCAGGGGTTCCTCTAGCTATAATTTTGGAGTCAAATTTTGGAGAAACTTTAATTTTTTTAATATGTACTTTTAAAATTTTATCGCGACCTATTATATCAGGATTCGATACAGTTATTTGACGATCAAATCTTCCTGGTCTCAATAAAGCTGGGTCTAATACATCGGGTCTATTTGTGGCCGCTACAATTATAACCCCAACATTTGATTCAAAACCGTCCATTTCAACTAAAAGTTGATTTAAAGTTTGTTCTCTTTCATCATTACCTCCACCTAAACCTGCGCCTCGGTGTCTTCCAACAGCATCTATTTCATCTATAAAGATTATGCACGGAGAATTTTTTTTACCTTGTTCAAACATATCCCTTACTCTGCTAGCTCCTACACCAACAAACATTTCAACAAAATCTGAACCAGATATTGAAAAGAAAGGTACATTAGCCTCTCCTGCTATTGCCCTAGCTAGTAAAGTTTTGCCAGTTCCAGGCGGTCCCACTAATAAAGCCCCTCTTGGAATTTTACCGCCTAGTCTAGAAAATTTTTTTGGATCTTTTAAGAATTCAACTACTTCCTCTAATTCCTGTTTTGCTTCATCAATACCTGCAACATCATCAAATGTAACTTTACCTACTGCTTCATTTAAAAGTTTAGCTTTAGATTTACCAAAACCAAGCGCCTTACCTCCTCCGCCTTGCATTTGTCTCATAAAGAAAATCCAAACTCCAATTAAAAGCAGCATAGGAAACCATGACAAAAGAATACTCAAAAAAGGATGCATTGATCTGTCGGAGGGCTCAGCTGTTATTTTAACGCCATTTTCATTTAATTTTTCAACTAAATTAGGATAATCAGGAGCATAAGTTTTAAAAGGCCTACCATCGACAAAAAAGCCCTCTACGCTATTACCAATGATATTTACTTCACTAACATTACCTGCTTCTGTTGCTGCTATAAAATCTGAAAAAGATACTAGAGAAGACGCTCTATTGCTTTGATTACCTTGAAAAAGGTTAAATAAAACAAGTACCAAAATTCCTATTATAATCCAAAGTATTATATTTTTACTAAAATTCTTCATCTTTAATTGAATAATATAGATAGGGATTAATTAATAAAACACAATAGTTTAATATAATTTAACAAGAAAAATATATATATTTTTTATTTTTTTTTACCTCAATACCGCCTAGATTCATTGATATTTTTTCAAATTTATTAAATTTTGTAATTAGTGGTATTATTTTTTTATATCTTAAAAATGCTTTTTTTGAATTTAAATATTTATAACTTATCTGAATAATTTTTATCTGTATTTCTTCATCTAAATTAATAAAATTTTCAGAGAAAAAGGTAAGTGATTTTTTTTGTATTTTGTAGTTAGTTAGAATAAATATCTTATAAATCATCTTAATGTATTCAAAATAATTATCTCTGATAAAGTTAAAGTCTCTTAGTATATTAGACTTAATTGAAGTATTTTTTTTTATAAAATTTCTAACTACTACCCTACTATATTTTTCATCTTTATTACTAGGATCATCTATAAATTTTAATTCATGGCAAGAAATATATTTTAATATATTTTTTTTTGAGAAATTTATTAATGGTCGAATAATTTGGATACCATTATAAATACTTTTATATTGCATAGAGTTTAAACCTTCAATATTGCTTCCTGATGCCTTTCTTATAACAAACGTTTCTAAATTATCTTCTAAATGATGGCCTAAAAATACATAAAAAATCTTATTTGATTTACAATAATTAACAATTTTCGAAAAACGATTTTCTCGAGCCTGATACATTGAGCCTTTGCCTACTTTTTGTTTAGAGACATCAAGAACAAAACTTTTTATATTATTTTTTTCTAAATAATTTTTTACGATTCTTGATTCTTGATATGAATCATTCCTAATATTGTGGTTAACGATTAGGGTTACTAAAGTTCCTCTTTTTTTATTAATCCATTTTTTTAATAAAAAAACTAATGCTATGCTATCAGGACCACCTGATACTGCGACTGAGATAACTGGGTTATTTTCATGAATGAAATTTTTGTTAATTTCTTTATAAAAAAAAGATTCAAACTCTTTATTAGATAAATTACTCACATTCTAATTCTTTGATCTTACGGCTTGTTTTATCCATAAATTTATGATCACTATACTCCTGTTGGAATTTTATTAGAGTATTACATGCTTCTAAATTTTTATCGATTTTTGTTAACACTAAAGCAAGTTTATAAAGTATATCGGGCGCCTTAACACTTGATTGATAATTTTGATAACCTTCAGCAAAAATCAATGCTGCCTCGCGATAATCTTTTTGCAATAAATATATTTCTCCTAACCAATAATGAGCTGAACCAGCTAAATCGTTACTGCTATTTTTTTTGATAAATTCATTTAATGCTACTTTAGCTTGATCAAATTTCTGTGATCTTAATAAATCATACGCTAATTGATATTCTTCTTCAGGAGACAAATCAGCTGGTTCATCTTCAACAAAATTTTCATTATCATTAACTTTAACATTTTCACTATTTTCAGACAAATCCTGTGAGTTAATTTTTAATGTACCTAAAGTGTTTTTTGTTTCTAAATTCTCCTCTTCTATATTTTTTTCACTAATAGTTTCAGTATCTTGATTATTTTCTACTTGACTAACAAATTTGGTGTTTAGTTTAATATTTATTTCTTCGATCAAGTTTCGCATTTCTTCTATCTGAAAAGAAATATCTTCATAATTTGAATATATATTTTTAATATCATTTTCAATATCGTATATCCTAATATCAAATGCAGTAATATTTGCTAAATCCGTAGAATCATTTTTTTCTATTTTTACGTCACGTTTATTTGCACCATTTTGAAAAACCGACTTTGACAAATCGTTAACTTCTCTTTGCAATCTGTCCACTTGTTGTTTTAAGGTAAGTAAATTATCCTCTGCTTTTGTAGAAAAATTTATAATAACTAAAATCAATACTAATAATCTAAACATATTACTGACTATTAAACTTGATATTTGACTCAATTATGGCGCCAAATAATAAATTATCTGGCGCCATTAATACTTGTATTAAAGGTTATAAATTAATTAACTGATGTAACTGAACGTCTATTTTGACTCCATGCATTATCATTGGATCCAACTACGGCAGGTCTTTCTTTACCATAACTGATTGTGGAGACCCTTTCAGAAGAGATGCCTAAGCTAAGTAAATAATTTTTAACCGCTTGAGCTCTTTTTTCTCCTAATGCAAGATTGTATTCTCTAGTGCCTCTTTCGTCACAATGTCCCTCAACAGTAACAGAAACTGCTGGATATTGTTTTAACCATGCAACTTGATCTTGAAGTAATTCTTGAGCATCAGCATCTAAATCAGAACTGTCGTATCCAAAAAACACTCTATCACCAACATTAACAATTAAATCTTCTTGTGAACCTGGTACTACACTTAAATCATTCGAATAATCAGCACTTGCTGATTCACTGCTACTTTCATCAGATGATGCACCACTACCTGAAGTGTCAGCTGTATCCTTAGGTGTTGTGGAACATGCTGTAACAAAAGCTGCAAGTAATATTGAAAATAAAAACTTATAAAACATATAGAAACTCCCTTTAATACAAATCTTCAATTTAAACCTACCATTTATTAACATTTTTACGTAAATTTCATATATTTATTTATAAAAAAAACAAAAAATAAGCCTTAATACTTAACAATTTAGTGCAATAGTGGAGACCATGCAGGATCAGAGCCACCCAGTGGAGTAATTATTTTTCTTTCATTGTATCCTGTCAAATCAATTGAAAAAAGGCTAGATTCTCCTCCTGAACCATCTTCTGCTGTTCTTTCTTCTTTAAAATATAGAAGATATCTGCCATTAGGGGACCATGTAGGCCCTTCAACATGAAAAGATTTTGCTATCATTCTTTCATTTGATCCATTTGTTTCCATGACTCCTATATAAAATTGACCTCCTTCTTGCTTTGTGAATGCTATCATATCACCTCTAGGAGACCACACTGGGGTATAATAACTACCTCCCTCCCTGCTTATTCTTTTAATGTTCTTTCCATTAATATCTGCAACGTAAAGGTGTCTTCTTCCACTTCTATCTGAATTAAATACTATTCTATTTCCATTAGGTGCAAAACTTCCAGAAACATCAATTGCAGAACTGTTTGTAATTCTGCTTGAGATTCTAGTCGCCAAATCTAGAATATATATTTCTGAATTACCAACATTGGGATCAGAATAAGACATGATAATTTTTTTTCCATCTGGAGAAAAACGTGGAGCGAAAGTCATTCCAGGAAATTCTCCAACTATTTCTTGCTGCCCTGTTTCAATATCAAGTATGTAAACTCTAGGATTATTTCTATCTACATATGACATATATGTAATTTTTTGAGAATTAGGAGAAAATCTTGGTGTTAAAACTAAATATGATCCATCAGTTAAAAAACGATGATTAGCTTGATCTTGATCCATAATCGCAAGTCTTTTTTGTTTGTTCTCTTTTGGACCTGTTTCAGCTACATAAACAATTCGCGTATCGAAGTACCCTCCTTCTCCAGTAATTCTTTCGAAAATTGCATCTGAAATTATATGAGAAACTCTGCGCCAATTATTTTCTGATGTTTGATATCTTTTGCCAATAAGTTGTTTTTGAGCAAATACATCAAATAAACGGAATTCAACTGAGATTTTATCATTATTCTTAAAAATTTTTCCTGATATTAAGTGTTGAGCCTTGATCAATTTCCAGTCTTCAAACCTAGGCTGGTCAGATAAGGACTCAGTATCCTGAATAAAGGCTTTTTTATCAATTGGCAAAAATAATCCTGAACGCTCTAGATTATCAGATATTATCATAGAGATATTTTTTCCAATTTTTTTAATCTTGTTATCAGTAGAAAAAAAATCTGTTACAGCTATCGGTGTTGGTTTTACTGTACCTTGAGTTAAAGTTACCTCCAAAGCGTAAGTTTTGAAAGAAATAAAGAAAATAGTTAATAAATAAAAATAATTTTTCATAAAGAAATAATTCATATATTAATTAGTAACCTTTCATAATACTATAATCAAAAGTTATTGTTAAATTTTTCCATAAATTATATTTATCTTTAGGTAATTTTAGAGGTATGCAATCAGGGTTCAAAAGAGTTCTCATAGCACTTTCTGTTATAGGTCCATAAAAAGGATTACTTTTAGATATATTTGTGTCAACAATACGAACGGAACTATCATAAACCCTTCTATTTTGTTGAACTTTAGCAGATACTTTAACCGTCATCCCTTTTTCAATTACTGCTCCAGCTGGAGCTATCCAACATGACGAAAGTTGCTGTCTGAGCAAGTCTATTTCGCTTATTGATAATTTGAAATTATTTTCATTAACTTTTTTTTCTTCATCAGATATGTTTTCTATATTTTTTTCTTCTTCTTTTAGTTTATCAATATTCTGTGTAGATTTTTCATTACGTAAATCTTTTAACATTGATGCAATACTAAATTCTTTCTTAGGCTTTGCTTTTGGTTTAGCCGCAATAATAACATCTTGTTTTTTATTTTTTAATAATTCTTCAGATTGAGTTGAGGGTTTAATTTTAGGTTTAATTTTTTTTGTTGGTATAGTTTCAATATTATTTTCTTTTAAAATTATTTTTTCTTTTTCTAATTTAATTTTTTTAACAGGTTTTTTTTCAATTAAAATATCTTGCTTAATCATATTTGAAACTTCTTTGTCTTTTATGGACTCCGATATGGGTTTTGCTTTTAATTCAGCTTTTTGTATTTCTTTTATATCCGAACTATTAAATTTTTTTTGTTTCAATGTAGTATTAGTTGTTTTATTGTCATTTTGATCAAGTTCCTTTTTGGGTATAGAAGTACTATCTGATACATTAATTATTTCAATGGGTATAATTTCTGGAACATATATTTTGGGTCTATCAAAAAAATTTGGTATGCCTATTGCAAAAGCTAAAATTAAGAAATGCAATAGCAAAGAAATATAAAAACCTATACTTTCACTTTTTAGAGAAAAAAAATTTTTAATAATCAATATATTCATTAGAATTAATCACTAGGATTTTGAGCTACTAACGCTACTTTAGTGTATCCAGCTGAGTTTATTTTAGACATTATTTCCATTACACGTCCATATGCAACAACTCTATCTCCCCTTACATATACTCTTGCCTCTACATTTTGATCAGTGATTGCATTCAATCTAGGCACTAAATTTTCCACCTCTACAAGTTGTTCGCCTATATATAATTTACCATCTAATTTTACTGTAATCTCTATGGGATCTTTTTGATCAGTAAGAGCATCTGCCTTCACTTTTGGCAAATCAACAGGAATACCTACGGTAAGCAATGGAGCGGTAACCATAAAAACTATTAACAAAACCAACATCACATCAACAAAAGGTGTTACATTTATTTCACTCATCTGAGAGTACCTTTTGTTTCTTAAATTATTTTTATTAGTTGAAGTTTTCAAATTATTTATTTTCTAGTTGGCGAAAGAATATTGTTGTAAATTCATCAATAAAAGACTCTAAAGACATGAAATATTTAGATAAATCACTGGTCAATTTGTTGTATGCAACAACTGCAGGTATTGCTACAAAAAGACCTAAAGCTGTTGCAAATAGAGCTTCTGCTATACCAGGAGCAACTACTGCCAAATTTGTATTTTGAGCTATAGCTATTGATTGAAAACTATTCATTATTCCCCAAACAGTTCCAAACAAACCAATAAATGGAGCGGTGGAACCTGAAGTAGCCAAAAATGTTAAATTCTTCTCAATCAATTCTGATTCTTTGTTGAATGTAACCAACATAGATCTATGCATTCTTTCTTTTAAAGAATTTAAATCATGTGATTTTGAGATAGCTTTACCTTGTTTACTTTTCTTCCATTCGTTCATTGCAGCGCAATAAATTTTAGATTTTGGATCTTCTTGATTATAATTAAATGTTTCGTATAGATCTTCAAATGAATTTCCTGACCAAAAAATTTCATCAAACTCATTTTCTAATTGTCTTAACTTTTTCATTTTAATTAATTTCGCTATTATTATTGTCCAAGAATATATTGATGCTAAAGCTAAAATAATTATTACAGATTTTACCACCAAATCTGCCCTTAAAAATAAAGATAATAAGGAAAAATCTATTGCTGCTGAAGAAATTGCTTCTGAAGTAACTACTGTTTCCATTAGATTTTTTTCTTAGTTATTTTTTCTAAATCATTGCTATGAACCATGACCCAGAATCCAGGTCTATTTTTTTCACACAAAGCAATAACTGGAGTTTTGCCTTCTTCTTTTGCAAGCTTAGCCGTATCATCCCAAAGTGAAACAGCTGTATGTTTCGCTCTCAACTTACACTCTATAAATAGTTCTTCATGTATAACATCAGCCCTAGTAACTTTTCCGTTACCTCCACTTAAAGGCGTTCTTATGCCGTCAAAATAACTTGCGACATCTCTTTCTCGTTTTTTCCAAGTTTTATCAGCCATTTAAATACCTTTCTATTAGCTAAGTTAAACTTTGTAAAATTTCTTCCGAAACTTCAAAGTTTGAAGAAACATTTTGAACATCATCATTTTCCTCTAAAGAATTTAATAAATTAAATAATTTTTCAGCGGATTCTTTTTGTACTTTAATATTATTTTCACTTATCCAAGTTAATTCAGTTGATTTTGTTGATCCAAATTTATTAATAATTTTCTCATTTAAAGAATGAAGGTGACTTTGATCACAATAAACTACATAGTTATCTTCGTTAACTTCAAAATCTTGGGAGCCATTATTTATAGCAAATTCAAAGAGATCTTCTTCATTTGCAAGTTGTTTTTCAAGCGATATAGATCCTAGTCTTTTAAAATTATAACTCACGCTACCTGTCTCTCCAAGATTTCCTCCATGTTTACTAAAAATAGAACGAATTTCAGCAGCTGTTCTATTTTTATTATTTGTCATAGCATCCACAATTATTGCAATCCCTGAAGGTCCATAACCTTCATATCTTACTTCTTCATAATTAGAGTCAGCATCATTTCCTTCTCCCTTTTTAATTGCGCGTTCAATATTATCTTTTGGCATATTTAATGACTTAGCTGCAGTAATAGCAGAACGGAGTCGAATATTTTTTTCTGGATCAGGTCCGCTTTCTTTAACTGAAACAGAAATTTCTCTCCCCAAACGAGAAAATATTTTTGCTCGCTTTTTATCTTGGGCACCTTTGCGATGCATTATATTTTTAAACTTTGAATGTCCTGCCATTAAAATAGTGTATAAATTTTTAATTCGTTATTAGTAAAGCAATTTCATCAAATTATGCTAATTACTGTCACAATGTGTCTATTATGTGTAAAATCTTATATTTGGAAAGTTTCTATAATTTTTGCTAGACCATTTTGATCATCACTTTCAATAAAAGCCCCGCAAACCTTTCCTTTTCCGGCAGCTGACACAAAGCGCCCCTCCTGTCTATATCCCTTGGTAAATCCATGTATGGGTCCTTCTTTTTCCATACCAATCACTGAATTATAGTTTCCTGTCATGCCCACATCAGTTTGATAAGCAGTACCATTATCTAAAATTCTAGCATCGGCAGTAGGTATATGAGTATGGGTTCCTAATACAGCTGTTACTTTGCCGTCCACATAATGAGCAAAAGCATTTTTTTCGGAAGTGGCCTCACCATGTAAATCAACAATAATTGCATTTACAGTGCTGCCTAGAAATTCTGAAGATAATCTTTTTTTAATAGAAAAAAAAGGATCATCTAAAGATAAGCCCATAAATAATCTAAGCATTGATTGAATAACAATAAGGGATCTTCCATCTTCTAAAACTACTTTACATTCCCCCCTACCTGGCACTCCCTCAGGATAATTTATAGCTCTAACTATTTGTGAACATTCTTCAATATAGGAAAGCATTTCTTTTTGATCCCATGCATGATTTCCTAATGTTAAAACATCAACTCCTTGCTCAATCAGTTCGGTAGCTATTTTTTTATTTAAGCCATAACCTGCTGCAGCATTCTCCGCGTTTGCTACAATAACATCAGGTTGATATTTTTTTTTTATTAAACTAAGATTATTGCTTAATGCTTCTCTTCCTGACCTTCCTACTATATCTCCAATAAAAATGATTTTCATTTAATTTTATATAATTCTTTTTCTGTTAATACGTAGTCGATTCTTTTATCTAAATCATTATGAAATACCTTATCTACTTTTTGATCTGAATAAGCAACAACAATAGAAATGTAATCATGATTGATTTTTTCATAAAAATCAAATGTCCTATCATAATAACCTCCTCCGTATCCAAGTCTATATCCTTGCATATCGAAAGCTAAACAGGGAGTGAGAATAATTTCAGGTAATAAATCTTGATTATTATTATTTGGTTCCTGAGTTCCATATTTACCAGTAACAAGTTTAGATTTAAAATCATATTCTTTAAAAATCAATTCATTAGACATGCCATTAATCTTAGGCAAACATAATTGTTTGTCATTTTTTAAAATAAAATGATTTATTTCAAGGGTTGAAATTTCAGTTCTAATTGAAACAAAACTTCCTATAATTTTAGCTTTTTTAAATAAGTCTAATTTTTCTAAATTCCTAATAAAATTTACTTGAGTATTTTTATTTGCAGAAAAAAGTTTTTCTCTCTTTATATTTGCACTTTTTCTTTGATTTTTTTTTTCTATTTCAATATTCATCAATTTTAGACTTTAAAATATTTTTAATTAACTGATTTAATTTTAATTCTATTTTATCAATTTCATCTAATGCTTTCAAATTAACACTTTTTAATTCTTTAATTTCTAAATTTAATTCATTTATTTTATCTTTAAGTTCAATATTTTCCTTCGCTAAGTATTTACTATTTTCATAACTAGATTTTTTTTCATTATTTTCTTTAAGCTCGTTCTCAATTTTTAATGCAGCAAGATAAATAATTTTTTTATCGCTAACTTGACCTTCTAGTTTTTGAAATTCTTTTAATCTTTGATTAAATTTATCTATTATAAATAATAGTCTTTGCTTTTCATCTGTTTCATAATTAATCTCTACTATAGATCCTAAAATTTGAGTTTTAAGAATCGGCATCTGAATTTTGAATTATTTCATCGATTCTTTTGACATTTTCTTCAATTTTTTGCTTTAAATGATTAATTTTTTCTTGTTTACTAATGATATTATCGCCTAATTCATCAACCATATTTTCAAATTTGTTTAGGGTATTTTTTAAATTTTCAATTTTTTTCAAAAGATTCATAATTATTTATAGTTTTATTTATAAAAAAAGTCACTTTAATGAGACTTAATATTAGTATAATAGTCTTTATAAACTGACAGAAATAGTTACCTAAAATTTATGGATTCTCAAATTTTTCAAAAATTAGCTAACTGTATAAGATTTCTATCAATTGATGCAGTCGAAAAAGCTAAGTCAGGCCACCCAGGAATGCCTATGGGAATGGCTGATATTGCCACTTCGCTATATAAAGATCATTTAAAATTTGATCCCTTAAATCCAAAATGGCTAGATCGTGATCGCCTTGTTATCTCTAATGGGCATGGTTCTATGCTTTTATACGCCTGTTTATATTTAAGTGGATACAAGGATATTACAATTGAGGATATAAAAAATTTCAGACAACTAGGCTCCTCTACAGCTGGGCATCCTGAATATTTAGAATTATCTGGTATAGAAACAACGACAGGTCCCTTGTCTCAAGGACTAGCAAATGGTGTTGGGATGGCATTAGCTGAAAAAATTCTTCAATCAAAATTTAGCTCTAAAATCATAAATCATTTTACATATGTATTTGCAGGGGATGGATGTTTGATGGAAGGTTTAAGCCATGAAGCATGTAGTTTGGCAGGACACTTAAACTTATCAAAATTGATAGTTTTTTTTGATAACAATTCTATTTCAATTGACGGCAGTACTAATCTTTCTACATCAGATGATGTAATAAAAAGATTTAGCGCTTACGGTTGGCAAACTTTAAGTATTGATGGTCATAATCAAGAGGAAATATCAGCAGCAATAAATAAAGCTAAATCAAATACAAATCCAACTTTAATTTCTTGTAAGACTAAAATAGGCTTTGGATCTCCAAACAAAGAGTCATCTTCTTCGTCACATGGGTCGCCTCTTGGTGAAGAAGAGGTAAATTTAACTAGAAAAAATTTAAATTGGTCATACGAGCCTTTTGAAATTCCAAATGATATTTTAGATATATGGAGAAATTTTTCTAAGAGAAATGATAAAGATATCCAAGAATGGAAAAATGAATTTAATAAAATAAAAGATAATTCAGAATATAAAAAATATTTTTCTAGCAATCTATCTCCTGAAGTCAAAGAATCAATCAATGTTTTTAAAAATAATCACTTAAATAAAAAAACTAGCTGCGCTACCAGAAAGGCTAGTGAAAGTTCTTTAGACATTTTTACTCAACATCTTGATAATTTGATTGGTGGTTCTGCAGATCTAACTGGTTCTAATAATACTAAGGCAAGTAATATGAAAATTATTTCAAAAAATGATTTTTCTGGAAGATATATATATTACGGAGTAAGAGAGCACGCTATGGCTGGTATAATGAATGGCTTAGCCTTACATGGAGGATTAAAGCCTTATGGAGGCACTTTCCTTGTATTTACAGATTATTGTCGACCCTCCATTAGATTGGCATCAATTATGAAACTGCCTGTAATATATGTAATGACACATGACTCAATTGGTCTCGGTGAGGATGGGCCAACTCATCAACCGGTAGAACACTTAGCATCTCTAAGATCTATTCCTAATTTAAATGTTATAAGACCTTGTGATATTATTGAAACTATAGAATCATGGGAAGCTGCTTTAAAAGCAAATTCTACCCCAACTGTTTTAGTTCTTACTAGACAAAATTTACCCTTATTAAGAAATTCAAAAATAGATAAAAATTATGTTGAATTAGGTGCCTACCCCGTAATTGATTTTGATCAATATGATGCAACAGTTTTAGCTACTGGGTCAGAAGTTGAGATTGCCGTTGAAGCTTCTAATAATTTAAAAGTAGAAGATTTTTATCTAAGAGTTATTTCTTTTCCATCTTGGGAATTTTTTTCAAAACAAGATATTAAATATAAAAATAAGATATTAGGTAAAAAGCCAATATTCGCCATAGAAGCAGCCGTCATTAATGGATGGGAAAAATTCGTCCCAAGTGATAATTTTTTAGGTATGAATTCATTTGGGGCCAGTGCTCCTTATAAAGAGCTTTATGATCACTTTGGAATTAATTCTGAAAACCTTATAAAAATGATAAAAAATAATATAAAAGCAAAAGTTATATAAATGAAAGTTGCAATAAATGGATTTGGTAGAATTGGTAAACTTGTATTTAGAGCTTATTTAGAAAGAAAAATCAAAAATATTAATATTATAGCTATAAATGAATTGGGCTCAATAGAATCAAGTCATCACTTGTTGCGTTATGATAGCTCTCATGGTCAATTTCCACTAAAAATTAAAAAAACAAAATCAGGATTAAAATATAATGATAAAAATATATTATTTTTATCAGAAAAAGATCCATCCAAACTTCCTTGGAAAAAACTAGGTGTAGATGTAGTTCTTGAGTGCAGTGGAATTTTTGCATCAAAGGAAAAATCTTTGCAACATATCAAAGCAGGTGCCAAAAAAGTACTAATATCAGCTCCGGCTAAAAACGCTGACATTACAATAGTGCAGGGAGTAAATAATAACAAATTACATTCAAAGCATAAAATTATTTCAAATGGCTCTTGTACAACCAATTGTCTAGCACCAATTGTAATGGTTTTAGAAAAATTAGTAGGAATTGAATCAGGATTTATGACTACTATTCATAGCTTCACCGGAGATCAAAGAACTGTAGATCAAAATCATACAGATCTTAGAAGGGCGCGCGCAGCTTCCACATCTATGATACCAACAACAACTGGAGCTGCAAAAGCAATAGGCTTAGTTTTGCCCTCTTTGGTTGGAAAATTAGATGGAACAGCTATAAGAGTTCCTACACAAAATGTTTCATTAATAGATCTTACTTTTATTTCAAAAAAAGCAACAACAATAAATAAAATAAATAAAGCAATGATAAATGCTAGTAAGAAAAAAAATATGAAGAATATTTTGTCAGTTAATCAATTACCATTGGTATCTATAGATTTTAATCATAATATTCACAGTTCTATTTTTGATTTAACTCAAACCCAAGTAATTAATAATAAATTTTGTAGAGTATTATCATGGTATGATAATGAATGGGGTTTTTCAAATAGAATGGTAGACACTCTAATAAACCTAAAAAAAATATTATAAGTGAAATATAAAAAATATTGCTTTGCTATCATTTCATATCAACAAGCAATAGAAACCATCAACGCATGTATAAATAAAAAGATATTGCCAGTTTTATTTATAAAATATTTTATGATTAATCGATTAGGAAGAGATTGGCTGGTTGAATTTAATAATTCAATAAAAGAAAATAAAATTAAAAATAAATATAAATTATTTATAGATTGTAAAAAAAATTACGGGTTGCTTATTGATTTATTAGAATTGGAAGTTGAATACTTAAAAACTGAGGCAGATAAAAATACTTTAAAAAGATTAAATCAAATTGCAAGAAAAAATAAAGTTTCATTAAATCCAAATTTTAGTATAGTAGATCTATCTAGAATTAAGCATATTAACAAAAAAATCACTAATATATTAGCTGGTTAAAATATATTAAATTGATTTTAAGTAAGGCAGGTTATGAAAATAGATGGAAACCAAATCAAAGTTGGTAATATCTTAGAAATAGAAAATAGACTTTGGAAGGTTTTAAAAACTCAACATACACAACCTGGAAAAGGTGGAGCATATTTACAGGTTGAAATGAAAGATATTAAAGAAGGAACTAAAAAAAATTCAAGATTTAGATCATCTGAAAGTGTCGAGAGAGCTGTGCTAGACGAAAAAGAATGTCAGTTCTTATATAATTCGGAAGATAAATCTATTTTTATGGATAGTATAGATTATGAGCAAATTGAAATTGGCAATGATATTATTTCACAAGATCAGAAAGTTTTTTTAAAAGAAAATCAAAGTGTAATAATCCAATTTTATGAATCTAGTCCTATATCATTAATATTACCTGATAATATCAGCTTTAAAGTAATAGAGTCTGATGCTGTTGTAAAAGGTCAAACCGCTTCTGCTTCTTACAAACCTGCAATGCTTGAAAATGGAATTAAAACCAATGTTCCACAATTTATTGAAACAGGGGATGAAATAGTAGTTAGCACTATTGACGGAAGCTACGTTGAAAAATTAAAAAAATAAGTATGTTTAATCAACCTCCTATAATAAACATTTTTGAAAAAGCAGTACGAAAAGCTAGTAAAATGTTAATAAGAGATTTTGGAGAAATAGAAAATTTACAAATTAATTCTAAAAGTGTTGGAGATTTTGTAACGAATGCAGATATTAATGTAGAGAAATCATTATTAGAAACTCTTCAAAAGTATTTTCCTGATGTCACTTACTTGTCTGAAGAAAAAGGTTTAATTAAAGGAAATGAAGAAATGATAGTAATTGATCCAATAGATGGAACAACTAATTTTATTCATGGTATTCCCATTATTGGTATTGTGGTGGCAAAAATAAAAGATGATGAAATTACTGATGGAGTAATATTTAATCCAATATCTGATGAATTTTTCTGGGCATCAAAGGGGAACGGAGCCTGGTGTAACAACAAAAGATTAAGAGTTTCAAAACGTCATAATTTAGAAACATCAATAATTGGAACAGGTATTCCACATTCAAATGAAATTGAAGATAAACATATGAAAGAAATATACAATATTGCAAAAGATAGCTCAGGAATTAGAAGGATGGGGTCAGCTGCAATTGATCTTGCTTATGTAGCTGCAGGAAAATTAGATGGATTCTGGGAGCGAGGTTTAAATATATGGGATGTTTCTAGTGGAATCTTACTTGTCAAGGAAGCTGGTGGCAAAATTACAGAATTAGATGGGAATAAATGGAATATCAATTCTAAAGATATTTTAGTATCAAATGCCCATATTCATGAATTAATGATAAATAATCTAAAAAACTGACTTTACTTTATTAAAAGTATACTTATAAGCCTCAATCATGAAAAAAAAAATTCATCCTGATTATCACGATATTGAAGTGATCATGACTGATGGTTCTTCATTTAAGACAAGATCCACTTGGGGAAAAGAATCTGATAAACTTAAACTTGAAATTGATCCAAAATCACACCCTGCATGGACAGGTGGTAAAACAAACATAAATGATAGTGAAGGTCAAGTTGCGCGTTTTGAAAAAAGATTTAAAGGACTAAAGGTAGTTAAGTAATTATTTAAAATACTTTTTTGCGTCTTCCTGAATTTTATTTTTTTTAATTAGTTCCTTTTCAGTACGCTCAATTTCTTTTTTTAATTCATTTATATATTTTTGCAAATCCTCAACACTAAAATCTTCTAAACTGATGGATTTTATTGTTTTTTTTTCTCCATCAAATTCTAAAAAATCATCCATTATTAATATTTTCCTGTTTATTTGTTATTAATATATTTATAAGAGCTTGTTAATTAAAAAAGGCAAAATATGAAACTACCGCTAATGCCAAAAGCTACAGCAGTTTGGTTAATAGAAAATACTACTCTCTCTTTTACTCAAATTTCTGAGTTTTGTGGTCTTCACGAACTAGAGGTTCAAGGAATTGCAGATGGTGACGTTGCTATAGGCATGCAGGGTTATGATCCTATCGATAATAACCAGTTAACTCGCGATGAAATAAAAAGGTGTGAACAAGATAATAATGCTAGATTGGAACTAATCTCTTCAGAAATTATAGAAAGTTTGCCCCCAAGGAAAAAAGATACAAAGTATACGCCTATATCCTTGAGACAAGAAAAACCACATGCAATACTTTGGTTAATAAAAAGATACCCAGTTGAACTAACAGATTCACAAATAGCTAAACTTACTGGTTCAACAAAAAATACCGTGGTTGCGATTAGAAACGGAACGTACAGAGAAGCTATCTTTGAATCTAAAAGCCCAATGGATATTGGGTTATGCACATTCAAAGAATTAGAAAAATCACTTAATAGATCCAAAAAAAAAATAAATAATGATGAAGAAGCAAAAGCTAAGAATTAAAATAATTTAATCTATACTTTCATTATTTCTTTATTATAAATTGAGAAACGTCTGTTGATCCTGAAATAAAGCCTGCTTGGCAATAACACAAATAGTATTCCCACATTCTTTTAAATCTTAAAGAATAACCTTGTTGAGAAATGTGAGTCCAGGAATCCTGAAATTTCTTATTCCATAATTCTAAAGTCTTAGCATAAGATTGTTGGAAATTTTTATATTCATTTAATTTTAATCCTAACAAAGTAGTTATTGTTGATAGTTGTTTTTTTGAAGGAAGAACGCCTCCAGGAAAAATATATTGCTGGATAAAATCAGGATTAGATTGATAATAATTAGCTCTATTTTCTTCAATAGTTATTATTTGCATTGTAGCTAATCCATCATTGGTTAAACTACTTTTAATTTTATCAAAAAATTGCAACCAATATTGTTTTCCAACAGCTTCAAACATTTCTATTGAAACTATGTTTTTATATTGATCTTTAATATCTCTATAATCACGCATCTCAATAGATATTTTTTCATTCAAGCCTTCGCTAGCAATTTTTTCTGAAGCAAAATTAAATTGTTCTTTTGAAATTGTTATTGCCTTTACATTTGCTCCATATTTTTTTGCAACAAATGTTGAGAATCCTCCCCAGCCACATCCAATTTCAAGTAGTTTTGATTGATCATTTAATTTTAATGGTTCAGCTATGCCTATATATTTATTTAATTGAGCTTTATATAAATCGTCACTACTTTGCTCAAATAATCCGGATGAATATGTCATCGATTTATCCAACCATTGTTTATAAAAATTGTTACCGAGATCATAATGATGGCTTATATTTTTTTTACTACCAATTTTTGTATTTTTTTTCATATAATGTTGTATTTTTATAATAAAATTATGAAACCATTTTGCTTTTTTTTGATTCAAATAGGATAGCTCATTCTGCCGAGCAAAAAGTAGCAGCTTTGATAAGTTGCTAGTCTCAAAATCATCATCCATATAAGATTCTGCAAATCCAACAGATCCTTTTCTTAATAACTTATAAAACAAATTATAATTATTTAACCTAACATCTGCTTCATATCCTTCTTCATAACCCTTAAAAATATAAAATTTTTTCGAAGGAAATATCACTTTTATACTTCCATATTTATTTTTTGATAAAAAAGTATGAGCTAATTTTTCAAATGAATTATCAAAATAATTTGAAAAAATTTTCATATTAAATATTTCCTTCAAAAGAAATTGAATTTTTTTTCTTTTGTTTTCGTGAATAATATTTACCACCCTTAAACATAATAACAACTGACTGATATAAGATAAGAAAAATTATTTTATACATTACTAGAGGATTAAATAATACATATTTTAGTATCGAAAACGAATTAAATTTAATTCTTTTTCCTGTTTGTGATGCAAGTAAAATTTTATTTTTTAATTGATCAAAAACTTCAATGATAATTGAAACCCTATCATTTGGAATTTTATTGTTAAATTTATATTTACAGTTCATTTCAATAAATGGCGATACATAAAAATTTTTATTACATTGATGATTTAATATTGACTTATTAAGCTTTTTTTTATTTGCAAAAATATAGGTATGTTGCTCATTAGGTGTATTTTTAACTTCATAAAAAATAGATATAAGCCGATTATTATCAAAACAATAAATAACGGACAAGGGATTAAAAACATATCCTAATATTCTTGGAAAACATAAAATTTTTATTTTTAGATGATTAAATTTAATTTTATTTTCTTTCAGATAATATTTTACATATTCATTTAATAATTGTCCATCTCTGAAACCATGATCTTTTTCATTAAAAGAAAATAAATTTAACTTGTTATATGAAAACAAAAAAATTTTTTTTGATAAATAATTGATTTCATCGTAATCTATAAAAATACTTAAAACATTATATTTAAACCTATTTTTAAAAGGAATAAATCTTTCATGTATCACTTTGCAAAAAAATAACTTAGTCTCCATAATGCTTTTTACTGTAATTTAATCTACTTTCAAAATTTTCATTTCTTTCCCAAGGTAGAGCTACGTTCAAAACTTCAGCTATATATGCTGCTGATTGAATACCATCTTCATGAAAACCAAATCCACAATAACTTCCACAATAATAAGTATTCAAATAACCTTGAATTATGTTGATTTTTTTTTGAGCATTTATTGTTTCTAAATTGTAAATTGGATGTTCGAAAAAGGTATGATCATAATATTCTTTTGGAGATATTTGAGGATTGATAGTAACAAAATATTCTTTGTTACTTTTAATGTTTTGAAGATTATTCATCCAATAACTTAAAGAAAAATTATTATCATTTATAGAATCTCCTATAAAATTCCAACTAGACCATGCCTTTAAATTTCTTGGCATAAAAGAATGATCTGAATGCAAAAAAGCTTCATTGTTAGTATATCTAAATTTTGATAAAATATTATTTTCCTCTTTGCTTGGCTCTTCTAACATTTTTAATGATTGATCGGCATGTGTAGCGATCACTACTTTATCTACTTCTATATTTTGACCATTATCTGATATTATTACTATTTTATTTTTTTTTCTAATAATCTTTTTAACACAAAAATTTACCTTATAATTAAACATTTTTTTTGATATAATTTTCTCTATATATTTACTGCTCCCCCCTTTTACAAATCTCCATTGAGGTCTGTTTTTAAAATCAAATAATCCGTGATTTTTAAAAAAATTTATAAAAGAGACAAAAGGAAAATTTTTAATTTCTTTTTTATTATTTGACCAAATTGAGGAAGCCATTGGATAAATATGGAGATTTCTTATATTGTCACTAAATTTATTTTGATTTAAAAAATCTTCTAATGTGAATTCATTTGTATAATTCTCTAAAGATAAATTTTTACAAAATTTATAAAACCTTCTTATTTCTTTAATTAATAATAAAAATTTAAATGAAAATAAATTTTTTTTTTGTGCAAATAGGCTTTTTAAACTTGATCCTCCATATTCAATATTTGATTTATTTATAGATAAAGAGAAAGACATGTTTGATTCTTCTGTTTCAAGATTTAAATATTTAAAAAAATTACTTAAATCAGGATAATTTTTATTATTATAAACAATAAAGCCTGTATCGATACTTAAGATATTGTTGTTTTCTTTTAATTTTTTAGTTCGTGTATGACCTCCTAAGTAATCATTTTTTTCTAAAAGTTGCACTTCATATTTAGAAGATAAAAAAACACTAGCACTTAAACCTGAGATACCTGATCCAATAACAGCTATTTTTTTTTTAATCATAAAAAATAAATAGTGATAAGAGAATAAATATAAAGGTTTCGAGTCTATTATTTACTATGAGGAGGCATTTTTTTTTCAACAAACCATACATGTTTTTTTAATACTGGATCATATTTTTTTAATCTAAGTTTCTCTGAAACCTTTAATCCTTTTGTTGGTTTTCTCACAATATATTTCGTTCCTGTTTTTGGATTTTCTTCTGGAACTAATTGCTTTAATGCAAATGATGTTTTTTTAGCCATACAAAGTCTATATATAAAAAATAAATTAAATAAACATATTTTTAAGAATAATCAAAAGTAGTTAATCTAATATAGGGGTTATAAATACCTTTCTTTTTGGATATTTTAATCTGTTTGTTGCGCTCTCTAAGTCTTCTTTTTTTATCTAAAGATATTTTATTAAAACAATTTGGGCATGTAACACCTTCTTCATATTTGTAAGACTCCTTATCTTCAGAATTTATAGGTAATCTGCAGCCATGACATAAAGAATAAGTTCCTACTGACATTCCATTTGTAATAGATACACGATTATCAAATACAAAGCACTCACCTTGCCATAGAGATTCTTTTTTGGGAATTTTTGCAAGATATTTTATTATGCCTCCTTTTAATTGATATAAATTTTTAAAACCCTTGGTTAACATATAAGAAGATGCTTTTTCACATCTTATTCCTCCTGTGCAAAACATGGCGATATTTTTATCCTTATGCTTACTTAAAAATGAATCTACATATTTTTTAAATTCAGAAAAAGATTTAGTTTTAGGATTTAATGAATTTACAAAGGTTCCCATCTTATTCTCAAATTCATTTCTTACATCAATTACAAGCGTATTTTTTTCTTTGATCAAATTATTCCAACTTTGATTATCTATATGTTTGGCAGTACCGGTGAGTGAATTGTAGTGATTTCCGTCAAATGTCACAATTTCTTTTTTAATTTTAATTTTCAATCTATTGAAAGGCATATATTGACACAAAGATTCTTTGATCTCTAAATCCTTGAAATTTAATTCATTTAATTTCTCTTGCAGTAATTTAATAGAATTTTTTAATCCAGCATTTGTTCCATTAATTCCTTCATTTGCTAAAAGGATTGTTCCTTTAATTTTATGAAAGAAGCAAAAATCCTTTAATATTATTTGTAATTTCTCAGGATTACGAATTTTTTTGAATTGATAAAAAGAAATTATGGTAAATTGATCACTATTCATTTACAGGAAAAATATATAAATAAATGTTATTAAATGGCAACAAATTATAAAGAATTATTAATCAAAGAATTAATAAAAGATTTCTCAATAGAAACTACACCTAATGTTTATAATAAATATGGTACTTTTATTGAAATGTTACCTAAAAAGAATGATGTATATGTAACTTACTTGCCAGATGAAAACCCAGACAATGTAGTAAATACTTGTAAAAAATTAAATCTTGAAGGATTTGATGTAATCCCTCACCTCCCAGCCAGAACAATAAAAGATATTGCAGATTTAGAAAAATACATAGGTTCCTTATCAGAAAATGCAGGATGTAAAAAAATATTAATTATTGGAGGTGGGGGAAATCAAAAAGGAGAAATTAGTTCTAGTATAGAAGTTTTAAAAACAGATTTATTATCAAAATTTAACTTTACTCAAGTTGGTGTAGCTGGACATCCGGAAGGTAGTCCAGATATTTCTAATACTGAACTTGATAAGGCAATTATTGAAAAAAATAATTTTGCTAATAATGTCGATTTTAAAATATATATAGCTACACAATTTTTTTTTGAAGCTTCTATTTTTGAAAAATGGGAATATCATCTAAATTCCTTAAACAATAAATTAGAAATTCATGCAGGCATACCTGGTCCGGCAACTTTAAAAACTTTGATATCCTATGCTACTTCATGTGGCATAAGAAATTCCATAAGGTTTCTCTCAAAACAAGCTTTAAACATAACTAAACTTGCCTCATCTAAGACTCCTGATAAGTTGATCACTGATCTTGCTCTATATAAACAGGAAAATCCAGCTTCTCGATTGGCAAAACTGCATTTTTATGCATTTGGAGGTATAAAAAAAACATCAGAATGGTTAAGTTTAATTTTAGATTCATCGCTTGAAATTAATTCTAATAATGAATTTAAACCTGACAAAAAATAGTCTATACAACAAAAATTATTTATTATGTCTGATATTGAAATCGCAAGAAAAGCTAAAAAAGAGAATATAAAAGATATAGCTTCTAAATTAAATTTAAAAGATGAAGATTTACGACCTTATGGACATCATATTGCGAAAATAGATATTAATTCTATTAACAAACTCCCTAATAAAAATTCTAAACTTATACTAGTAACTGCTATTACTCCAACTCCAGCTGGTGAAGGAAAAACAACCACATCAGTGGGTTTGAGTGATGGTCTTTGTAAGATTGGAAAACAAAGCACAGTATGTTTGCGAGAACCAAGTCTAGGACCAAGTTTTGGAATGAAAGGTGGCGCAGCTGGTGGTGGCTATGCTCAAGTAATTCCCATGGAACATATCAATTTACATTTTACAGGCGACTTTCATGCAATTACTTCAGCAAATAATTTGTTAGCATCTTTAATTGATAATCATATTTATTGGGGTAATAAATTAGGAATTGACTCTAGAAGAGTCTCTTGGAAAAGATGCATTGATTTAAATGATAGAGCTTTAAGAGAAATAACGGCTAACCTTGGAGGTATTTCTAATGGATACCCAAGATTAGATGGATTTAATATAACAGTTGCCTCAGAAGTAATGGCAATATTTTGTTTAGCAAGTGATTTAAAAGATTTAGAAAGAAGACTTGGTAACATAACAATTGCTTATACAAGAGATAAAAAACCAATTTTTGCAAAAGATTTAAAAGCCGAAGGTCCAATGACCGTATTATTAAAACAAGCTTTAATGCCTAATTTAGTTCAGACTTTAGAAAATAATCCTGCTATTATTCATGGAGGCCCGTTTGCTAATATAGCTCATGGCTGCAATAGTGTTATTGCAACAAAAACAAGTTTAAAGTTGTCAGATTATGTTGTTACTGAGGCAGGTTTTGGTGCTGATTTAGGAGCAGAGAAATTTCTTAATATAAAATGTAGAATGGCAGGACTGGCTCCAGATGCTGTAGTTTTAGTTGCTACTATCAGAGCGCTAAAAATGCATGGAGGAGTTTCTAAAGAAAATTTAAAAACAGAAAATATTGAAGCTGTTAAATCTGGAATATCTAATTTAAAAAAACATATAGAAAATATTAGAAAATTTAAATTGCCAGTTGTAGTTGCTATAAACCATTTTATTGCTGATACAGAAAATGAAATGTTAGCCCTTAAAGATGAATGTAAAAAAATTAATGTTGAGGCAATATCTTGCCAGCATTGGTCAAAAGGTGGAGAGGGAACTGTTGAGCTTGCCAAAAAAGTTGTTGAAATATCTAATCAAGAAAAATCATTTGAAGTTCTTTATGAAGATAAGATTAGTTTATTAGATAAAATAGAAACCATAGCAAAAGAAATTTATGATGCTAGCGAAGTTATCGCTGATAACAAGATTAAAGAACAGTTAAAACAATTCGAAGAAAATGGTTATGGAAATTTTCCTATTTGTGTGGCCAAAACTCAGTATAGCTTTTCAACAGATCCAGCGCTAAAAGGTGCGCCATCTGGACATAGCATCCCCATAAGAGAGGTAAGGCTTTCTAGCGGCGCAGAATTTATTGTTGTGGTATGTGGAGAAATTATGACCATGCCAGGACTCCCAAGCGTTCCTGCAGCTAATTCTATTCATCTTAATGATAATGGAGAAATTGAAGGTCTTTTCTAAAACTGTTATAGATTTACTTTAGTCTATCAAAATGAATAAAAAACCAAAAAAATATTCTGTTTTTTCTCTAATTAAAAATGCTTTTTCTTATCATGAAAACTGGCAGCCAGCTTGGGACTCCCCAGAGCCAAAAAAAGAATATGAAGCTATAATAATTGGTGGAGGTGGTCACGGATTAACAACCGCTTATTATCTAGCTAAAAATCATAATATTAAAAATATAGCAGTAATTGAAAAAGGATGGATAGGCGGAGGAAATACTGGAAGAAACACTACTATCATTAGATCTAATTATTTATGGGATCAAAGTGCTGCTTTATATGAACATGCTCTAAAATTATGGGAAGGTATGTCACAAGAACTGAATTACAATGTTATGTTTTCGCAAAGAGGTGTAATGAATGTTGCTCATACTCTACATGATGTTAGAGAATTGAAACGCCGATGGCATGCTAACCGACTAAATGATATTGATTGTGAGTGGCTCAATACTCAACAGGTAAAAAAATTTTGTCCAGTAATTAATACTTCGCAAAATATTAGATATCCTGTTTTAGGAGCTACACTTCAACGTCGCGCAGGGACTGCAAGACATGATGCAGTTGCTTGGGGTTATGCCAGAGGTGCAAATGCTATGGGCGTTGATATAATTCAAAACTGCGAAGTAACTAATATTAATATTAAAGAAGGTAATGTTACCGGAATTGAAACAACTAAAGGATTAATAAAATCAAAAAAAATAGGAGTAGTTGCTGCTGGACATTCTAGTGTTATAGCAAACATGGTTGGTATTAGACTTCCTTTAGAAAGTAGACCTTTGCAAGCTTTAGTTTCTGAGCCAGTAAAACCAATTATTGATACTGTAGTTATGTCAAATACTATTCATGCATACGTTTCACAATCAGATAAAGGTGAACTAGTTATAGGCGCTGGAACTGATGGTTATACCTCTTATACTCAGCGAGGAGGATTCAATATTGTAGAAGATACCATAACTGCAGTTGTAGAACTATTTCCTCTTTTTTCAAGAATGAAAATGTTACGACACTGGGGTGGAATTGTTGATATATGTCCAGATGCAAGTCCAATTGTGAGCAAAACTCATATTAATGGATTGTATTTTAATTGTGGTTGGGGAACAGGAGGTTTTAAAGCAACCCCGGGATCAGGCTGGGTTTTTGCACATACAATTGCTAATGATGAACCCCATGCTCTAAATGCACCTTTTAATATTAATCGTTTTTCAAGTGGAGAATTGGTAGACGAGCATGGTGCTGCAGCAGTAGCTCATTAATTATGTTTTTAATAAATTGTCCTCATTGTGGTGAAAGAGATCAATCCGAATTTAATTGTGGAGGTGAGGCACACATTGTGCGTCCAAAAAATCCTCTAAATTTAACCGACGATCAATGGGCGGATTATCTATTTATGCGTAAAAATATAAAGGGTATTCAATTTGAAAGATGGAATCATTCAAATGGATGTCGTAGATGGTTTAATGTTGTAAGAAATACTGCAACTGATGAGATTTTAAAAATATACAATATTGGTGAAAAAGCCCCTCAGATAGAAGGTAACAATCCTAAAACACCTTCAGGAGAACCAATAATTGGCTCTGGAAACTATTCAACTTCTTTTGAAAAAAAACAATGATGTCAAAAAAAATTTCTTTTACATTTGATGGAAAAAAATATTTTGGAAGTGAAGGTGATACACTTGCAAAGGCTTTGATTGATAACAATATATTTTTAGTAGGAAGAAGTTTCAAATATCATAGACCAAGAGGAATAATTAGCGCAGGTAGTGAAGAACCAAATGCTATTGTTCAATTGGAAACTGGCAATAAAACTGAACCAAACGTTAGAGCAACTGAGATAATTATTTATGAGGGATTAAATGCCAAATCTCAAAATAATTGGCCAAGTGTAAATTTAGATATTGGATCAATAAATGATATTCTCTCACCTTTTTTCCCAGCTGGATTTTATTACAAAACCTTTATGTGGCCTCCAAAATTTTGGGGGAAATATGAATATTTTATCAGAAAAGCAGCAGGTTTAGGAAAGTCGCCTACAGAGGATGATCCTGATAAATACGAACATTTTCATTACCATTGCGATGTTTTAATAATAGGAGGAGGAATAAGCGGTTTGTACGCAGCTGAACTAGCAGGTAAAGCTAATTTAAAAGTTTTATTATTAGAGCAAAAACCACAAATAGTTGATGAAATAAGTAAACATGAGTTAATTAATAATTCTGAAGAAAATTTATTAAATGATATTTGTTTAAGTTTAAAAAAATATCCTAATGTTAGAGTCGTTAAAGATACTAGTGTGTTTGCGTATATGCACCATAATTATTTATTAGCTTGTCAGAAAATAAATAATGAAAATATAAGGCAGATTATCTGGAAAATCAGAGCTAAAAAAGTAATTTTAGCAACCGGATCTATAGAAAGACCTCTAACATTTAATAATAATGATAGGCCTGGAATAATGTTATCAAATAGTGCAAACTACTATGCAAATCGAAATCAAAATATAGGAAAAAATATAATTTTTTTTACTAATAATGATTATGCTTATCATACAGCTATAAACTTAATTAACAAAAATTCTTCAAAAAATATTATCATTATTGATTTACGTAATAATTCTGATGGAGATCTTATTAAAAAAGCTAAATCTTTAGGAATTAAAATTTTATTCAATCATATTATAACTAACACTTCAGGTAGAAAAAAAATTAGTTTAGTATTTGTACATAAAATTGATGGACGAACTAACAAAATAATTAGCAATTATGGAAAAATACCATGTGATCTTCTTTGTATATCAGGAGGGTGGACCCCAACTGTACATTTATTTACTCAATCAAGAGGTAAATTAATCTACAGAGAATCTGATGCAACTTTTATTCCTGATCAATCATTTCAAAATCAAATATCTATAGGGGCATGTAATGGTACTTTTGAATTAGATAAAATTATAGAAGAAATTAATAAAAAAATTCCAAAATTATTTGCAGAATTAGGAAAAAAAATAGAAAAAACAAATTATATAAACCCTTTAAATGTAGAAAAAATTTTTTATGATAAAATGAAACATCTTTGGATTATTCCCTCAGATAAACATTTCGGCAAAACTAAAATGTTTGTTGATTTTCAAAACGATGTTACCGCAAAAGATATAAAATTAGCCCTCAAAGAAGGTTATAAGTCAATTGAACACGTAAAACGGTATACCACTACTGGAATGGCTACTGATCAAGGAAAAACTAGCAATATTAATGCTTTAGGTATTGTCTCAGAGCTAACGGGCATACCAATTCATAAACTTGGTACAACCACATTTAGATTACCCTACACGCCTGTAACTTTTGGCGCATTAGCAGGAAGACATGTTAAAGAATTTTTTGACGTAGAAAGAACAACTCCAATACATCAATGGCATGTTAATAACGGAGCTAAATTTGAAGATGTGGGACAATGGAAAAGAGCTTGGTACTATCCAAAAAATAATGAAGATATGCAACAAGCAGTTAATCGCGAAGTTAAGGCTACTAGAGATGGAATAGGAATACTTGATGCCTCAACTTTAGGAAAGATTGATATTAAAGGAAGAGATGCAAGTGAATTTCTTAATCGCATATATACTAATTCATGGTCAAAACTTCAAATTGGAAAATGTCGATATGGTTTGATGCTTGGCGATGATGGGATGGTAATGGATGACGGGGTGACTAGCAGACTTGGTGAAAATCACTATGTTATGACTACAACGACAGGAAATGCTGCAAGTGTTATGGCAAAACTAGAAGATTGGCTACAAACAGAATGGCCAGAACTTAAAGTATATTTAACTTCAGTTACTGAGCAATTTGCA
>PTKX01000042.1 GCA_002938195.1 Alphaproteobacteria bacterium MarineAlpha5_Bin7 | reverse complement strand
TATCAATAAGTTTTTGGATGGCAGTTCCTGGACAAATAAATCTTATGTTTATTATTATATTTATTTTTATTGGTAATATAGCTTATGAGATTTCTCAAATTTTTTATAATGGTCAATTAAAATTAATATCAGATAAAGATAATTATGCAAAATTATCTGGTTTAGCTTGGGGACTAGGATATGCAGGCACTGTAATAATATTTATTATATATTTTGTTTTATTTTTTCTTCCTCAAGAACCATTATTTAATTTAGATAAAAATACATATGAAAATATTAGAATAAGTTTCCCTATAACAGGATTATGGATAATAATTTTTTCATTACCTCTTTTTATGACTTTTAAAGATCCTGCAAAAAAAAATTTAAATTTTAAATTAGATATATCAAAATCTTTTATTGAAATCAAAAATACGTTTAAAGAAATTAAAAAGTATAAAAATTTAGTTTGGTTTTTGATCTCAAGATTATTTTTTATGGATGGAATAAATGCAATTTTTGCCGTTGCAGCAATTTATGCAACAATTGTATTTGGAATGACAACTACTGATATAATTATGCTTGGAATAGGAACTAATATTGCAGCTGGAATTGGTAGCTGGATTTTTTCATTTATTGAAAACAAGCTTGGTTCAAAAAACACTATTGTTTTTTCATTATTCTGGATTTTTATATTAAGTTTTGCAATACTCCTGATTAATGAAAAAAATTATTTTTTAATTTTAGCAATAATACTTAGTTCTTTTTTTGGTCCAATTCAGTCAGCAAGCAGAGTTTACTTTGCAAAAAATATTCCAGATAATAAAAAATATGAATTTTTTGGTTTTTATTCATTTTCAGGGAAAGTAACATCTTTTATTGGACCAGTATTATACGGGACTATATCTTATATATTCTCTTCACCTAAATTAGGTATGGCTTCGCTACTTATTTTGTTTGCTATAGGTCTAATATTACTAACTAAAGTCGATAATGATAAAATTAGAGAACAATAATATGGTCATCAACTGATATTTTTCCACTAGTAATCACTTCGCATCTTAATCCACCTCTATTAATAAAATTTTTTACTAATGATTTTTGCGTTAGCTTGTCTTGTAAATATTTGCAGGGATCGCATAATCGATGAGCTTTAATCTTTGTATCGCCTATTAATATTTCTTTATTAATTAAATCATTCAATTTAATTCCCGATGTAATAATATTTCTTCTAAAATTAATATAAGGTATATCAGTATTGGAAATTTGATTATAAAAATCAATGTTCTCTTTTTCTATTAATGTAATTTGAATATCTTTTTCATTATTTTCTTTAAAATATCTATCTTCGATTATTCCTTTTGATGCAATTAAATTTACAGTTTCAACTTCAATCATATCATCACCTGAAACTTTAGAGATACAAATTGTAAGTACTTTAGACATTAATTAATTTTTATTTAAAAATTTTTTAAATAAAATTAATTCCTTTGTATCAATATTTACTGTTTGCTTTTCAGCAGGAAATTTTTGTGACACTACATCTTTTTTAAATTCAGTATATGCAGCTATTCTTTCTTTTTGAATTTTTGCATATAGTTTATTAAAATCTCTATATTTTTTAGCATGACGCGGAAAGTCAATGTTACTGCAACCTAAAATATCTTCAGAAAATAAAAACTGACCGTCACATTCACTACCTGCACCTATTGACAAAGTAAATAAAGATGTTTTTTTTGTAATTTCGCCTGCTATTTTTTCCGGAACACATTCTACTTCTACTCCCCAAGCTCCAGTATCTTCAATATCTTTAATATCTTTATAAAGTTGTATTGCCTCTTTTTGAGTTTTACCGAATGCTCTTACACCACCTATCCAGGTAGATCTTCTTGGCACTAAACCTGCATGACCTTGAAAGGGTATTTTAAATTCAGACAGATATTTCATAAAATTTAAATTCCAAGATCCACAATGCACAGAGTCTGCTCCAATTTCCATAATTTCTAAAGCTTTTTTTACAGCGTTTTCTTTTGAAGCATGTTTGATAAAGGGTACTGAAATTGTCATAAATGTTTTAGAAGCTGCTTCACGTATACTTCTTAATTCAGGTAGTGTGCCTGGAACTAATAAAAGATCTATGCCAGCTTCTTGTGCTGCAGTTGCTTCATCAACGGAAGTTACTAGTATTTGTGATAATTTTTTTTTTCCTTTTAAGTCAATTATATCTTTAACTGTATAATTTCTGTATCCAGGTTCCAAACTAATAGAAAAAACTTTTTTATATTTATTTTTCATTTCTAGATAATAATACAATAAAATTATTTTTTATAAATCCTATTTATGTATTTTAACTAAAAAAAATTTTATATTTGATAATTTATATGTCAACTAATAATACCAAAAACATGGTCGGGGAGAAAGGATTCGAACCTTCGACCCCCTGGTCCCAAAC
>PTKX01000041.1 GCA_002938195.1 Alphaproteobacteria bacterium MarineAlpha5_Bin7 | reverse complement strand
AGCACTGCCTCGACACGGCAGGGGTCACAGGTTCAATCCCTGTCGCACCCACCAATTAAAAAAATTCTCAAATATGACCAGAGCACTTAACAATCTCCTTGTTTGATGGTAGGATTAATTAATGAAAACTTTCTTACTAATATTTATTTTTACATTTCTTTCTTTCAATGCTCATTCAGAAATCTCAATCACATGCACCCCATCTTCAGATCAAGATGGTTATGAATTTTATTTGATACTTGATGAGCCTTCAAATGAAGCAGTTTATCATGGTGAAGTAACAAGGAGTGGAAGTTATACAAAGAGTATAACTGAATATCGTGTCACAATGAAACCATATAAGGGATCTCTAGCAAGACTCATAAAGATAAATAGAATTGCTGGTTATTTTAATATGGTGTTTGGAAATAATTTAAATAACTTATCTTTTGATGATCTTTCAGCAAATGCGAATAAACAAGTTTCTCATTTATCTGGAGGTTGCACAAAAGGTGGAATTGAACCTAAATTTTAATAATCTGTTATAAGAATATTAAATAGATTTATTAATAGCAGCTTTTGATTAATTAAATAAACCCCCGTATGATTCTTCATCTTAACAGGGGCAATAAAATTATATATGCTTTACTGTAATTTTAAATATTAATAATAGATTTTATGCGTAATAGTGCGTAATTAAAATATTACTTCTTCCCCATTCTCAAATTCTATTAGAGCAAGTCTAAATTCTATATTATTAATGAAGGTAAGTAATTCTTCGCTTTCTTTAATATGACCTAAAATTAAAGATGAATTCCAAGTGGGATCAACAGGAATCCACATATCATCCATCACGACTTCATTCCATGCATGACCAATAAATTTTTTGGTCTGATAATCATATGCGTATCCAGAAACTACTCTTGAAGGAATACCAACAGACCTTGCTAGAACATTAAATAACTTAGAATGTTCTGAACAATCGCCTGATTTACTTTCAATGATATCGTATACTGTTGTTGTTTTACTAATTTCTAAATCGTCCTCAATATAGTCAGAAACAAATTCTAATAGATTATTAACTTTATCAAGTGTTGTAATTGCTCCATTTATTCCTTTAGTTGCCATACTTATAATATTTGGATCATCAATTGGATCAAAGTCTTTCTTTTTTAAATTTTCTTCAATATCAATAGTAGTTGCTGACTCTATCATACCATAGTCTGTACCATGTAGCACGCCAGCCAAAATTAAATAATTTGATCCATCAACTTGTATTACCTCTTGTTGAATAGCTGTTGGAAATTGGTTGTTATAATTGCCTTGAATTTCTAAAAAGATATTTTTAACATTAGTGTTTGGATAATTTTGAATAATTTCCCAATAATCACGATCCAAAGGTATATTATTTGCAATAAATAAATCTTGTTTATTACTTAAATCAGTTGCAATTTCTTTATCTTCTAAACGCATTTCCATCTGAATTTCATTTAGGGATATTAAAATTGGCATATAATTATTAGGATCAACTATCATTTGCCCTGATACTGGAAATACTCCTTCATCTTGCAATGTATCATAAACAAAATATTCATAAGGGACACCTTTTACAATTTCTTCCTTTATTTCTGATAAAGTAAAAGTAAAATCAGAAAACTTACCTCCTCCAAAACTATTAGACTTAAAAGAATTACCAATATAATTTTGGTTAGGTAAATAAAAACTACTTTCTACTAAATGATGATTTAGTCTGTAATCAAAATTCTCTAATATTTTAATTTCTTCATTAACTTCATCAAAATAAACAACCTTCATTGTATCGTTTTCTCTTGTTGAAGTTATTGTTATAGTTGACCCTCCTCCTGTTTCACTTTCTAGATCATATAAGAGATTATAAGGTGGATCAGCTTGAAAAATTTGTTTTGATAGTGTATCAACAGTTCCTACTGATTCACTTCCAAGAATTTTTATATGGAATTTTGCATTTTCAATAAGAACATGTTTATTATAAGTTGAATAATGATCTGCAATCTCATGCCAAAGATGAAAATAACCAATCTTTATTTCGTCACCCGCTCCATCATCAATATATACGCCATACCAAATATCATTTGCACTTAAGTAAATTTCTAATAATAATTTAGTCTCTTCATCACTAAGAACTGTATATTCAAGACTCTTCGCGTGATTAATTGTTGTTATAAAAAATACAAGAATTACGATTAGGGTTTTCACAACTTCCTCAATATATCCTCTGCCTTGAGATGAGTATACCTAAAAAAACATTCAATTTTTTTTGTCCCAAAATTACCCCATGCTTTAATTCCCCAAAATTAAAAAAATGAAAAAATCTTTTTAAATCAGGGAAAAAAAATAAAATTAATTATTTTCTATCATTCCCTCGACACGGCAGGGGTCACAGGTTCAAATCCTGTCGCACCCACCAAAGAAAGGATGTTTTTTT
>PTKX01000040.1 GCA_002938195.1 Alphaproteobacteria bacterium MarineAlpha5_Bin7 | reverse complement strand
ATAGTATTAATCTAAGTTAAAGGCGAGATTTTATCTCGCCTTTTTTTATTTGGGAGGTTGCTATTAACACTGCTGAAATACTTACTACTGATGGTATACCATTAAAACAAAGCTTAAGAAAAGCTGAGAGAAAGAATAAAATCAGAGCTTTTCTTTTAGTTTTTCCACTATTGCTATTTATTATTGTCACTTTTGTAATGCCAATAGGTGATATGCTAATGCGTAGTGTTGATGATGCCCAAATAAATACAGTTTTTCCTAAAACTTTCGAAGAATATAAAAAATGGGATAGGGAAAAAGAAGAACTTCCGCCTGAAGCAGTTTACAGAACCTTATTTGAAGAATTGGCAACTGGAGACAAAATTCAAATTGGCAGAGCCTTGACTAGAATGAATTACTCTAAATCTGGTTGGAAAAGTTTGATAAAGAAAACTTCAAGACAAATTAAAAAAATGAAAAAAAAGGGAGAGACTCCTGAATCTTACAAACAAACATTAATAGAAATTAATAAAGATTGGGGTGATCCAACTTTTTGGTATTCAATGACTCAAATGTTGAATACTCAAACACCAATATATTATTGGAATGCTCTTGATAGAACTTATGACCAGGATCAAAATGTAGTTATGCAGGATGAAAAAAGAAGAGTTTATGTGCAGACTTGGCTTAAGACATTAAAAGTAAGTATTTATGTTACATTCTTTTGTTTAATTTTAGGGTTTCCTGTGGCGCATCTACTTGCTAACTTACCCCTACGTTACAGCAATCTTTTAATGATATTTGTATTACTCCCTTTCTGGACTTCATTGTTAGTAAGGACAACTGCATGGATTGTTATGTTACAACAAAAAGGCGTAATTAATGGTGTATTAGTCTGGCTGGGTATTTTAAGTGATGAGGGAAGAATTCAGATGGTATACAATGAAACTGGAACCCTTATTGCTATGACACAAATATTATTACCGTTTATGATACTACCATTATATAGTGTTATGAGAGTAATTCCTAAAAGTCATATGCGTGCAGCACAAAACTTAGGCGCCAAACCTGCAACAGCTTTTTGGAGAGTATACATGCCTCAAACCATTCCAGGAATGAGCGCTGGCGGCTTATTAGTTTTTGTATTAGCAATTGGATATTTTATCACCCCTGAGTTAGTGGGTGGAAAAGACGGTAAATTAATTGGTAGCTGGATTGCTTTTCATCTTAAAACAACTTTAAATTGGGGATTATGTGCAGCTTTAGGCTCAATTCTTTTAGGTGTTATGTTAATTTTTTATTGGCTTTACAATAAAATTGTTGGCATAGATAATATTAAACTAGGATAAAATAGATATGGCATTACCAAGTTACGCAACTCCAGTTCAAAGAACTTATTATTATACTTATTTATTTTTCTGCGCAGTAGTATTTTTCTTTTTAATAGCTCCTTTAATAGCAATTGTACCAATTTCATTTAGTGTATCTCCATTTATGGTTTTTACTGATGGTATGCTAGCTTGGCCTCCAGATCCAGAAGCATGGTCACTTCGATGGTATAGAAATATGATTGGAGATTGTAGTGCTGAAGTGGTTTCATCCACGGTTCCTTGTTCGACTAAATGGATGACAGGAACAATAAACAGTTTTTTTATAGGCATTGTAGCAACTTTTATAGCAACCGCGCTTGGAACTTTAGCAGCATTAGGTCTAAGTAGACCGCATATGCCTTACAAAGGATTAATAATGTCGATACTTATATCTCCAATGATAGTTCCGCTAATTATCACTGCAGCTGGAATGTTTTTTTTCTACGCTAGGATAAATCTTGTTTACACTTTTACTGGAGTAATTCTTGCTCATGTTGCGTTAGCAACTCCATTTGTAGTAATAACTGTAACAGCAACACTTGTAGGTTTTGATATGAATATGGTAAAAGCAGCCCAAAGTTTAGGAGCTAAACCAATTAGAACTTTTTTTAAAGTAATTATGCCTTTAATTTTGCCTGGCGTAATATCTGGGGCCTTATTTGCTTTTATTACTTCTTTTGATGAGGTTGTTATAGTTATGTTTATGGCTAGTTTAGATCAATTAACAATACCTAAACAGATGTGGGCAGGAATAAGACAAGAAATTAGCCCAGTTATTTTGTGTATGGCGACATGTCTTGTTATACTGTCAATATTCTTACTTACAACTGTAGAATTATTGCGTAGACGTTCAGAAAAATTGCGCGGTATATCTCAGCGTTAATAAAAGTGAAAAAAATAGCTGTTGTAGGAGCTGGAATTGTTGGGATATGCACTGCTTTTTTTTTACAAAGATCTGGTTACAAAGTAACTATTTTTGATAGAGAATCTCCTGGTTCAATGACTAGTTTTGGACACGCTTGCACCTTTGCAGATTATGCCAATGTGCCAGTTAATTCTCCTTCACTATTCAAAAGTATTCCTTCTATGTTGATAAGTTCTAACGGTCCATTAGCAGTAAATTTTTTCTATGTTTTAAAAAATTTACCTTGGGCACTCAAATTTTTAATGAATTGTCGTAAAGACAAAGTTGAAGATATATCTTCATCATTGGCTAATATATTGCATCATTCACGTCTAGCTTATGATCAAATATTTGATGAAGTTGATGTATCTAAACATATCAAAGAAGAAGAAAATATTTATATTTATGATTCAAAAAAAGCTTATGAAGAAGCTAAATTTTCTACTTATCTAAGAACAAAGAATAACATAAAGGTAAGAGAATTATCAAAAAAAGATATTTATCAATTAGAACCTAACTTAGCTCAAATATATCATGCAGGTCAACTTTTTGTTGGATCAAGACATACCACAAATCCTTTAGCTATAAGTAAAAAAATATTTAATAGTTTTTTGCAAAAAGGAGGAAATTACATAAATCAAAATGTTGAAAATATAATTCAGAAAAATAATTGTGTCGAAATTATTTTAGAACAAAAAAAAATTGAATTCGATCAAATTGTAGTATGTGCAGGAGCATGGTCAAACTCTATTGCAAATATGGTAGGTGAAAATTTTCCTTTAGACACTGAAAGAGGTTATCATGTATTATTTGAAAGTGATCAAAAATTAATTAATAGACCTATAGGCTGGTCTCAATCAGGTTTTTATTTAATCCAAATTGAAGAAGGAATTCGTGCTGCTGGAACTGTTGAAATAGCTGGGATAAAAAAACCACCCAATAAACATCGTTTGAAAATGATAGAAACACAAGCTAGGAAAATTTTACCTAAATTAGGAAAAGTTAAGTCAACTTGGATGGGAAGAAGACCTACGCTACCTGATTCCATGCCAGTAATAGGTAGATCAAAAAATAATAAAAATATTTTATATGCATTTGGACATCAACATATTGGCTGGACTTTAGCTGCAGTTACTGGCAAAGCGATTAATGAATTAGTAAAGGGAACTCAACCTAATTTTGATATTAATTTTTTTAATCCTTCAAGATTTATTAAATAAATTAGACATATTAAAGCATTAATTACTTTCTTTTTCTTCAATAATGATGATTGAGTTGTTATCCTTTGAAATAGTTTCAAAAATACAATTATCTTTTGTAATATATAATTGACCACCGAAAAATTCTTGTTTCTTTTGATAAGATTCATAACATATATTGACATTATTTCCTGAAAAATAATCAATCTTAGAGAGAGAAGAATCTTTAGATGAAATTCCTATATTTGTATCACTTGCGATTATTTTTAAGGCTTGAAATTCAGAAGTTTCTCCAATTGATACGCCCTTATCTCCGCATTCTTTTAGGAAAGCTTCGTTAACAAAATATTTACCAAAACTTAAATCGAGACAATCATTTTTAGCTTTAGTTACCAAAATTTTTTTAACCTTTAAATCTGAAAAATCAATATCTAAGGCATCTGAAAATGCATTATCAACATTTATTTCTTCTATATTACCTGTACTATCAATAATATTAACACTATCTTCACAACCACCTCCACTAGTTTTAATTTTCGTGTCGACAAAATCAACTTGTAAAAAATTTAAACATCCAGTTAATCCATATTCATTAAAACGTTCAATTTTTTCTTCATTAATTATTTTTTTATAATCAGAAATCATTTCAAATGATATATTATTAATTTTTACATTACTTAATAAAGCCCAATCATTGTATTTACTTTGTTTAAATTTTATTATTCTATTTTTTTGATCATAGCTTATTCTTGACCCTAAACTATGTTTTATATCAGTATCAAGAAAGTCAATATACGTGGATTCTGTGTTATTATCATTATCATTATACAATCCACCAAATATAGATATGTTTTCAAGATCTATAGCCGTATTTTTCATCAATGAAATTAATTTTTCAGCTTTGATATTAACTTCAATACAATCAATTTTATTGCATTTGTAACTTAGGATATTAGATTTTCCAACACTATTTATATCAATAAAATATAAATTACTCTTTGGCAGAAGAGAAAAAAGATCATTTTCATATGAGTCAACTATATAATTTATTTTATAATTAGTTTTTCCAGTTGATAAAATACTATTTTTATTATCCTGTATTTTATTTTGATAATAAAGAAGATTCGCTTTTACATTATGTAAGAATGTTTTTATTTTATTTTTTGAACAATCTTGAGAATTGCAAAGACTTAAAGCACTATCCACAAATGTATTTTCATTTAATTGATTCACTCTAAAAATTAAATTTTTAACTGCTGGGAGAAATTTTTTGGAATAATAAAACAAATTATCATTATCTAAGGCAAATGAAATGGGCAGTAATTCTGAGTTAATCATCCCATCATAATAAATGGGTTCAAAGCCATTTAATAAGGCATTCCAATAAAATTTTCTGTTATTAATCCCTAGACCATGAGATCCTCCCATGGATAAAACCAGAGCTTCAAATTCATAAAAATTTCTTCTTAAATTATTATTATCTTTGGTTAACATATCTATGTTCAAAGCATGATTAGAATTAATATCTCCTCTGCTTTCCATGTAAGAATATTGAAGTGTAGAATAAGCTTTTAAGGCCATTTTTAAGGCATTATTACCTAGACCTACCCATTTTTTGTTTTCTAATCTTGCAAGAGATAAATTACTTAGCTTGAGAGGTAATAATTCATAAACAAAAGTCTCATCTCCTTCAAACATTGGACCTTCACGACGTAAATTTTTTTCTAAAAATTCTTTTACTGGATTTTCTTGAAACAACATCGTATGTTTATTGCCATTAATATTTGCATCCACCATGCGTGTTCGTGGTGCTAAAAAACCAAGTTTACTAAGTAGTAGAGTGGCGAGAATCTCGCTTTCTGAGTTTCTTGTATCTTTGATTAATAATTTGAAGCCAACAATATTTGCAATATTGCCATCTATAAGTTTTATACTTAAACTTTGAAGTATTCCTTCTCTTTTATAATCAATATGATCTATGATATCACCGGTTTGTCTTACTTCAGCGTTATAAACACAAGTTCCAAATAAATAATTTACTGTGATTTTAGCAGCAAACTTTTTTTTATATTTTTTTTCAATATAACTATCACCCAAACGGGATGTTAAAATAGCTAAACTGTTTTCAACCCAATTTTTATAATTATTTATTTTAACATTTATACTTTGAAAACTTTTTAAATCAGAGAGTTCATCTGAGTATTTTCCAGTTATAAAATTACATTTATTATCAGAGTTATTTATACTCTGAGCATTGACAGAGTTAATATTTGTTATAAACAAGAAACATAAAGTTAAATTAATTTTTAATAGTTGAAGAAGTGACATACTATTATTTTATAAATTTTTTTTGCAAATAGCATCTTATAATTTCGCTAAGCTGCATTAAAGGCTATACGCACTACCTTATCATTTTTTTTTAACAGATTAGCTAAAGTCATTATTTCTTTCTTATCATGATTTGCCAACATATAAACAATGCTTCCGTCATCATTTCTTATAAAATTAATCAAATCATTTCTATTTGATAATTCTTCTATTTCATTGTTAGATCTTATTTCTAACGTATGTAAAGAATTGCCTTCAGTAAATGAAGCAGTAAATAGGTGTATATTAAAATAAGATGTAAAAATATTATTAATTAATTGCGATCCAACTAAAACTAAAACTAATGATACAACAATTAATAAAAGCCAATTGTAACTTACTGCTCCTGCTATTCCTATAGAAATCATAGCAAAATAAATTACTAATTCCAAAGGGGATTTTACTGGGTTCCGAAATCTAACAATTGATAACGCTCCTACCATGCCTAATGACAAAGCAATATTATCTGATATCACAGAAGTAATTGCATAAGTTATAATGGGTAAAAAAAGTAAAGTTACAGTATGTGAATAGGTTTTGATCCAATTTTGACCAGAAAAAATCATTGCTTGACGTAGCACTAAAGAAGAAACTAGAAAGGTTAATACTAAAAATATTTGATCGTAAGCAGTGCCGGCATTATTTCCTATTGAATTTATCAAGTTGTCCATTTTTTTGTTTTATTGTTTTAGTTTTTTCTTAATAAAAAATATAGATTAGAGCAGATTCTTCTACATATACCTCTAAAATAGAGGATCTTAGCCTAATTTTGATAATGAAAAATTGAGTTTATTGATTTTAAAAACATTATACTAAACTAATTCCTACATTTTTTATCTGAAGATAAGAATTAAGAGCTTGCACACCCTTTTCTCTGCTATAGCCCGATTGTTTATATCCTCCGAAAGGTGTAGCATGACTTCCTGTGAACCATTTATTAACATAAACTTGACCTGATTGTAATTTACTTGCAGTCCAGGCAGCTTTATTCAAATCTTTAGTGAACACTCCTCCACCCAAACCGTAATCAGTATCATTTGCAATATTTATAGCTTCTTCAGCATCCTGATACTCTAAAACTGATAAAACAGGTCCGAAAATTTCTTCTCTAGCAACAGTCATATCTTGTGTTACATTATTAAGAACAGTTGCTTCCATAAAATATCCATCTCGATCTATTCTTTTTCCACCATGAACTGCTTCAGCTCCAGCCTGTATTCCTGATCTAGCGTATCCCTCAACTTTTTCTAATTGATTATTTGAAATAACTGGAGTTAGATCAGTACCTTCTTCATAACCTGGACCAACTTTTAAAGATTTGCTTAAATCAACAAGTTTAACAATTAATTCATCTTTAACGGATTTGTGAACTACAAGGCGAGACATGGCAGTACAAATTTGACCTGCAACACCAAAAATTGCGTGTCTAGCGCTCTCTACTACGTCATCTAAATTGGCATCTGGATAAACTATACCAGCGGATTTGCCTCCTAGTTCAACAATGGCTGGTATTGCTTTATCAGCTGCCATATGTAATATTTTTTTTCCTGTTATTACAGAACCTGTAAAAACAACATGATTAACATCTGGATGAGAAACTAAATATGCTCCTGCTTCATCACCATAGCCAGATATTATATTAATCAAACCAGGTGGAGTGCCAGCATTTTCTATTGCTTTTGCAAAAAAGGTAGCTGAAAGGGGTGTGAGTTCAGCTGTTTTAATAATTGTTGAATTTCCTGTTGCAAAAGAACAAGCTAACGATCTTCCTAACATTGCTAAAGGATAGTTCCATGGAATAATATGAGCAGATATTCCATAAGGTTCTAAAACTGTGTAATCTAGAATAGATTTAGAAACTGGAATTGTTTTTCCTTCTAATTTATCTGTTAAACCAGCATAGTAATCAAACATATCTGCAACATCATTAAATTCTTTTATCGCTGCTCCAATTGATTTTCCATTTTCGTAGCATAATATTGTTCCTCCTTCTTTTGCCACTTTTCTAGTTTCATCAGCAATTTTTCGCATTAATTTTGCTCTATCAAGGAGTGGCATATCAACTAAAATCCTACTATTGAAAGATTCTTTCGCAGCTGAAACTGCTAAATCAATCTCAGGTTTATTTGCACATGAAATTTCACCTATAATTTTTGTAGTAGAAGGGTCTTCAACTTTTATAGTTTCTTTTGATTCACTATCAATCCATCTATTGTTTATAAAATTTTTATACTTTTCCATATATACTTGATCAATAATGATTGTTTAATCTAATAATCTTGATTAGAACAGAGAAAACATGCCTAAATTTATAAAATATTACATTAATTTCATAGACTATGTCAGCTTAAAAACAGGACGTGCTACAATGTACTTGGTTTTTGTAATGATGTTTATACTTATCTTATCTTTTGTTACTAGAAATATAATTAATATTCCTCTTATCTGGATTATTGAAATGGCACAATTTGTAATGACTGGATACTATCTTCTTGGCGGCGGCTACTCCATGCTAACTGATGACCACGTGAGAATGGATCTAATATATAGCAAACTAAAAGATAAAACTAAAGCACTGCTTGACTCTCTTACAAGTGTATTTCTTATATTTTACCTTGTTGTACTTTTTTATGGTTCAATATCAAGTTTAACATATACAATTGAAACCAATCAAAGATTATTTACTGCATGGGCACCTTATGTATGGCCAATTAAATCCATAATGACATTTGGAATTGGACTAATG
>PTKX01000004.1 GCA_002938195.1 Alphaproteobacteria bacterium MarineAlpha5_Bin7 | reverse complement strand
ATTTATATGTCAACTAATAATACCAAAAACATGGTCGGGGAGAAAGGATTCGAACCTTCGACCCCCTGGTCCCAAACCAGGTGCGCTACCAGGCTGCGCTACTCCCCGACAAGCTAGCCTTATAAAGATAATCTTATTAAAAACAATTATTTAGTTTGAAATTAAAAAAGATTTAGGATATTTAAAAAAATAGGGGTGCTTAAATGCTGAGATTTATACCCTGTGAACCTGATCTGGATAATGCCAGCGGAGGTAAGATGAGATTTTTATACCTAATACTAGTAATACTATTACTTAAAAGTTTTCATGTAAATGCTAATAATAAAAATACACTTATAATTTATACATACGACTCTTTTGTATCAGATTGGGGTCCAGGACCAATAATCAAAAAAAAATTTGAAGAAAAATTTGACCAAAATATAGAATTCATAGCAATTGATAGTGCAGCAACATTATTAACAAAAATAATTTTGGAAGGATCTTCAACCAAAGCAGATTTGGTACTTGGACTTGATATGAATTTAATAGATCAAGCAAATAAATCAAATTTATTTATTGAACATTCAATAGAAGATTTGAATCAAAAAATTAGTTTACCAATCAAATGGGATAGTAAAAACTTTCTACCATATAATTATGGATATTTTGCATTTGTTTATAATAATAAAAAATTTTTTAATCCTCCTAAGTCAATGGAAGAATTAATTAACACTACAGATGCAAGAATTGTAATCCAAGATCCAAGAACATCCACTCCTGGGCTAGGTTTATTAACATGGATCAAAGTAATTTACGGAGATAAAGCAAAAGAAAATTGGAAAAAATTAAACAAAAAAATTATAACTGTCACAAAAGGTTGGACTGATTCATACTACAACATATTTATGGCTGGTGAAGCTGATTTAGTATTAAGTTATACAACTTCTCCAGCAGCTCACATAATGTTTGAAGATAATTATGATTATACTGCATTAAGCTTTGAAGAAGGAAATTATATTTCAATAGAATTTGCAGGTATATTAAAATCATCAAAAAATAAATTATTAGCAAAAGAATTTTTGCAATTTATTTTGACTGAAGATTTTCAATCAGTAATACCTTCGACAAATATTATGTATCCTGTCTTAAAAATAAAAAATTTACCTAAAGCATATGAATTTTTGAATATTCCAAAAGCTTTACAAATTGATCCCAAAAAAATCGGAAATAACAAAAATCAATGGATAGAAGAATGGTTAAATGCTTCTTAAAATAATTGAATAATAAGTACTTATATTTAACTTTAAGTATATTTAGCTTAATAATAATTTTACCATTTATTGGCATTTTTTCTAGATTAGAATTTCAGGAATATTCAGCATCAAGTATTATAGTAAACAAATATATATTAAGAATTATATTTTTTTCATTTTATCAAGCATTTATATCTGCTCTATTAAGCTGTTTGATAGCAATACCATTTGCCTTAGCGTTAAATAGACATAAAAATTTAACAATAATTAAATTAATAATTTCAATTAGTGGTTTTTCATTTGTAATACCCGCTATTCTTATAGTTTATGCTTTTATAAAACTTTTTGGGAAAAATGGGTTTTATAATTATTATTTTAATTTTTATGAAATGATAGGATTAAATTCTATCTATGGTACTGAAGCAATTATAATTTCACATATCTTATTGAATGCTCCGTTCGCATCTAGATTATTTTTTCAAAACCTAAATAACATACCAAATAAATATTATGAAATATCAAGTTCCTTAAACCTGACTTATTTTGTAAATATATATAAATTAGAAATTCCAATTATAAGACAAAATTTATTTACAGTTTTTTCAATAATATTTTCTTTATGTTTTTTAAGTTTTGCTATTGTAATGGCCTTAGGGGGAGGGCCATTAAATTCAACTATAGAAGTAGCGATTTATCAATATGCATTATTTGAATTAAACTTTGATAAAGCAATTGTATTGAGTTTTATACAAATATTTATTTGTTTAATTTTTGTTTATATAGGATTTAATAATTTGAAAGGATCTAGGTTTTTTGAAATTAATATTAATTCTTATATACATCCTCATAAAGATTATAAATTTATCAAAATATCTGATTATATATTTATATTTTTTTTAAGCTTATTTCTATTTTCGCCTATAATTTGTATATTGATTAATTTTATAAATCAGGGATTAATTGAAGATTTTTTGTTTAATAAAAGTTTTATCAATGCTCTTTTAAATTCCATTGCCATATCGATGCTAACAGGATTAATTGTTAGCGTATCTGGCTTATTTATTACAATATTATTAACACATAATTATAAAAAACCTCGATTACAAAAAATTTTATTCTTATTAACTTCCTCAATACTCATAATTTCTCCAGTTATTTTTAGTCTTGGTTATTTTATTATTCTTGGAGAATACAGATATATAAAATTTTTTAACTTTTTAGTTGTTATTTTGATTAATAGTATTTTTTTAATTCCTTTTTCAATATTAATACTATTCAATAATCTTAAAAATATTTATTTAACTTATGAAGACTTCAAAGAAACTTATAGAATAAAAATTTCAGATTATTATATAATAATATTTCCTCTTATAAAAAAAAATATATTATATGTCTTTTCTTTTTCTACTGTAATTACATTTGGAGATTTTACAATAATTTCATTCTTCAAGAATCAAAATTTTGAAACACTGCCATCATTATTATTTCGATTGATTTCTTCATATAGATTCAATGAAGCCTCTTTTGTAGCTGGAATAATTTTAATCATAAGTTTAATTATATATTTTTTAATAGATAATTTTACTTACAAAGTTAAACCAGTTAAAAACATATGAACATATATACTGGCTATATAACCAATGAATATTACAGGGGTCCATTTTAAATGACCAAAAAAAGTATAATATCCTCTAGCTTGACCCATTAGAGCAACTCCTGCAGCTGAACCTATAGACAACAAACTACCTCCCACACCTGTGGTTAAAGTAACTAAAAGCCATTGATCAATAGACATTTCTGGTCTCATTGTGATTACTGCAAACATAACAGGAATATTATCAACAATTGCAGATAGAATTCCTACAATAGAGTTAGCAATAGTTGCTCCAAGACCATCATAAAGAAATTCTGATACTAGTGTTAAATATCCAATAAATCCTAAACCCCCAACACTTAAAATAACTCCAAAGAAAAATAATAAAGTATCCCATTCAGCTCTGGATATTTTTCTAAAAAAATCAAATTTTTGATCATCAATTTTAGAGTCATAAGTGATTTTTAAATAATATGAATATAAACCAAGCAAACCCAATCCAAACATCATACCCAGCATGGGGGGTAAATGAAGGAAGTTATGAAAATTAACAGCGCTAAAAATTGTAAGAAGGCCTAAAAAAATTATAAATTTGCCACCTCTTTTAATATAAACTACGTCTGTACTTACACTAGGTTTGTCATTTGGAATAAAAAAATACATAATTGCAGCAGGAATGACATAGTTTACAACTGAAGGAATAAAAATATTAAAAAAAGTAAAAAAATCAACTATTCCGGCTTGCCAAACCATTAGAGTTGTGATGTCTCCAAAAGGACTGTAAGCACCTCCTGCATTTGCGGCAACAACAATGTTAATACACCCTAGTGATAAAAATTTAGTGTTACCCTTTCCACAAGCTAATAAAACTGAACACATCACTAAGGCTGTTGTTAAATTATCGGCTATAGGAGATAAAAAGAAAGTAATGATACCTGTAAAAATAAAAAGCTGTCTAAAACTATAACCTCTTGAAGTTAGTTGATAACGAACTACATTAAAAACTTGTCTTTCCTCTAAAGCATTAATGTATGTCATTGCAACTAATAGAAATAGAAATAATTCTGCAAATTCTAATATATTATGTTCTAATGCATGTTCTATTTCTTTCGCAATTTCTTTATCTGATGAAAAATGAAAGGCAATGATTCCCCAAATTACAGCTGCTGAAATAATAACTGGTTTTGATTTTCTTAAATGACTAAATTCTTCAGCCATTACAACAGCATAAGCAAGAACAAAAACTATTAAACTTAGTATACCAACGTATGATGTAGTTAAATCTATTTCCATATATTTAAATTAAATTTTATAACGTCTTTTTCAATTCCAAAATCGTATAAATTATTATGCATTGCTTCGTCAATAAAAACACTATCTTTTGGTTGATTTGCCTTAGAATATAATTTTAGACTGTGAGAATGGGGGGTGATTTCATCCTTCTTACCACTTATAAAAAGAACTGGAGATATGATTTTGTCGATTTTTGAATAATTATCAAATTTGTCCATTATTAAATGCTTTACTGGGAAAATTTTATATCTTTTACTAGCAATATCGGCAACTGAAGTAAAAGGAGCTTCTAATATTATTGATTTAAATTTATATTTTGTGCCAATATTTACAGCTACTGCAGCTCCGAGAGATTCTCCATAAATTATAATATTTTTTTTATCAATATTTGTATTATCATTTATCCAATTAAGTGTAGATTCTGCATCGATGTATAGGTTCTTTTCAGATGGAGTTCCAAGATTGCCACTATATCCTCTCCAAGCCAACAACAAAACCCCCCAACCATATTTAATATATCTTTTTATTCTATAAGCTCTTTCTCCTATATCGTAAGAATTTCCATGAAAATATATTAATAGAGGATTGTGATTTACTGGCTTGGAATACCAAGCAAGTAAATTTATTTTATCAGTTGTAGGTATTCTAATAGTATCAATATTATATAAATCATAATATTCAGGTTTTTTTGGCTTTCCAGACGTATTAAATAGAATTTTCCTTTGGAATAGAAAAAGCACTAAACCTATAAAAAAATATACAAAAATTGCAGAAAATATGTACTTAATCATTTTAAATATATATATATCTACTTTAAATTATGTCTTTAAAAATACAAACTTTCAATCCATTAAGTAGCTACAATAAAGCTATAAATAAGCTGAAACTAAATGGAATCAGACCTACAAAACAAAGAATGATACTTGCAAAAATTTTATTTGAGAATGGCAAAAGACATGTTTCTGCTGATAGCTTATTTGAAGAAGTAAGGAAAGAAGATAGGAAAATTTCATTAGCTACGATTTACAATACGCTAAAACAATTTACAAATATAGGATTGTTAAGAGAGATTGTAGTAGATCAAAATAAATCATTATATTGCACAAACAAAGAATCACACTACCATTTATACATAGAAGATGAAGATAAAGTAGTCGACATACCAACCAAAAATGTAAATTTAGATATTCCTCAAATACCGGCATGTTTAAAATTACATAATATTGATGTAATAGTGAGAATAAGAACTCTTAAAGAATTAAAAGATATCTAAATTATCAATGACCAGAAGGTTATTATGGTCGCCAAAAAATAAAAAAAATTATTTAAATAATTTCATTAATATTCTTAATAAAAAAAAATTAATAAATAATAAAAATTTTGATAAAGTACACGAATGGAGCATTAATAACAAAGAAGATTTTTGGGAAGAAATTTGGAAATTTGTTGAAATAAATGGAAAAATTAAAAAACCAATAATTGAAAATAAAAATGATTTTATTAAATCTAAATTTTTCAAAAATTCAAAATTAAATTATGCAGAAAATCTTATACAAAAAAATGATTTATCTGACGCTTTAATATTTTATTCAGAATCAGGTGAAAACAGAAGAGTCAAGTGGAAAGAATTAAAAATCAATGTTGGTAAAATTGCAAGTTTTTATAAAAAAAATAATATTAACAAAGGAGATAGAATAGCAGCTATTTTGCCTAATATTCCTGAAGCAGTCATTTCTTTTTTAGGTGCGGCTAAAATAGGCGCTATTTGGTCCTCATGCTCATCAGATTTTGGGCCAAAAGCTGTCATAGATAGGTTTAAGCAAATTAAGCCAAAAATTTTAATAATTTCTAATTATTATTATTATAATGGAAAAAAAATAAAAACTTTAAATAGAATAAATGAAATTATTAAAAAAATACCTTCAATTAAAAAAATTATTATAATCCCTTATGATGATAAAGAAAAAAATTTTGACGTAAAATTTAGTTATCATAGCTGGAATGAAATAATTGCAAAGCAATCTATATTAGATGAATATGAATGTTTTGAATTTAATTTACCTTTATATATTTTATATTCAAGTGGAACTACTGGAAAACCAAAATGTATAGTTCATGGTGCAGGAGGTGCACTTATTCAGCACAAAAAAGAACATAAACTTCATTGTAATATTAAACCAGGTGACAAAGTATTTTATTTTACAACATGTGGATGGATGATGTGGAATTGGCTTGTTTCATGTTTGGCTAGTGAAGCAACAATCATTTTATATGATGGATCACCTTTTTTTCCTAATTATGAAAATTTATTTGATATCATTGAAAAAGAAAAAGTAAATTATTTTGGTACTGGAGCTAAATTCTTAGACACAATTAAAAATAATAAAATACAAATAAACAAAAAATATAAACTTAAAAGTTTAAAAACTATATGTTCTACAGGTTCTCCCCTTGTTCATGAAACCTTTGATTATATTTATGAAAAAATTAAAAATGACATACATTTAACCTCAATAAGTGGGGGAACTGATTTAATTTCATGTTTTGTATTAGGAAATCCAAATATGCCTGTTTTTTCAGGAGAAATCCAATGCAAAGGATTAGGAATGGATGTAGCAATATTTGATGAAAAAGGACAAGAATTAAATAACATGAAAGGTGAATTGGTATGCAAGAGCACATTTCCATCAAAGCCATTATTTTTTTGGAATGACAAAAAAAACATTAAATTTTTTAATACGTATTTTAATAAATATCCAAATATTTGGTATCACGGAGATTATGCAATGCTAACTAAAAATAAAGGATATATTATTTATGGCAGATCAGATGCAACTTTGAATTCTAGTGGTGTTAGGATAGGAACTGCTGAGTTATATAGAGTAGTAGAGAATTTTAATGAGATACTAGAATGTATTGCAGTAGAGCAAAAATATCAAAATGATACCAGAGTAATTATGTTTGTAAAATTAATAAAAAAAAACATATTAAATAATAAATTAATTGATAAGATAAAAAATAGTATTAAATATTCATTATCTCCTAAACATGTTCCTTACTTAATAATAGAAATAAGCGATATACCTAAAACAAAAAGCGGGAAAATAGTCGAATTAACTATAAAAAAAATTGTTAATAATGAGAAAATAACCAATTTAAATTCTTTATACAATCCTGAATGTTTAGAAGAATATAAATCAAAATTAAAAGAGATTAATTAATCTTTATATTTGCATATTTTATAAAAAAATATAATTTATTATTATGCCAAATAAAATCGTTTTTTCAAAATTAGGTGGTCCAGAAGTTTTAGAGTTCATTAATTATGATATAAAAGATAATATAAATGATAATGATGTTAGAATTCAACAAACTTCAATTGGTTTAAACTTTATTGATACATATCATAGAAGTGGTTTGTATCCTCTAAATATTGATTTTCCAATATGTCCAGGTATTGAAGGTGCTGGAGAAATAATTGCATTGGGTAATAAGGTAAATAATTTTAGAATTGGTGAAAGAGTATGTTATGCAAATATACCTTTAGGGGCATACTCAGAAATAAGAGATTTTCCTGCAGATAAATTAATTAAAATACCTAATTATATTTCAAATGACGAAGCAGCGTCAGTTTTATTAAAAGGAATGACAGTTGAATATTTATTTGAGAGATTGCATAAAATAAAAAAAGATGAGTATATATTATTTCATGCAGCTGCGGGTGGTGTAGGGTTAATAGCATGTCAATGGGCAAGATCTGTTGGTTGTAAAATGATTGGAACAGTTAGTACAAAAGAAAAAGAAAAACTTGCCCTAGAAAATGGTTGCTCATATGTAATAAATTACAAAAATGAAAATGTGGTAGAAAGAATAAATGAAATTACAAATGGGAAAGGTGTTAAAGTTGTGTACGATGGTGTTGGAAAAGAAACTTTTGATATATCATTAGAATGCTTATCCTTAAGAGGATTATTAGTTTCTTTTGGACAATCTTCAGGAATGATTCAAGATATAAATTTACACAAAACATTTAATCCAAAAAGTTTATTTTACACTAGACCTACATTAATGCATTACAATAATACTAGAGAAGAATTAGAATATTCATCTTCAACGTTATTTAAGAAAATTAAAAATAAAGAAATAATTCACAATATCAAAAAAAAATATAATTTAGAAGATGCTGCTAAAGCACATGAAGATTTACATTCAAGAAAAACTACCGGGTCGATGATTTTTAAGTGCTAATTATTATTATATAAAATATTTGTAAATAATTTAATGGGAAAATAGTGGCGACCCCTAGGAGAATCGAACTCCTCTTTTCAGGATGAAAACCTGATGTCCTAACCGATAGACGAAGGGGTCTTAAGTTGAACGTTTTTATAGTTTATAAATTTAAATAATTCAAATCAATTAATTATCAAACCATCCTTTATTATAAGCTGAGGTTTTAAATTATTTCCAAAATTATCTGAAGTTATCGTACATCCAAATTCAAAATTAGCAGATTTATTGTTAATTATATTCTCTGCTAAATTTGTATCAATACAGTTAAAACATATTCCTTTTAAGGAATCGCCATGGTTATTTTTAAAAAAAATAAGCAAATGTTTTTCTTTAATTATTCTATAACTGTCAACTTTTAAACCTTTGATAATAAATTTAGGTTCTTCATTCCCATTTCCAAAAGGTTCTAATTTTGATATTTCGTTAAGTAAATTTATATTTACTTCATCAACAGAAATTTTTAAATCATAATAATCAATTTTTTGGAAATAAGATTCTTCATATATTTTTAATGATGTAATTAAATAATTAGCAAAATCATTAATTTTATTTATATCAATTTTAAAACCAGCAGCCATTTTATGTCCGCCCCCACTTATTAATATTTTATTTCTTTTGGCATTTAAAATAATATTTCCAATATCAATGTTTTCTATGGATCTAGCAGAACCTACTCCAGTATTAGTATTAAAAGATATAATAAATGTAGGTTTATTAAACTTATCTACTAATTTACTAGCTATAATACCTAAAACTCCTTGATGCCAATTTTGTCCTTTAATTATTATAAATTTATTATTTTTTTGAGCATTTATTTGCTTAAGAGCTTCTTCAAGTATTGAATTTTCTATTAATTTTCTTTTTTCATTAAGTAACATTAATTTATTAGCAATATTTTCTATTTCTATATCATCATTACTTGTCAAAATCTTAACTGATAAAAAGGGATCATCAATTCTACTTGCAGCATTTAATTGAGGTCCTATAAGAAAACCTAAATCTCTTGTTGAAGGACTGTTATTAATTTTAGAATTATCAATTATCTTTTTAATACCTTTATGTAATCGTTTTTTTAATATCTCAAGACCTTTAATAACAAAATTTCTATTATAATTATTTAAATTTACTACATCACATACTGTTCCTAATGCAACCAAATCAAGATAATTGATTAAATTAGGTTCTTTAATTTTATCATTAAAATAATTGTTTTGTCTTAACTTTTTTCTTAAAGCCATAATAAATAGAAAAGCTATACCAGCAGTAGCTAAGTGATTAAGATTATTCTTTTCATCATAACGATTTGGATTAATAATAGAAAAAACTTTAGGAAATTTTTTTTCACTAATATGATGATCTAAAATAATAGTATCAAAATCACCTTCTTCAAAAATTTTAAAAGCAGTAGTTCCGCAATCCAAGGTTATTAAAATATTAATTTTTTCTTTATTAAATTCTGCAATTATTCTTTTATTTGGTCCATAACCTTCATTTATTCTATTAGGTATCTTAACTGTTACTTCACAATTAATTGATTTTAAAAAATTAAATAAAATTGCAGCAGAAGTTGACCCATCTACATCATAATCTGATATAATGCCTATTTTACTTTTATTGGTAATATTCTCAACTAATTTGTTTATAGATTTTTCCATATCTTTTAAGATAAAAGGATTTGGTAAATTGGAGTTAAAGTTGGGATTTAAAAAATTTTCAACTTCATCTTCTTTTATATTTCTTAAAAATATTATTTTGCTAATTATCAAAGATATATTATGTCTTTGAGAAATCATTAGAGATTTTCGTTCATCACAATCCTTAATTTCCCATTGATTACCTAATAATGATTTATTAGTATAAAAATTATTCAAGACTTTTATCTATTGTAATAATTGCAATTTTTTCTGAAACAAAGTCTAACTCTTCAATTTTAGAAACAGCATTTAATAAAAAATTTTTGCTAATTTCATGAGTAACAATTATGATAGGTATGCTATCAATATTGTTTTCTGGTATTTGAAAAATAGTTTCTACGGAGATACCTTGTTTATTTAAATTGCTAGTTATTTCAGCTAAAACTCCAGGAATATCTTTAACCATGATTCTTAAATAATAAGAAGAAATATTATTTTGAATATCAAAATTATCAAATTTTTGTAATTTTTTTACTGTAAATCCCAAAGATTTATGATTAGTATTTTTAATTATATCATATAAATCAGAAATAATTGAACTCGCTGTAGCCTTGCCTCCTGCTCCTTCACCAACCAAAATTAGGGGGTTCAATTGATCAGTTTTAATTTTAATAGCATTTAGTACTCCATTTATATTGGCTAAGTAGGACTTCTTTTTAATTAACTTTGGCTCAACTACACTTTTTAATTTATTATTAATAACTTCAGTTTCTGAAATAAGTTTTATTTTATATCCCAATTTATCAGCATTTTTAATATCATCTATATGTATATTAGATATTCCCAAATAATTAATACTTTCAAAATCTATTGTAGACCCAAATGATAATGAAGAAATTAAGGAAAGTTTATGTGCTGCATCTATTCCTTCAATATCATTAGTTGGATTAGCCTCTGCATAACCATTTTTTTGCGCTTCTTTTAAAATTTGATCAAAACTTGCATTTTTATTTTCCATCTCAGTTAAGATAAAATTTGTAGTTCCATTTAATATGCCAGATATTTTAATTATATTGTGTAAATATACTGACTCTTTTAAGATTTTAATAATTGGAATGCCTCCTGCTACTGCTGCTTCAAATAATAGTAAAACTGAATTTTTTTCTGCTATTTCAAATAATTCATTTCCATGTCGTGAAAGTAATGCCTTATTTGCTGTCACAACATTAATTTTATTTTCTAGTGCTTTTTTAACTAATTCGAAACTAATCCCTTTTTCTTCACCAATTAACTCTACTATAACATTGCAATCTTTTAATTCTGCTAAGTCCAATGGATTCTCATACCATGTAAAAGAATCTGTATTGAAACTTCTTTTTTTATTTTTATTATTTGCTGATATTCCTAAAATATTAAAATAAATATCGGATTTTTTGTTAATGACTCCTTGATTATTCATGATAGTTTGAATTACACTAGAACCAACAGTGCCCAATCCCGCTATACATATGTTTAATGTTTTTTTTTCAATCATAATCTATTTATAATTTCTAGCAATTCTATAAAACAATCAGAAAAATCTTCATTTACATCTTTGCCTAATATACATACATCTATTGAATCTTGTATTGATATTTGCATGTTATCAAATTTTGGGACTGTATCTATATCAGGATAACTGCAAGATACTAATAAAATAAATATAATCAAATAAGCTAGATTAATCACTATTATTAATTTTTTTCAAACCAGTATTCTCAGGTAAATCATACATTATATTCATACATTGTACAGCTTGACCACTAGCCCCTTTTATTAAATTATCTATCAAACTTACTATTATTATCTTTGAAGAATCCAAGTGTTTGAAGAGTCTTATATAACAATTATTAGTGTTTTGAACTATGTTAAAATCGGCTTTGTCATTGTCTAAAATATTAACAAAAAATGAATTTTGATAATATTTTTTTAAATTATCAAGGATAGTTTTTGACGATATATTCGTTTTTAAATCACAATAAATAGTAGACATCATTCCACGAAAAATAGGTAAAATGTGAGGATTAAATGAAAAATTTATCTCATTATCATTAAATTTAGATAATTCTTGATGAATTTCACAAATATGACGATGATCATTAGTGTTATAATTATAAAAATTATAATTTTCATTATTTAATAAAATAGATTTATCAAATTTTTTTCCTGCTCCACTAAATCCAGATTTTGAGTCAATAATTATATTATTAGTTTCAACTAAGTTTGATTTGAATAATGGAATTAATGGTAATAAGATTGAAGTAGGATAGCAACCTGGTATAGAAATATAATTAGATTTCTTAATTTTATCATGATTAATTTCACTTAAACCATAAACAAATTTAGTTAATAAATCAGGACAAGCATGTTCAACATTATAATTTTTTTTGTAAATATCTGCATTATCTAATCTAAAATCAGCAGATAAATCAACAATCTTTAAATTGCTTAAAGCAGACTTATTTTCATTAATAAATGCTTGAGAAACTTTATGTGGTAATGCTAAAAAAACTATATCAATTGAGTTAAAATCTAAGTTATTGAATTTATCTAAATAAGGAAGCTTATAATTACTAATTCTTCTATCAAAAACTTTAACATTTTTATTAAAATTAGTGTCACTTCCTAAAAATTTAATATCCACATTAGGATGATGGGACATAATATTTATTAATTCTAAGCCCACATATCCAGTGGAGCCTAAAACGGCTACTGAAATATTCTTTTTCATAAAATTATCTTTTTGAAAATTGATAGCTGCGTCTAGCTTTTGCTAATCCAGATTTTTTTCTTTCAACTACTCTAGAATCTCTAGTTAAAAAACCTACTTTCTTTAATGCAGGTCTTAATTCATTATTATAAATACTTAAAGCTTTACTTATTCCATGTCGTAGCGCACCTGCTTGTCCAGATAATCCACCGCCTTTTACAGTTGCTTTAATATCATAATCATCAACTGATTTTACAACTTCAAGTGGTTGATTAACTATCATTTGCAAAACTGGTCTAGAAAAATAATCACTGATTTTTTTTCCATTAACTGAAATTTGACCGCTTCCTTTTTTTAACCAGACTCTTGCAATAGAATTTTTTCTTTTTCCGGTAGCATATGAATTGTCAACTATTTGAGGATTATTTTCTTCTGTAACTGGAGTTTCTTCTATCATTTATCGTAATACATTTTTGTTATTTAAAGTTGAAATATCAACTAATTTTGGATTTTGAGATTGATGATTATGTTCTGATCCTGAAAATATCTTACAATTTGATAATTGTTTTCTTCCTAAAGGTCCTTTTGGTATCATTCTTTTAATTGCCTGTTTAATAATTTCACTTGATTTGTTTTTTTCTTTCATTTTTGATGGAGTTGTTTCTTTTATTCCTCCTGGATACCCTGTGTGTCTATAATAAATTTTATTATTTTCTTTTTTTCCTGTCATATAAACTTTATCAGAATTAATAATTATTAAATTATCACCACAATCCTGATTAGGTGTATATTGAGGCTTATTTTTTCCTCTTAATATATTTGCAGAAATTACAGCCAATCTTCCTAAAACTGCATTATTTGCATCAATAAGAATCCAATCTTTTTTAATTTGTTCCCTTTTTAAGGAAAAAGTTTTCATGCGGTGCACATATAGAATTGATAAATTATGTCAATAAAAATATTAAAAACGAATTCAAGATTTAAGTAGTTTTTTTAAATTAGATGAAATTTCTCTCAATTTATTTATTTTTAAATTATTATTATCAGGATTTTCTTTATTATAGATTTTTTGATTTGTTCGTTTAGTAACAATTTTATTAGCCAAATCTAGTGAATAATTATGTTTTCCATTTTGGTAAAGAACATTTTTTAATTTTTGCAAACGCTCAATATTTTCTTTGCTGAAAAATCTCCTTTTTTTATTTGATAATCTTGTTGAAATTCCTTCAAATTTAGAATCCCAATATCTTATTACATGTTTATTTATTTTTAATATATTCGATACTTCTGAAATTGATTTATATACTTTGTTGTTCATTGAGTTTTTTTAAAAGTTTTCTACTTGGAATAAAAGTAATAACATTTCTAGGCTCTATTATAACATTTTCTTTCGTTTTTGGATTTCTACCAATACGAGAGTTTTTTCTTTTTAATTTAAAAGTTCCAAAATTATGAATTTTAACTATTTTTTTTTTATTAAGACCATCAATTATCTCATCAACAATATCATTAACTAATAAGTTACAGTCTTTTTTTGTAAGTCCGAATTCATCATGAATAAATTCAGCAATATCATCTCTAGTTATATTATTTTGCATACTTAATTATTATTAATTTCATTTTTGATTCTGTAGTTTATATCATTTTTGATAAATTCATAACATCTTTCAATAGCGCAAGAAAAAGCATAAGGAGTTGATCTGCCGTGACTTTTTATAGATATTCCATTAACTCCAAGTAAAATAGCTCCATCATAATTTGCAGGATTAATTTTATCTCTAAATATTTTTAAATCTTTTTTTAAAATAGAATAAGCTATTTTGTTTAAAAAAGATTTAACAAATACATGTTTTAAGTTACCAGTAATATATTTTGACATTCCTTCAGCTGTTTTTAATATAATGTTTCCCGTATATCCATCTGAAACCATAATATCACATTCGCCAGAAGTTAACTTATCTGGCTCTAAAAAACCATAAAAATATTTATTTAAAAAACTTTCCTTTATTAGGTCTGCTGACTTTTGAAGAAATTCTTTGCCTTTATTATTTTCAGTACCAATATTAATAATTCCTATTTTTGGTTCTAGATCAGGTTTAAAAATTGTATGATAACAATATCCCATAAGTGCAAATTGAAATAAATTTTGAGGATCTGAAGAAACATTGGCCCCTAAATCTAACATAAGAGAATAATTTTTTTTATTAGGTATTAAAGAGCAAATTGCAGGTCTATGAATACCTTCAATCATTCCTAAATTTAATCTTGATAAAATCATAATAGCGGCAGTATTGCCAGAAGATACAAATCCAGAATTATTGATATTCTTAACAATCTCTAATCCTTTATTTATACTACTATCTTTTCTATTCCTCAGAATAATATTCGCAGTATCATCATTTTGAATATTATTAATACAATTTATAATTTTATAATTATTTAGATTAATTTTACTTTTAACCAATGTGTCATTTATAATATTCTCATCTCCAAGTATGATAATCTCAATATTTTTTCTATTAGAAATAAAAATTTCTATACCTTTTAAACATTTATAAGGAGCATCATCTCCTCCCATTGCATCTATAGCAATCGTTATTTTTTTTTGATCCATCAAATTATAAAATTAATTTTCTTTAGATTCTTCTGATTCTTTTTTATTAATTATTTGTCTTCCCTTATACATGCCTGTAGATAAATCTATTCTATGTGGAAGTCTTGGTTCTCCAGAATCTTTATCTTCAATAATATTAATTTGGTTGATAGACTTATGAGATCTTCTCATATTTCTTTTTGACTTAGAAGTTTTTCTTTTAGGTACAGCCATAATGAAATTGTCTCATATTGATAAATATCTTTATTGCAAGGTTTAATTAATAAATTTTGTGATATTGAATTTCGAAATATCTTCTTTTTTAGCGAATTTTACTGAAATAATTATAGTATTAAAAAGATATTTTGAAAAATTTTTCTGATTATCTTGGTTATTTTGGATATTTATCATTTTAATATACTTGTTGAAATTCAAATAATCCTCTTCTAAAATCATTCTATCAAGTTTAGAAATTCTATAATATATTTTTTTTACATATGCTTTAACATATTTTCCAATACTCATGTCACCAATTCCTTTTTCTCTCAAAGTGTGGTCAATATCTATGATAAATAAATTCATTAATTCCTGATTAACTAATTTATTTTTTTTATTTTTTTTATAAACAAAAAAAATTATAAATAGCAATATAACCATTAACTCAAAATATGAATTAAATTCACTTTTAATAGTATATTCAGATTTATTTGAAATTATTTGAGTAGATTTTACTATAGATTTATACAATTTTGCAGAAACTAACTTATCTTTATTTTCTTTTTTTTTGAAATAATGTAAGAGCATAAACAATGATATTTTTATATAAATTTTTATTATTAATCTTTTTAATATCTATTATTCCAAACTGTAGCGAAAAAATAACATATTCTGGTAAAATTTTAAATACTGGAGACTTTAATACAAAAAATCTAAATTATAAAGAAGAAGTCTTGACTTTTATTGGTCAACCAGATTTTATTGATCCTATCGAAAATAAATATTATTATTTTTCTGAACAAAAACAAGTTAAAAATTTCTTCAATCAAAAGATTATAGATAGAAAAATGATCGTTTTTAATTTTGACGAAAATCAAACAATAATTTCAATCGCTAAATATGATTTAAACGATGAAAAAGATATAGAATTTATCAAAGAAAAAACACCAAATAATATATTGCAAAAAGGTTTAATAGAAAAAATATTTGGTGGTGTAGGAAATAATATTCCTACAACCACAGAATAATTTACAGAGATAAAGAAGCAAGCAATAGTAGTGCAACAATATTAGTAATCTTTATCATTGGATTAACGGCAGGTCCTGCTGTATCCTTATAAGGATCACCTACAGTGTCTCCAGTTACTGCAGCTTTATGAGCTTCACTTCCTTTTCCTCCATAATTTCCATCTTCAATATATTTTTTTGCATTATCCCAAGCACCTCCACCAGCAGTCATACTTATAGCAACAAATAAACCAGTAATTATTACTCCTAGTAGTAATGCTCCTAAACAAGCAAGGGCAGCAGTTTGACCTGCTATAAATAAAATAATAAAATAAACTATAATTGGAGATAGAACAGGTAACATTGAAGGAATAATCATCTCTTTAATTGCAGCTTTAGTTAATATATCTACACATTTTCCATACTCAGGTTTTCCTTTACCTTCCATAATTCCTGGTATCTCCTTAAACTGCCTTCTAACTTCTACAACAACTGCACCAGCAGCTCTACCTACTGCAGTCATACTCATTGCTCCAAATAAATAAGGAAGAAGACCTCCTAATAATAAACCTACTACAACATAGGGGTTAGATAAATCAAATGATACTTCTAACCCGTAATGAGAAACATCTTCGGTATAAGCAGCAAAAAGGACAAGTGCGCCTAATCCGGCTGAACCAATTGCATAACCTTTAGTAACTGCTTTTGTTGTATTGCCTACTGCATCTAAAGCATCTGTAGTTTTTCTAACATTTTCATCAAGTTCTGACATTTCTGCAATCCCACCTGCATTATCTGTAACTGGACCGTATGCATCAAGTGCTACGACCATTCCAGCTAATGCTAACATAGTTGTAACAGCTATAGCTATTCCAAAAAGACCAGCTAAAGAGTAAGTAATTATTATTCCAGCTATAATTATAATAGCAGGTAATGCTGTAGCCTCTAAACTAATAGCTAAGCCCTGAATTACATTAGTGCCGTGTCCTGTGGTAGATGATTTAGCAATACTTTGAACAGGTCGATAATTTGTACCTGTATAATATTCAGTAACCCAAATAATTAATCCTGTAACAACAAGTCCAATAATTCCACAATAAAAAAGTGACATGCCAGAAAATGTAATTTCTTTTGGTGTCCCTTTAAATAATTCAAAAACTTCAGATAAACCTATTACATGGTCAGTAATAAAATATAATAAAATAGCTGATAAAATTGCAGAAACTGCAAAACCTTTATAAAGAGCTAACATAATATTTTGACTGCTACCCAGTCTTACAAAGTAAGTTCCTATTATACTAGCAATTGTACATACACCTGCAATAGATAAAGGATACATCATCATTTTTGATACCATACTTGGATCAAAAAAGAATGATGCTAAAACCATTGTAGCAACAACTGTAACGACATATGTTTCAAATAAATCAGCTGCCATTCCTGCACAATCACCTACGTTGTCGCCAACATTATCTGCAATAACTGCTGGATTTCTAGGATCATCTTCAGGAATACCTGCTTCAACTTTACCTACTAGATCTGCTCCAACATCAGCACCCTTAGTAAAAATTCCACCTCCAAGTCTAGCAAAAATTGAAATTAATGAAGCTCCAAATCCTAAAGATACTAAAGGGGCAACAATTGCCCTATCTTCAAAATTTCCAGAATTATCAAGAACAAAATAATAAGCTGCTACTGATAAAAGTGCAAATCCTGCAACTAACATTCCTGTAACAGCTCCTGCTTTAAAAGATACTGATAATCCTTTTGCTAAAGATGAACTAGCTGCTTCAGTAGTTCTAACATTTGATCTTACTGATATGTTCATGCCAACATACCCTGCTGCACCAGAAAAGAAAGCTCCAATTAAAAACCCTATTGCAGAAAATAGATCAAAAATTATCCAAATCAAAATAAAAATAATTATTCCAACAATTGAAATTGTTAAATATTGACGATTTAAATATGCTTTAGCTCCTTCTTGAATAGCTTTAGCAATTTCTTGCATTTTTTCATTTCCTGGACTTAAAGATAAGATTTGTCTTGATGTAATAATCCCATATAGAACAGCTGAAAGTCCGCACAATAATATTAAAGTTTGCATGATTGTCATTTTTTTAGAGCTCCTTAAATTTTTAGTTCATATGTCAGAAAGGATAAAAAAAATCAAGAAATTAGGCAAAATGTTGGAATGATTTGTTAATAATTTTAATTTTCCTGTTATCAAGATATATGCCCTTTCTATCAATTATCTTTCCTACTCTAGTAATTTTTATATTATTTTTCTTTGCTATTCTTTTAATTTTCAATGAATTTTTGGGACTAGCTGTAAATATTAACTGATAATCGTCGCCTGAAGACAATAATAAATTTATTTTAACAATTTTGTTTAAGATCAAATCTTTAGCTCTTTTAGAAAAAGGTAGAAGTTTACTATTAATAGAAGCGCCTAGATTTTTTTCTTTTAATAAATGTGATAAATCTCCATAAAAACCATCAGAAATATCTATAGAAGAAGATGCATATTTGCATATTTTATCACCAAAAGAGCAATGACTTGGATAAAGATATTTATTTAAAAAGTATTTTTTATTATTATAATTTAATTTAATTTTTTTTTGTTTTATTTTTAATCCAATTGCAGATTCACCTATGTTACCCGTAATCCAAATTTCATGATTTGTTAGAGCTCCTAATCTATTTAAGATTTTTCCCTTTGATGCAAAACCAAAAAAACTTGAAGAAATTACAATTTTTTTTGATTCAGATAAGTCGCCTCCAATTAAAAAAAAATTATATTTTTTTTGTAGATATAATAATTTTTTAGTAAATTTTTTTAACCAATTATTATTAATAGTCTTAGGTAAACATAAAGACAGGGTATATGCATAAGGATATGCTCCCATTGATGAAATATCTGATAGATTACAAGTAATAATTTTGTTAGCTATAGAATCTGGCGGATCATTTTTAAAAAAATCAATAGATTCAAGAATTGTATCAGTTGTGATAACTATATGTTTGTTTTTAGGATTTTTTATAAAAGCTGCATCATTTTTAAAGTTATAAGTTTCTTTTTTTTTTAAATTCAATTTTTTTAAAAATTTATTAATTATATATTGTTCCGATATTTGACTATTTATTTTCATGAATTAATTTATCTAGAATAGAATTGATTAATTTAGTTTCTTTTAATGTTACAAAAGATTTTGAGATTTCAATATAATCATTTAATATTATATTAATTTTAGTTTTATCGCAGTTTCTTAACTCGCCTAAAGATGTTAAAATTATTGCTTGGTTTATTGTATCCCACTTTTCAAAAGTTCTATTAAATTTAATTATATTATTAATTTCTTTAGATAAGCCTGAAAAATCAATAGTTTTAAAATAATTAATCAATTTTGATAAAAAATTAACATTATATTGAATTTTAATAGAATTTTCATCTAAAACTGTATTACGATAATTTTTATCAAAATCGTCTTTAATTAAATCAATATCCTGATTATTTATTAAGTGTTGTGCAATTAATTGAATTGCTGCGAGTCTAGTTTTGGATTTTAGTTTATTATCCATTTATATACTTCGGGAACAATCCACTAAAACAACCGATAGCTGCTTCTGCACCTTTATTTCCCTTATCAGGATCACTTCTTTCTTTAGCTTGTTTTTTATTGTGACAAGTAAGTAAACCAAAGCCAATAGGTTTATTAATATCAATAGATAAATCCATTAATTTTCTAGTAACTTCATTTGAAATAACCTCAAAATGATAAGTTTCACCCTTAATAATACAACCTAAGGCAATAAATCCATCATATAGATTTCTTTTAGAACTAATTATAAAAGGTATTTCAAAAGCGCCTGGAACTTTTTGTATTGAATGCTCTATTTTAAAAGTATCATCAATAGTTTCATTGCTATTAATATATTTTAAAGCTCCTGAGACTAAATCATCTGCAATATCATTATAGTAATTTGCAACAACGAGAAGAACTTTCCTTTTTATCATTATATTTTTTCTTGTGATACAATTTCTAAATCAAAACCATCTAAAGCAATGATTTTTTTATTGCTATTAGACAATAATACAATTTTGTGCAAACCTAATTCCAGTAATATTTGAGCCCCTACTCCATATTCTCTCAATTCTAATTTGCTATCTTCGGAATCTCTTCTTTTAAAGATTTTTTCTATATTTGGTGCCATATCACTATTAATTAAAACAATTGCACCTGAACCTTTATTTTCTATTATCTTAAATGATTTAGATATCTCATCGCCAAATATATTTTTTTCTTCAAATATATCTTTTGTAATATCTAATTTGTGCATTCTTACATATGTTGCTTCAGTATTAATTGATATATTTTTAACCAAAGCATAGTGTTTTTCTCCTGAAAGAGTATTTTTAAATATTTTAAGCTTAAAGTCCTTCCCCATTTCACTTTCAAAATTTCTTTCTGAGTCTAGTTCAATAATTTTAGAATTTTTTAAACGGTATTTAATTAAATCTGAAACTGTGCCTATCTTAAGAGAATGTTGTTTTGCAAAATTTATTAATTCTGGCAATCTAGCCATGCTTCCATCTTCGCTCATTATTTCACAAATAACTCCTGATGGATTTAAGTCAGCTATTTTTGAAATATCTACAGCTGCTTCAGTATGACCAGCTCTTTCAAGCACTCCGCCATCCCAAGCCATTAAGGGAAATATATGGCCAGGAGATACTATATCATCTTTTCTCTTATCATTATCTATAGCAGTTGAGATAGTATGCGCCCTATCTGCTGCAGAAATTCCTGTAGTTACTCCTTCTTTAGCTTCTATAGAGATAGTAAAGGCGGTTAAATCATTTTTTTGATTAGAAGGATTCATTAATGGAAGTTTAAGATCATTGATTCTTTGTTTGGTTAAAGCAAGACAAATTAGTCCTCTGCCATATTTTGCCATAAAATTAACAGCTTCAGCAGTAATCATTTGAGCAGGAAGAATGAGATCACCTTCATTTTCTCTATCAGGATCATCGACAAGAATAAACATTTTGCCATTTCTTGCCTCACTAATAATTTCTTCAATTGGAGAAAGAGATTTTGAAATATCCTTATTATTCATCTTTTACAACATATCTTGCCAAAGCATCAAATTCTATATTAACTAAATCATTTTCTTTAGCTTTATTCAAATTAGTATTTTCAAAAGTATGAGAAATAATAGAAATAAAGAAGGAATTAGCTGATAATGAGGCAACAGTTAATGAAATTCCATTTATTGCAATAGAACCTTTTTCAACAATAAATTTATTCATTTTTTTATCTGTTTGCTTTTTTTCAAACTCGAAAGTCCAACTTGAAGCTAATTTTTCTATTTTAAGTATTTTGGTAACACAATCAACATGTCCATAAACTAAATGCCCTGATATCTCTTGACCTAATTTAATGGATTTTTCAATATTAATAAAATTTGATTTTGGTAAATTATCATTAAGTAAGTTGGTTCTAAATCTTGTTTCTTCACCAATATTTACTGAAAAAATGTAGTCGCGATTCTCTTGTTTTTCAATTGTTTTAGCAGTCAAACAAACACCATTACAACATATTGAGGATCCTATTTTGCAATCTTGAAGATCTAATGGAGTTCTAAAAAATAATTCATCTGAATTAAATTTTTCAATAGTGCCTAGTCCTTGAATGATTCCTGCAAACATAATCAATTAATTAAATATTTTGTATATTCATTATTACCAAATTTCTTTTTATCTGTGGTTTTAAAATTAAATTTTTTGATCGAATTATTCACTATTAATGGGATTCCATTACTTCCAATTTTTTTTGGAGATTTAAAAATATGCAGTTCATTGACTAATTTTTCTTTTAATAAATTAGTGAGAAATATACCTCCAGCTTCAACTTGAATATCTTTGATCCCAAGATCATAAATTTTTCTGAATATTAAATCTAGATTTAGTTCTGATTTATTATTTTTTTTTATATTAATTAATTCACATCCTAATCTTTTTAAAACTTTAAATTTTTTATCTTTTTTTGCGGTAAAAATTATAATTCTTCTTTTAGAAATATATTTTAATATATTAGATTTTAAAGGAATCTTAAGAGAGGTATCAATAATTATCACTGGCAAATACTTAATAATTTTATTATTTTTTCTAACTGTAAATTTAGGATTATCAAGAATGACAGTCTTTGAAGAAGTTAATATAGCTTGACTATTATACCTTAAAATATGCGAATATTCCCTGCTTTGATTATTAGAAATCCACTTACTTTTATAATCTTGCCATGCTATTTTTTCATCTTTAGAAATAGCCATTTTAACTTTAGTATAAGGTCTTTTATTTTTTAGGCTTTCAAAAAAAAATTTATTTAGAGCATAAGTTTTATTTCCTGTTAAACCTAAATTAACATTTATATTATTTTCATTAAATTTTTTTATACTTTTTTTATTAGTTCTAGGGTCCGGATCTATTAACGCAATAAAAATATTCTTAATTCCTGATCTAATAATTTGATTTGTACATGAACCATTGTATGATTTATGATGACAAGGTTCTAATGTTACATACATTGTAGAATCTTTAGACTTTTTTCCAGATTTTTTTAAAGCTATCTCTTCTGCATGAGGTCTACCTGCTTTTGCTGTGACACCCTGTGAAATAATCTTATTATTTTTAACAATTATACAACCAACAGATGGATTAGGAAAAGTTTTACCAAAATTTTTTAAAGCAAGTGAATGTGCCATTAATAAAAAATTTTTATGAGTATTTGCCACGAAATAATTATTTGTCTTCTAAATTATCAAGAAAATCTTCAAAATCTTTTGCTTCTCTAAAATTTTTATAAACAGATGCAAATCTTACATACGCAACTTGATCTAAATGAGATAATGCATCCATAATATACTCGCCAATAAGACTAGATTTAATTTCAGTTTCACCAGAATTTTCTAATTTCCTTACAATTGCATTTACAATTTTTTCAATTTTATCTTGATCTACAGTTCTTTTCCTTAAAGCTAAGGAAATGGCTCTAAACATTTTATCTCTGTCAAATATTTCTTTTTGACCATTATTTTTTAAAACAATTAAATCTCTTAATTGAATTCTTTCAAATGTAGTAAATCTTGATCCACATTGATCACAAATTCTTCTTCTTCTTATAGCGGTATTATCTTCAGTTGGTCTAGAATCTTTAACCTGAGAATCTTCGTTACTACAAAAAGGACAGCGCATTAATAAGCCTCATCATAAATTTTATACTTTGAACATAACTCAACAACTTTTTTATTAATTAATCTACAAATATCTATTCTTTGTTTTTCTTCAAGCAATAAACTATCTAAAGCATCTGCAATCATGTTTCCAACATTAGTAAAATCTTCATTATTAAAACCTCTTGAAGTTGCTGCTGGAGTACCAAATCGTAATCCAGATGTTATTTTTGGAGGATTTGGATCATAAGGTATAGCATTTTTGTTGCATGCTATTCCTACTTCTTCTAATAATTTTTCTGCTTTATCGCCAGTAAGATTCTTAGGGCTTAAATCAAGCCATACAATATGTGAATCTGTTCCACCAGTTACCACCTTAAAACCTCTATTAACTAAAACTTGCGCTAAGACCTTCGCATTTGAAATTACTTGCTGAATATATATCTTAAAATCTGGTTTTAAAGCTTCTCCAAATGCAACAGCTTTAGCTGCCATAACATGCATCAAGGGACCTCCTTGTAATCCAGGGAAAACAGCAGAATTAACCTTTTTATATATTTCTTCGTTGTTAGTTAGAATCATTGCACTTCTTGCACCTCTTAAAGTTTTATGGGTTGTTGAAGTAACTACATCAGCAAATTCTATTGGACTTGGATATTCATTTGCAGCAATGAGTCCCGAATAATGAGCCATATCTACAAGAAAATAAGCTCCTGTTTCTTCAGATATTTGTTTAAATCTTTTCCAATCTATTTTTCTTGGATAAGCTGAAGCTCCTGCAATAATGAGTTTGGGCTTATGTTCTTTAGCTAATCTTTCTACTTCTTCATAATCAATTAAATCTTTTTCATTGCCCTCTTTTTTAACTCCGTATTGTATTGAATTAAACCATTTGCCAGAAATATTTGGTTTTGCTCCGTGTGTTAAATGACCACCTGAAGCTAAAGACATTCCTAAAATTGTATCATGTGGTTTAAGAAGGGCTAAAAAAACAGCTTGATTTGCTTGAGCTCCACTATGAGATTGTAAATTAGCATACTTACAATTATAAAGTTTTTTAACTCTTTCTAGAGCTATTTCTTCAGCTTGATCTACAAATTCACAACCACCATAATATCTTTTGTGAGGATATCCCTCAGCATATTTATTTGTCATAATAGATCCCTGAGCATTCAACACAGCTAGAGAACAAATATTTTCAGATGCAATTAGCTCTATTTGATTTTGTTGACGAATAAGTTCTTTTTCCAAAGATTGATAAACTTCTGGATCTGATTCTTTTAATTTTTGATTATATAAATTGCTCATTTGCGTTATTTGGTTAATTTATTGACTCTTTTTAAATGTCTTCCACCTTCAAAATTAGAATTAAGGAAATTATTTATACATTTTAGGGCTTCCTGTATATTCATAAATCTTCCTGGCAATACTAAAACATTGGCATTATTGTGTTTCCTTATTAATCCAGCAACTTCAGAGTTAAAAGCTAGACCAGCTCTAATGTGCTTATCTCGATTAGCTGCTATACTCATACCTACTCCAGATCCGCAGATTAATACTCCTTTTGCTTTTTCATTTTTATTAATCTTTTCTATCAAATCTATTGCAAAATCAGGATAATCAACTCTTTCTTCATTGTTTGTCCCTAAATCTATAAAATTATTATGCGTTTCAATAATCTGGTTTTTTAAATTAAAACCAGCATGGTCAGATGCTATATAAATAGTTTCTTTCATATAATAGTAAGTTAATAATACCTAATAATTAAAATTACACTATATTATTATATATTATGCAATCTGACAAATTATGGCTAGATCCTCTTTATTTGGAGGATTTATTAAGTGAAGAAGAAAAATCTATAAGAAAATCAGCTCATGATTTTTGTAATAAGTATTTGCTGCCAAAAGTGGTAAAAGATAATAGGGATAATTTTTTTGATAAAGATATTTACAAAAATCTTGGATCAATGGGTTTTCTAGGATCAACTATTGAAGGTTATGGTTCAGCTAATATAAATAAAGTATCCTATGGTTTAATTGCTGCTGCAATGGAAGCAATTGACAGTAGTTATAGATCAGCAATATCAGTTCAATCTTCACTAGTTATTCACCCAATTTATTATTTTGGGTCTGAAGAACAAAAAAATAAATATTTACCTGATCTTATAAAAGGAAAAACAATAGGTTGTTTTGGTTTAACAGAAAGCGAAGCTGGTTCTGATCCCAGTTCGATGAAGACTAACTATAAAGAAGAAAATAATTATTACATTTTAAATGGAACCAAAAACTGGATTACTAATGCGCCAATTGCTGATATTTTTATAATTTGGGCTATAGATACTAAAAAAAATATTAAAGGATTTATAATTGAAAAAAATACTGAAGGATTATCAACATCTCTAATTAAAAATAAAACAAGTTTAAGAATTAGTCAAACTGGTCAAATAATTTTAAATAATGTTAAGGTGCCAAAACAAAATATTTTACAAAAAACTGAAGGATGGAAATCAGTATTTTCTTGTTTAAATAATGCTAGATATGGAATTGCGTGGGGTTCAATTGGTGCGGCGCAAACTTGTTGGTTAATAGCTAAAGAATATGCTGAAAATAGAATAATGTTTAATAAGCCTTTGGCATCAAAACAGTTAATTCAAAAAAAACTAGCCATCATGCAAACTGAAATATCTCTAGGCTGGAGTGGTTGTTTACATGCTGGAAGAGCAATGGATAAAAATAAAGATATAAAAATTGCGATTAGTCTTTTAAAAAGAAACAATTGTTTAAAAGCTATTGAGATTGCTAGAGAATCAAGAGATATTTTAGGCGCTAATGGAATATTAGAAGAATATCATGTTATGAGACATTTGGTAAATCTAGAAACAGTTAAAACTTATGAAGGGACTGAGGATATTCATTCATTAATCTTAGGTAAATTTCAGACAAATATTGACGCTTTTTAATAACTTTATCTTAATTACTTGCAATTTTATTCATTATGTTAATATTTATCATATATTTAATTGTTTTTTGTTTTGGAGGAATAAAATGAAAAAAAACTTTAAACGTCGTGAATTTATTAAAAAGGCCGGTTTAGCAGGTGCTGCAGCTACTGCAATATCTTCTTTTCCAGCTCCAGCCATTGCTGCAGGTCATCAAGAGTGGATTATTTGCAGTGCCTTTGGTAAAGCTGGTCTTTTAGGTCAAGCGATCCAAGCTTTTGCAGAAGGTATAAATAATTATTCAGAAAAACTTAAAATAAAAGTTTATCATGCAGGTGAATTAGTACCTGGTTTAGAATCTTTAGATGCTGTACGTTCTGGAGCTGCGCAAGCTTCTTATGGTGCACCATATTACTGGACTAATCTTTCAGATGCAATTGAGTTTGTAGCAACATGTCCATTTGGTATGAATGCAATGGAGCAAAACGCTTGGTGTTACTATGGTGGAGGAATTGAAGCTGCTGACGAAATTTATAATGGTCTAGGTCTTAAATTTCTTCCAATGGGTAATACAGGAAATCAGATGGGTGGTTGGTTTAATAAAGAAATTAATACACCTAGTGACTATGAAGGTCTAAAAATGAGAATGCCAGGACTTGGAGGAAGAACTATTGAAAAGCTAGGAGCTACACCTGTACTTCTTGCTGGACCTGATGTTTTACCTTCACTAGCTTCTGGTGCAGTAGATGCTGCTGAGTGGATATGTCCAGCCGCTGATTTAGGGGCAGGTCTCTATCAAGCCGCAAAATATTATTATGGTCCTGGATGGCATGAGCCTTCTACTCTTTTAGATCTTTCAATGGATTTAAAAGCATGGGAATCATTAGATGGAGCTACTCAAGGTTTAATTACTGATATGACAAAATCATTTAACATGAGTGTTTTCAGTAGATTCCAAGCTATTAATGGTCCTGCTCTACAAAAATTAACAGGAGAACATGGTGTAACAATTAAAACATTTCCTGATGAAGTTTTAATTGCTCTTGGAAATGCAGCTGGTGAAGTTGTTTCAGAAAGGGGTTCAATTAATTCTGAAACAAAAGCTATTGCTAATCATTTACTTTCTTTTAGAAAAGTTATTAAAGAGTGGTTTACTAAAGGTGAACAAGATTTTGCAAGAATTAGAAATCTTCCTTTTAAATATCCAGATTCAGTATAAAATTCGATTCATAATTAAAGAGGTCTATATTTATAGACCTCTTTTTTTAATTAATCAATCTAGGCAACCAAGTAGCTATTTGAGGAAAAACAAAAACCAAAATAATTGCCAAAACTTGAATAAATATAAATGGAACAACTCCCTTATATATATTTATTGTTTTTACAGACTTTGGAGCTACTCCTCTTAAAAAAAATAATGAAAAGCCAAATGGAGGAGTTAGAAAACTAGTTTGTAAATTCAGTGAAATTAATATTCCTAGCCATAAAGGATCTGCTCCACTTGCAATTAATCCAGGGCCAACAAGAGGAATAATAACAAAAATAATTTCAATATAATCAAGAAAAAAACCTAATAAAAAGATGGTAGCCATTACTACTAACAAAGGTCCATATTCACCTCCAGGTAAATTAGTAAGGAAATTACTAATCATATCATCTCCTTCAAATCCTCTGAAAACTAATGAAAACATTGAAGCTCCAATTAGTATAATAAATACGAATGAACTCATTTTAGCTGTTGTAACAGCTGCGGCAGAAACATTGGTAAAAGTTAATTGCTTTCTAAATAAAGCTAAAAGAGCAGCTCCAGCTGCTCCAACTGAAGCAGATTCTGTGGGTGTTGCTATACCCATAAATATAGATCCTAAAACAGCCAAAATTAAAAAAATTGGTGGAATAACTTCTAATAAAGCGGTTTTATAAATTTCAGACTTTGTTTTATTTGTCTTTAAGATAGGTAAATCACTGGGTCTAAGTTTTGCTACAATTAGAATATAAATAATAAACATAGCTACTAAAATTAGTCCAGGCAATAACGCCCCTGCAAACAAATCAATTGCTGTTACAGGTAGAGGGGCTAGATCTCCGGTTAATAAGCCTGCTTCTTCATTTGCTCCCTGGAGCATTTCAGCAAGTAAAATTAATACAATTGATGGAGGTATAATTTGACCAAGTGTTCCTGATGCACATATAGTTCCAGTAGCAATTTTTTCATCATATCCTGCTTTCAGCATTGAGGGGAGAGCTAGCATGCCCATTGTCACAACAGTAGCGCCTACTATACCTGTAGAAGCAGCAAGCAACATTCCTACAAGTACAACTCCAATTCCTAAACCCCCTCTAATCGAACCAAATAAATCACCCAACGATTCTAATAAATTGGCAGCAATTTTAGTTTTTTCAAGCATTACACCCATAAAAATAAATAAAGGGACAGCAACTAGAGCTTCATTGATCATAATGCCGTAAATTCTTTGAGGGAAAAAAAACAACATACGAAAATTAAAAATATCTAACATGTCTCCAAGGAATGCAAATAATAAAGCAGATCCAGCTAATGTAAAAGCTACAGGGAAACCAAATAGCAATAAACATAAGGTTGTTATAAACATTATAATTGCTAAAATTTCTGGAGTCATTTTTTTAAAATAAATAATATGTTATTGATTATTCTAGAAAAAGTTTGCATGACAAGAAGAATTACAAATATCAAAATTGCAAATTTAAGTAAATACAGCATCCTTAATCCACCTGCTTCTCTTGAAATTTCACTCATTAACCATGACTTGTAAACAAAGGGGAAACTAAAGATCCAGATAATATAAAGAAAAGGCAATAATAATAATATATTTCCAATTATATCAACTAATGCACGATAAGTTGATGAAGAGCTTTTATATATTATATCAATTCTAACGTGATCATCCATAAGATAAGTAAAACCAGCGCCCATCATAAAAATATATGCATGCATCCATACATATGTTTCTTGCATCCAAATAAAACTTATACCAAATAGATATCTTAATAAAACAACAACAAATACATTTAGTGTCATGAAAACAACTAAAAAAGCACAGATATAACCAGCAAATTTATTAATTGTATTAAATAAAACAGATAGATTATATAAAAAATTTTTAACCATTTATAATTAACGACAACATAGAGGTAATTCTTGAATTTATCTATTCTAAAAACTTCAATTCTTTATTAAATCTTTTTGGAACTTTTTTGCCTACTTGAGATCTTTTACCTATCCAAAAATCTAAATTTTTTTCTGTTTTAACAATTTTCCCGTATTTCCATGAAATTCCTTCACTTAATTCAAAAGATTGAATATCTGATAAATAGTTTTTTGAAACTTTTTGCAATAAAACTCCCGCTCCTTTTTTCAATATTGGAAGCTCATCTGTTTTAAAAATTAACAATCTAGAGTTTGAGGATAAACAGGCTATATGTTTTGAAATATTTGTACTTATTTTAATCAGCTGATCTTCATTTTTTAAGTTAAACAATTGTTTACCTTTTTTTTGAGATGTAGAAATATCACTTAGATCAGCAAGAAAACCCTTGCCGAATTTAGAAGCAACTATGCATTTAAGATTTTCTGTGTATGTTAATATTCCAATAATTTTATCATTACTATTAGATTCAACATAATAGATAAAATTTTTAGGATTAGATTTACCTGAAGGTAAAATGCTAGGATCAATAGTAAATACTCTGCCTGATGAGACAAATAATAATATTTTTTGATTAGATAATATTTTTAAATAATTTAAGACATTTTTAAATGTGTTTTTTAATTTATTATCATCTAAATGATCTTTGAAAGTCTTTATTGTTCCGTCGTTAAATAAAATAACTGTCAATTTTTCAACTTCTTGAAACTCCTCTAAATCAATTATATGATCTGATATTTGATCATTGTTTATTTTTGATCTACGTTTAAGAATATCTTGATCTACATTTTTATTTGTTTTGTTTAATTCTTCAATAATATATTTATCCAAAAAATTTTTATTTTTAATCAATTTCTCAAGAAAACTTAGTTCAATTTTTAATTCTTTAATCTCGTTTTTTGTAGTTATTTCATCTAATTTTTTTAATGATCCCAATCTCATATTTAGGATGGCATCAGTTTGTAATTCACTAAGTTTATATTTTTTAATTATTGCTTTTTTAGGGTCCTCCTTGTTTCTAATAATTTTAATTATTGCATCTAAATTTTTATAAGCAATAATATAGCCATTTAAAATTTTTAATTTTTTTGTTATTTTTTCTTTGTTAAATAATGATTTTCTTTTTATAGTTTTTTTTCTATATTCAAGAAAATTGTTGAGAATGCTTTTCAAACCTAATTGCTTTGGTATAATTCCATCTTCTAATACATTAAAATTACAAGAGTATTTAATTGAAAGATCAGAAAACTTAAAACAAAGCTCAATTAATTTTTCGTGATTAATGTTTCTATTCTTGGGTTTTAATACTATTCTAATATTTTCATCAGATTCATCTAAAATATCATCTAAGGGTATTTTTTTATTATTAATTAAGTTAGCTAATTGTTCAATTAATCTAGTTTTATTAACTTGGTAGGGAATTTGCGTAATAATTAATTGATAAAGACCATTTTTTAAATCTTCTTTTTGCCAAATAGATCTAACTACGAATGAACCTTTACCTGTCCTATAAAGTGAAGACAACTCTTTAGATGAAATTAATATTTCACCTCCAGTAGGGAAATCTGGTCCTTTTATTTCTTTTAACAAAAGTGAGAGATTGATAGAAGGATTTTTAATAATTTTGATTAGAGCATTATTTAATTCAGTCAAATTATGCGGGGGAATATTTGTTGCCATACCTACGGCTATTCCAGATGCACCATTTAAAAGTATGTTTGGTAATTTTGTAGGTAATACTTGCGGTTCTAAATTTTGTCCGTCATAGTTTTCTTTAAAATCAACTGCATTTTCCTCGATACCGTCAAAAAAATAATTAGAAATTTTATCTAATCTAGCCTCTGTATACCTCATTGCTGCAGCATTATCTCCATCTATATTTCCAAAATTACCCTGACCTTCAATTAATGGCGCTCTAGTTGAAAAGTCTTGAGCTAATCTTACCAAGCTATCATAAATTGCTTGATCTCCATGAGGATGAAATTTACCCATAACATCTCCAACAATTCTTGCACATTTTTTAAAAGTTGAATCATTTAATAATTTTAATTGATACATAGAATAAATAATTCTTCTATGAACTGGCTTTAAACCATCCCGTACATCAGGCAAAGAACGAGAAATAATAGTTGAAACAGCATATGATAAATATTTTTCACTTAGTATGGAATCAATTTTAGATTTAATTATTTTAGTCATTATTTATTTTTTAATTCTTTTAGCACAATTTCTTTAAAATTAATAAAATTAATAGGCATTTTATAATTTAAATTATCTAAGTGATTCTTTTTATAAATGTTCTCAAAGATCCAAAAAAAATTATTTAAATCATGAAAATTGATTTTATTTTCATGTACAAATAATTTATGTGGAAATTCGATTGAATTATCTGTTTGATTTATAGAAAATTCATTATTTAAAAAATTAAAGTATCCTTTATTTATTTGATTTTTATAATCAATTTCATAGCCAATAATTTTTAAAAATGACATTATCCATTCGCAGTAATATGATAACCAATTTTTTTTAGATGAAATAATTTTTATAAGAGTATTTACACTGTCATATATTCCTGCTAATTTTTGACCTTCTAAAATAGATTGATTAATTAAGGATATAATACTTAAAAGTGAATATGATTTAAATTTATTATTCATTATTGTATTGATGAATGGCTGAATAAGATCGGCATTAATATTTTTTGGAGCCGTAGTATTTTTTTGTACGAAACTAAACTCTATAAAATAACCTAATTGATGAATATATTTTTTTTTTGAAGAATTGCCGCCATAAACCAAACCAGACAATAATTCATCTTTTTGGGTAAGAACTCTTATATATAAATCATTATCTTTAATTTTTTTAATATAAATAATCAAACCTTGTATTTTTTCAGTCATGAATTTTTTCTATTTGCAAATATAAATGAACTTTTTTCTTAAAAATTTGAGATATTTCTTTCTGACTAATTTCTCTAATTTTTTTAATTACCTGACCTTTTTTACCCAATAATATAGATTTATAACGGATATTATTTATTTCTATTAATTGTTTAATTTTAATATGATTATTTTTTAATTTTTTAAAAATGATATTTTTGATATTAATATTGTAGGGTATCTCCTGATGTATAATTTTTAAGATTGAATTTCTAGTACATTCATTGCTTATAAAAATATCATCTTTATTTGAAATTTCATTGTTTTGAAAAATCCAGTCTTTTTCTAAACTTTTAGTTTTTAAAAAATTATAAAGTTTATCTACACCTAAATTATATTTAGCAGAAATATTAAAAAAAGTGTGAGCAATTTTATATTTATCTATTGATGATATTGTTGGTAATAATAAATCTTTATTAATTAAATCAACTTTATTAAAAACAACAATTATTGGTTTATTTGATTCATTAATTTTTTTAAGATCATTAACTATATTGTTAATTAAATAGTTTTTGGCATCAATTAAATAAATTAAATAATTTGCAGATTCAATTGAATCCCATATGATTGATTTAAAATTATTTTTAATGTTTTTTTTAAGATAAAGGAAATTTGTACCCGGAGTATCATAAAAAATAGCTTGAAAATTTTTATCATTTTTTATTCCTAATATTAAATCATTTGTAGTATTAACTTTTTTATTTACTATTGAAATTTTTTCTCCCACAATATTATTAATAAGTGTTGATTTACCTGCATTGGTTTTACCCAATAACGTAATTTTAATAAGTTTATTTTTCACTTAATAAATCTAAAATAATTTTAGCAGCTTTTTTTTCAGCTTCTCGAATTGATAATCCAGAAGCTTTAACTGGCTTTTTTTTAAGAGCTTTTAATGAAATTGTAAAAGAAGGTGAATGAGAAGGTCCTGTTTTTTTAATTAATTTATATATCGGAAGAGTTTTAAATTTTTGTTGTGATATTTCTTGAAGTTTAGTTTTAGGATCTTGTTCATTAGATTCTTGCAAATCCAAGTATGATTCCCAAATTCTATTGACAAATTTAATTGAAGCTTTGTAGCCACCGTCTAAATATATTGCTCCAATTATTGATTCTACCGAGTCGGCTAAAATAGATTTATTGATTTTTTTATTTTCGTTACTGGAATAATGTAAAATTTCGTCTAATTTTATTTTTAAAGCTATTTTATACAAAAAATCTCTCTGAACTAAATAAGACAATTTTTTTGTTAAACTCCCTTCATCAAATTTTAAAAATTTATCGTATATTAAAGCTGCTATAGACAAATTAAGTACTCTATCTCCTAAAAATTCCAATCTTTCAAATTGATTGTTATCTAGATCTTTTTTTTTATTATTTTTATGAAAACTCGGATGGATCAATGAATCTTCTAGTAATTTTTTTTTACGAAAACTATATCCTAATATTTTTTCTATTTCTTTAATATTTTTTTTTAATTTCATTGAATTTTTTTAATTATTCTTTTATATCTAATTGCTTTTGGCCATTTCCAAATTTCAAAAAATCTTGAATTTTCTAATGAAAAAAAAATATATTGAGCTTTTCCAACTAAATTGTCGATTGGAATATACCCTACACTTCTAATAAACCTACTATCCTGAGAATTATCTCGATTATCACCCATAACAAAAAAATGATCTTTAGGTACTGTATATAGCTGGGTATTATCTACAGGACCATTATCCATAATATCAAGAATCTCAAATTCCTTATTAAAGAAATATTCTTTATACTTTCTCAATCTTTTTTTTGATCCCCTTTTATCAACATCTATAAAATTTTCTGTTTTTTCTTTGTAAATCTTGTTATCATTTATAATTATCTGTCCATTTATTATTTTTATCTTATCTCCAGGTAGTCCTATAACCCTTTTAATATAATCAGTTTTATTGTCATAGGGTGTCTTAAAAACTACAACATCTCCTCTTTCTGGAAATTTACTAAAAATTCTATTCGGAATAATAGGTAATGAAAAAGGAAGTGAATGTTTGGAATATCCATATGACCATTTTGAAACAAAAATAAAATCTCCAACTAAAAGACCAGGTTTCATGGAACCTGAAGGTATATTAAATGGTTCAGCAGCAAAAGATCGTATAATTAATGCAATTAATATTGCCAAAGAAATTGATTTAATATTGCTAAAAAAATTATTACTTTTCATTTTCAAAAATAATGACATTTGCAATAGCATAGTTTTTTTCATCGCTTAAAGAAACTTCAATATTAAAATTTTTATTTCTTGAAATTTTTTTAATTCTTGTAATTGCTTTATTATGTAATTCAATAAATGGTTTTCCATAACTATCATTATAAATTTCAATATCTTTCCAAAAGACACCTTGGGCTAACCCAGTTCCTAAAGCTTTAGAGCAAGCTTCTTTCGCAGCATATCTCTTTGCATATGAGGAGATGGAATTATATTTTTTTTCAGATCTTTCTATTTCTTTTGAAGTAAAGCATCTTTTTTTAAATTTATTTCCGTATAAATTAATGATTCTTTCTACTCTAGTTATATCAATAATATCTGTTCCAAAACCAATTACCATTTGTTATCCTTTTATTCTTTCTAAAGATGAAACTTCAGAAATTAAACGCAGTGCTGCAATAATATTATTCAAATGATTTTTATCTCTTACTTCAATATCAATAACAATATCATAAAAATCATGTCTTCTGCTAGCAAAATTTATATTTGAAATATTTCCATTATTCTTAGCTATTGCATTCGTTACTTTGCCTAAGCTTCCAGCTTTATTAGTTAAAATTATATTAATTCTTGATGTAAATATTAATTCACTTTCATTATCATATTCCCACTCAACATCTAGCCATCTTTCTGGACTATCTGAATAAGAGTTTAAAGTTTCACAATCAACAGTATGAATAGAAACACCTATACCCGCTGTAACAATTCCTACAATTTTATCACCTTTAATAGGTGAGCAGCAACCTGCAAGATTATAACTCATTCCTATAGTTAATCCCTTTAATTTAATAGACTGATTTTCAAAATCATTTTTTTTCATTTTTTTAGAAAAATTAAGCTCAGGAAATATTTTTTTTAAAACTACCATTGCTGTAATTGATCCAGAGCCTATTTGTTCATATAGATTATCAATATTCTTACAATTAAAATCATTTAAAACATTATCAATAGCATTTTCACTAAATTCAATGTTTTCTTTTTTAAATTGATTTAACAATATCTCTTTTCCAAAAGAGATATGTTCATCCATTTTTTTTGATCTCATAAATCGTCTAAGATGAGATTTAACCTTACTTGTAACTGCAAATCTTTCCCAAATTAATGAAGGTTGTGATTGATCAGAAGTTAATATTTCAACTTGATCTCCATTTTTTAATATTGTTTTTAATGGCTGAAGTTTGCCATTTATTTTTGCAGCTACGCACTTATCTCCTACTTGTGAATGTATTGAGTAAGCAAAATCTATAGGCGTAGCATTTAATGGCAATTCTATAACATCTCCTTTAGGACTAAATACATAAATATTATTTTGAAATAATTTGATTTTAGAGTTTTCTATTAATTCTTCTTGTGAAGATGAATTATCCATTAATTCTAATAAATCATGCATCCATCTGTATTCTTTGGTATCTTTCACTTTTATAATTTTAGGATCTTTATACTTCCAGTGTGCTGCAACGCCATATTCAGCAATTTGATTCATTACATTTGATCTAAACTGTATTTCAATTTTTTTATTTTTTGGTCCAATAACAGAAGTGTGTAATGATCGATAACCATTTGACTTTGGGGAGGAAATAAAATCTTTAAATCTACCTTGTATATAATGATATTTTCTATGAATTATTCCTAAGCATCTATAACACTCTCTAGTAGAATTTGTAATAATCCTAAAAGCCATTATGTCTGACAGTTGAGCAAATGAAATATTTTTATTTTTAATTTTATTCCAAATAGAATAAGGTGATTTTATTCTACCTGTTATTGTACAATTGATATCTTCATTGCTAAATATTTCTTTCAATTCATATCTTATATCATCTATAATGTTTTCATCTTGTTTGCTTAAATAATCTAATCTATCAATAATAGATGATCTTGCTTCAGGATTGAGAGTTTTAAATGACAAATCCTCAAGAATTTCTTGCCACTCTCTCATACCTAATCTTTGAGCAAGTGGGGCATAGATTTCTTGAGTTTCTAGAGCTATTCTTATTTTTTTTTCTTGATTGATATAATCTATGGTTTTCATATTATGCAATCTATCTGCTAATTTAATAAGAATAACTCTTAAATCTTGAGTTGCAGCTAAAAGCAATTTTCTATAGTTCTCTCCAAATTTTAAATTATTTACTTTTAATGAAAATTTATTAATCTTTGTTAAACCTTCTACTAAGTTAGCAATCTCTAAACCAAAATTATCTTTTATCTCATCTAAAGTTGCGGTTGTATCTTCAACAGTGTCATGCAATAAACCGCAGGCTATTGATGCATTGTCTAATTTCAGATCAGCTAAAATTTTTGCAACTTCGATTGGATGCAAATAATAAGGATCTCCAGATTCTCTAAATTGTTTGTTATGAGCTTTTTTTGCAAACTCAATAGCTTTCTCAATTATACCTATCTCTAAATTATCTTGATATAATTTAATATTTTTTAGTAAATCATCAACTACATTAGTATTCATTATAATTATTTTTCTAATTAAATAAATTTATAAAAAAAAAATAAAAAACTATAAAGAAGTTTCAGATTCTTCATTCTCAGAAGTTTTGGATTCCTCATTATCAGATGACAACTTTTCTTGTGAAGTTTCTGTGTCATTTTCAATATTATATTGTTGTTCTATTTCACTATCTTCAGATGCCGTAAAGGCTTTTATTTCTTCCTCAATTTGCTTGCTTGAATCTTCGGATTCAATTTTGTCACTATCATCATTATTTTCATTTTCAGATGAATCTAACTCTAAATTTTCTTCTTCCTCATCTTTCAAAGTAACTGTTTCATACTCTTGAATAAGATTTTCTTTCATTTCATCTACAGTCTGAGATAGATTGGCTATTTCTCTTAATGCTATGACAGTATTTTTATCATTATCTCTATCTATTTTAGGAGTTTCTCCAGAGTAAAGTTTTCTTGCTCTTTGTGATGCTATTAAAACAAGTTCAAATCTACTTGGAAATTTATCTATACAATCTTCTACCGTAATTCTGGCCATGACAGCTTATAGTGAAAATAAAAAAAAAGTAAATAAAATACCTAAATTTACTTATTTTTTTCAAGTCTTTGCTTTCTAATTCCCCATTCTTTTGATTTAATTGCTAGTCTTTTATCTTGCTTTTTCTTACCTTTTCCAATGCCAATAGTAAGCTTTGCGAGTCCTTTTTTGTTGAAATAAAGAAGTAGAGGTATTCCTGTCATGCCTTCGCGCTTTATTGAACCTAAAATTTTATTTAATTCTTTTTTATGAACCAGTATTTTTCTTTGTCTTTTATCATCAATAAGTTTGGATGAGGAAGAAGCATATTTTTTTATATAACAATTGGATAACCAAAGCTCCCCTTTTTTTTCAATTATATAGGATTCTTTAATTGAACCTGTATTAATTCTAAGTGATTTAACTTCAGATCCTGTTAAAACCAATCCAGCTTCATACTTCTCTTTAATAAGATAATCAAAATTTGCTTTTTTATTAGCAGATATTACTTGCATTATTTTTGAATATTAAATTAAATCTAATTCTTTCATACAAGTTCTAACCAAAGACTTTGTTGTTTCTGCTATTGGCGCTAGAGGTAGTCTCGTTTCTGAACTACATAAATTTAATAACTCAGCAGCAAATTTAACTGGTCCAGGACTAGTTTCACAAAACAAAGCATTGTGTAATTTTGCCATTTTATAATTTAATTCAAGAGCTTTATCAATTTGACGTTCTTGCCAATATATATGCATATCAGAGCATAATTTTGGTGCGATATTAGCTGTGACTGATATACATCCGTTACCTCCCTGTGCTAAAAAAGCAAGAGCTGTTCCATCTTCGCCTGATAAGTAACAAAAATTACTTTTCATTTCTGCTCTAGTTAACAAAGGTCTAAAAAGATCATTTGTGGCATCTTTTACACCTATTATATTAGGTATTTTTGATAATTTAATCATTGTATCAATACTCATGTCAATTACCGATCTACCAGGTATATTATAAATAATAATTGGAAGTTTTGTAGATTGAGCTATGCTTTGATAATGTAAATACAGACCTTGTTGAGTAGGTTTGTTGTAATAAGGAGTAACTACTAATGCTCCGTCTGCCCCAGAAAGCTCTGCTTGTTTTGTAAATTCAATAGCTTCAATTGTATTATTAGATCCAGTACCTGCTATAACTGGAACTCTTTTATCAACTGTTTTTATACACTCATTTACAATTTTAATATGCTCATCTTGACTTAGAGTTGGAGATTCACCTGTCGTGCCACAAGGAACAAATCCATGCGATCCTTTTGCTATTGACCATTCAATTAAATTACTAAATGCATTAAAGTCAATTTCTCCATTTTTAAAGGGCGTTATTAACGCTGGTATACTTCCGCTAAACATTATTTTTCCTGGCGGAGAGAGAGGGATTCGAACCCTCGGAAGGAATTACTTCCTTCGCAGGTTTAGCAAACCTGTGGTTTAAGCCACTCACCCATCTCTCCATACTCTTATTCTTAGTTAATTATTTTAATAAAAACCTCATGTTTTCTATTTATTTTACTTATACACTCTTTCTATTGATAAGTGAAACTTTAACACCATATCATAATAAATTCTATGTTGAAATAAATTATAAAACATAGCAATAAGTATTAATTCAAAATATGAAAAGTTTAATATAATTCTAATTATAGTAATGAAAAAGCAATTAAATAGAATAGCAATTATTTCTTCTAACAGTGTTATAACCTACTTTATAATAATATCATTCTTGTTAATTTATAATGCGCATTTTTAAGTTTTCTAATATTATCTTTATATTCGGACTCTTATTTTCTATTTTTGTTTTATGTTATTCAATTTACAGAACCTTTAATCCTCAAATATATTTTTATCAACATGCAACAGTTAGTATTTCACCTGAATATTATACAATATATTTAATTATTTCTTTATTTTTAATATTTTTTTTTATTTTCTGTTTGAAATTAGATCATAATAAAAAAATAAATGTTTCATTACTTTTATCAACGATTATTATTTCATTATATATTTTTGAATTTTACTTATGGAATTTCGATAAATTAAATAAAATAAAAAATAATACTATAATTCATCAAATCAATATTTTAAATGATTTAAGAAATAAAAATATTGATGCTTATCTAAATTATTTTCCAAAAAATTTACTTGAAAACATCTCAACAATAAATGGATTAAAATATAAGGAAGAAATTATTTTCCCTATTAATGGTATTGGAAATATAACATCAATTTCAAATAATGAGCATGGATATAATCCAATCATTGCATATGATGAGTATGGATTTAATAATCCTAAAGGAATTTATGATGATAATAAAAAAATAGATATAATAATGGTGGGAGACTCTTTTGCAGAAGGTGTCTCAGTTAATTCAGAAGATAGTATCCAAGCATCATTAAGAAAATCAAATTATAATACGCTAAGTATCGCACGAGGGGGTAGTGGTCCCTTAATGCAATTAGCTTCAATTAAAGAATATGCTGAAATTTTAAAACCAAAGGTTGTTCTTTGGTTTTTTTTTGAAAATGATATAAATGATTTAAAAACAGAATTAAAGTCATCAACATTAGTTAAATACATGAATGATGAGAATTATTCTCAAAAATTAATATTTAAACAAAAACAAATTGATTTTATATTAAAAAAATATCTCAAAAATAAAGAAATTAAATTCCTAAAAAACATAAATCAAAGTTCTAAAAATTTTAATGAAGTAAAAAAATTTAATAGTAATAGAATTGTAAAAAATATTATTTACTTTACTAAATTAACTAAATTGAGAAAAAGATTAGGAATTCTAGATTATATTAAACTATTTACTTTGCCTCCTAGCGTACCACATCCCTGGCTATTAAATGAAGATACCCCAATAAAAGAATTCGAACATATTCTAAAAAATGCAAAAAAATTAGTTTCTAGCTGGGAAGGGAAAATGTATTTGGTTTATATTCCTTACAAATCCTCTTATTATAAAAATGCATCGCGTCATCCTATAAGTAAGCATGTATTTGAAACAACAAATAAATTAAATATACCGGTTATAGATTTACATACAAAGGTTTTAATAAACCATCCAAGGCCATTTTTACTATATGAAGATCATTTTAACGTAAACGGATATAAATTTATCTCAGAAGGATTAATAAAAGAATTAAAAAAAGAAAATATTATTCCATCTAAATAAATGCATTAGTTAAAATTCTTGCCAATTATCAAAGTGAGGCATTAGTCTTTCATGACCAAAACTATCTTTTAACATAATGATCACATCTCCAGATATAGAAATTCTCGTATCATTACTTGTACTTGGAATAGTTGCATGCTTCGTTTTGGAAGGAAAAATAACTATGTTATCTTCTTCGATATGCAAATCAATATTAGGAGTATTTCTCTTGTTAACTTTTTTTAATAGTCCTAAATCTAATTTTTCTTTATGAAATAAACCCTTGGCGATTTCATTCTGAGGTTCGGTAATGAATCTAATATTACCAGAGTTTTTTGGTTTTGTTAAATAATATGCAAAACTTATATTTGATTGATCATGACTATGTGGCTGTATACGTTCATTAGTTTTTGTGATTGTAGCCCAAGATCTTTGGTAGAAAAAAATAAGTTTATCATTATCTAGACTTAACATTTCTGTATATAATTTAATTTTTTGACTAATTAAATTAGTAAGGTTATTCATAATATTATTTTTTAATAAAAATTCTTGACCTCTTGTATCGCCAAGCCAAGCATCACCTTTTCTTTTAATTACTTTTTTACTTTTTTCCTCTGAGTCTATAATAAATTTTTTAATTAAATTTTTTTCACTATTAGATAGAATGATTTTATCTTTAAAAACAGATAAGGGAAAAAAATCAAAAACTTCAGCTGACATTTAATAATTATATCATTTATTAGAAAAAAAGTTTAGAAAATTAGTAATTTATTTAGATTATCAATTTAAATTAATAATATTTGTTACATTTTCATTAGAATTTATTTTTGTATGAATATGAAGTCTATTATCTATTATTGATAATGATGATTCACCAATTAAAGTTTGTTCTATATCATTTCTAAACAAAACTGCTGGTAAACATTTTTTATTAATATCATTTTTGTATATATTGCATATATTATGAATCTTAAATAAATTTACAAAAATTTCTGTTAAATTGATAAAGTTATTATTATTAATTTCAAGTTTACAAATTAAACTTTTATCAACAATAAATTTTTTATTTAAATCTATATTATCAGTATTGCATTGGTTTAAATTTTTAGATATAATTTCTTTAATCTTGTAGTGGTTTTCTAGTGTGTATTCTGTTTTAAAATTTGAATCATATTTAATGAATGTTATTAATAAAACTATCAATAATACCAAAAATATAATTAATATTTTAATATATTCACTAAATGATAATTTAAACAAAATATTTCACCAAATCACAGTTGACAGTTCTATTCTATTACAATTCTATAAATTGATATATATAGAATATTAATGAGTAATTTAATCATAAAATTTTGGTATGGCAAGGTGCCATTATGGAAAGCTTATTGGTTTATCGGTGAATTATTTAATTCATTAATGATTTTAATCATTTACAATATAGAAATAAGATTTTTTAATAATATTGAACTATATCAACAATTACCTTTTCTCAATTTTTCAAGTTATAATATTCTAAGTAAAGTAATAATTTTTTTATGGACAGTTTTTATAACTGTTGGAATATGGAGATCCGCGGAAGCATACAAAGGGAGAGTTATTTGGATAATTATAACTTTGTTACTATTATCATACAGACTATTTAGCCTCAGAATACTTTTTTTATAATTTATTTAAGTTTTTCAATTAAAATTTTATTTAAGATTTTTGGATTTGCTCTACCTTTAGATTCTTTCATTGCAAGACCAACAAAAAAACCTAAAAGCTTGTTTTTTCCAGCTTTATACTCTTTAACCCTGTCTTGATTCGTATCAATTATATTATTAATAATTTTTTCTATTTCTTTAGTATCACTTACTTGGTTTAATCCTTTTTCTTGAACAATGATATCGGGAGATTTATTAAATTTATACATTTCTTCAAAAACATCTTTAGCAATTTTACCTGAAATTTTATCTGAGATTATTAGTTGAATTAGTTTTCCAAAGTTTTCAGGTGAAATAGGTGAGTCTTCAATACTTTTGTTATCTTTTTTTAAAAATGCAAAAAGTTCACTTGTGATCCAATTAACAACTAGTTTTGCTTCTTTTTTTAAGTTTGTATTAATATTAATAACTTTATCAAAAAAATCTGAAACTGATTTTTCAGATGTTAGTATAGAAGAATCATAATTAGACAAACCGTAATCATTTTTATATCTATTTTTTCTATTATCAGGAAGTTCAGGAATTTCTTTTTTGATTAAATCTATATAAGAATCTTCTAATTTCAGAGGAAGCAAATCTGGATCAGGAAAATATCTATAATCATGAGCCTCTTCTTTACTTCTCATAGATTTTGTTTTTCCTGTAGTTGAATCAAATAAAAGTGTATTTTGCTCTATTATTCCCCCTTCTTCCAATATTTTAATTTGTCTTTTAGACTCAAATTCAATTGCTTGTTTTATAAATTTAATTGAATTTAAATTCTTTATTTCACAACGAGTACCAAGATCACTATCTATTTTTCTGACAGATATGTTGACATCCGCCCTTAAAGATCCTTCTTGCATATTACCGTCACAAACTCCAAGATACATAAGAATAGATCTTAATTTTGTAATAAATATTGAAGCTTCTTCTGAACTTCTCATATCTGGTTCGCTTACTATTTCCATTAAAGCTACTCCTGATCTATTAAGATCTACATATGTTTTTTGAGGATTTTGGTCATGTAAACTTTTTCCTGCATCCTGCTCTAGATGCAATCTAGTAATTCTTATATTTTTTGATGAACCATCTTTAAAATCAATTGTAACAACTCCTTCGCCAACAATAGGATGCTTATATTGGCTAATTTGATAACCCTGAGGTAAATCAGGATAAAAGTAATTTTTTCTATCGAAGATAGAAAATTTATTTATTTTAGCATTAAGGCCTAATCCAGTTTTAATAGCTTGTCTTATGCAATGTTCATTAATTACCGGAAGCATTCCAGGCATTGCTGCATCAACTAAAGATACTTGTGTATTAGGTTCAGAACCAAATTTTGTTGAAGAAGAACTAAATAATTTTGATTTAGAAGAAATTTGAGCATGTATTTCCAATCCAATAATTGTTTCCCACTCATACTTGGAACCTTTAGTTAAGTTATTCATTATTTTGCTCTAAATAATAACCAGCATTGAAAATTTCTTGTTCATTAAAGTGTTTAGATAATATCTGAACTCCAAGAGGTAGACCTTCTTTAGAAGTGCCATATGGAATGGAAATACCTGGCAATCCTGCCAAAGAAGCCGGAACGGTAAATATGTCATTTAAATACATTTTTATTGGGTCATCTTCTTTTTCTCCTATAGGAAAAGCAGGACTTGGCGTTGTTGGAGTTAAAATGAAATCACATTCTTTAAAAGCATCTCTAAAATCATTAGAAATTAATTTTCTGACTTTTTGTGCTTTTATATAATAAGCATCATAATATCCTGCTGATAATACATATGTGCCTATCAGTATTCTTCTTTTAACTTCTTTTCCAAAGCCTTCACTTCTAGTAAGCTCATACATTTCTTCCAAAGAACTAATATTTTCTGATCTAAAGCCATATTTTACTCCATCGTAACGAGCTAAATTTGAAGATGCTTCGGCAGGAGCGATAATATAATAAGCTGGTAAAGCATATTTAGTATGTGGCAATTTAATTTTTTTAATTTTTGCACCTCCTTTTTCAAATACCTTGATTGCTTTATCCCATACTTGATTTATTTCATCAGATATCCCTGGTAAGGAGTATTCTTCTGGTATGCCAATTATTTTACCATCTACATTTGAATTTAAATTATCATGATATTTTGGGATTTCTACATTGGAGCTTGTACTATCGTTTGGATCATAACCAGCCATTTCATACATAAGAATTGACGCATCTTGAATGTTGTTAGCAAATATACCTGCTTGATCTAAGCTTGACGAAAAGGCTATTATTCCCCATCTGGAACATAAACCATACGTTGGCTTCATACCTATAACTCCGCAAAAACTTGCTGGTTGCCTTATTGACCCTCCAGTATCAGTTCCTGTGGCCCCTAAACATAAATTAGCCGCTACTGCTGCTGCGGATCCTCCAGATGAACCTCCCGGAACAAGTTTTTTATTTTCAGAAGAAACTGGATTAATTGTATTTCCAAAAAAACTAGTTGTAGTTGATGAGCCCATAGCAAATTCATCCAAATTTGTTTTACCCAAAAATAATGCGCCGGAATTAAGCAACTTTTTTGTTACAAAAGATTCATAAGTTGGTTGAAAATTACTTAGAATCTTTGAACCTGCAGTTGTAGGCATATTTTTTGTACAAAAAAGATCTTTAATTCCTAATGGAATTCCTTTTAAAGGAAGATCTTCTTTCATATTATCAAGTTTTTCAGCACGCTCTAAAATTTTTTCTTCGTTGAAATATATAAATGCGTTAAGATCTTTATTTTTGTTAATTTCATTTATGTAATTATTTGATAATTCTTTAATTGAAATTTTTTTGCTTTTTATTAATTTTAAAGTATCGCTAATAGATTGATTTTTCATTACTCTACCACCTTAGGTACTACAAAAAAATTTTCTAAATTTTCTGGTGAGTTTGATAGTATTTCTTTTGATAAATCTTTTTTGCTTTCTTCATCCTTTCTAAGAGGAAGATTTTCTGTACTTACACTACTTAGAGGCTCAATATCTTCAGTATTAACCTCATTTAATTGCTCGACCCAATCTAAAATTGAACTTAATTGAAGAGATAACTCTTCTATCTCTTCATTATTAACCCTTAACTTGCATAATCGAGCTATCTTTTGTGTTGTATTTTTATCAATCTTCAATTTATATACCTTATACTTTTATGACTAAGCCTAGTGATTTTATTAAAAAGCTTAATACATCACAAACCCTTATAGGTCTAGATTTTGGTGACAAAACAATTGGTTTGGCGATTAGTGACATGACAAAAACCATAGCAACTCCTGTACTTACATTAAAAAGAGAAAGTATATCTAAAGATATCAAAAGTTTATCAAAAATTATAAACGAGTATAATGTTGGAGGGGCAGTAATTGGCTTGCCATTAAGTTTAGATGGAAATGAGAATAAGAGAACTATTAAAGTTAGAGATTTTTCAAAATATTTAAATAAAGTTATTAAAACCACATTCTATGATGAGAGATTCTCAACAGATGTCATTTATAAAGAATTGAGGAAAAATTCTTTATCATCAAACAAAATCAAGAAAAAAATTGATCATCTCGCCGCAAGTTATATACTCCAAGGTTTTCTTGATAATGCTAAAAATAATTAAATTTTTATGAAAAATAAATTTTGCTATAAAAACAAACATTTAATCGAATCAAAAGAATTAACAAAAAAAGATATTGAGTGTTTTTTAAATGAATCAGAAAAATATATAAAATTTAATAAAAAAAAATTAAAAAAATTGAATACACTCAAAGGAAGGACAATTTTTAATTTATTTTTTGAAGATTCTACAAGAACTAGAACCAGCTTTGAAGTTGCAGCTAAAAGGTTAGGAGCTGATTTAATAAATGTATCAGTTAAAGATAGCTCAATTAATAAAGGAGAAACATTGCTTGATACTATGACCACAATAAACTCTATGTCCCCTGATGTTTTAATTGTTAGACATCCTGAAGAAGGCATCAGTAAAAAAATATCAAAAATTGTTAATGCCTGTGTTATTAATGCTGGTGATGGAAGTTATGAACATCCTACTCAGGCTTTACTTGATGCATTAACAATTAAAAAAAGATTTGGTGAATTTAAAAAATTAAAAATAGCAATTTGTGGAGATATTTTGCATAGCAGAGTAGCTAGATCAAATATTGAAATGCTTTCAAAATTAGGATCAAAAATTAATGTTGTAGGACCTAAATCCCTCATTCCTAATAGTATAAAAAAAGTAAATATTTTTAATGATATGAAAAGTGGACTTAAAAACTGTGATATTGTTATGATGCTAAGAATTCAAAAGGAAAGAATTATAACAAAACATGTACCTAATGAAAAAATATATTTTGAAAAATATGGACTTGATTATAAAAAATTATCATATGCCAAAAAAAATGCTTTTGTTATGCATCCTGGACCTATGAACAGAGAGGTGGAAATTGAGTCTAAATTAGCTGATGATATAACAAGAAGTTTAATACAAGAGCAAGTAACGATGGGAGTAGCAATCCGTATGGCTTGTTTAGAAATATTAATAAATAATAGAGATTAAAATGCTTGATGCAATTAATGTTGCTTATCAATGGATATTTGTATCTTCTTCTACTGATTTTTCTATTCTTATTACATATATCGGCGCCTATTTAATCGGATCAATACCTTTTGCTTTTATTTTAACTAAATTATTTGGATTTGGAGATATAAGAAAAATAGGATCAGGTAATATTGGAGCTACAAATGTTTTGAGAACTGGAAATAAAGTTTTAGCTCTAATTGTTTTATTATTAGACATTTCTAAAGGTTTTTTTCCATTATTTTTTTTTCCATATATTTTCCAATCAAATGATTTTCTTTTTATTTCCATATTAGGTTTATTTATTATTTTAGGACATATATTTCCTATTTGGTTAAAATTTAAGGGTGGAAAAGGAGTAGCTACATTTATAGGAGTATTGTTTGCAATTAATGTTATTATTGGTTTAATATTCATTGTTTGTTGGTTTATTGTTGCAATGCTAGCAAGATATTCCTCATTATCGTCAATTTTATCCTGCGTATTAGTTATTTTTTATAGTTTATTTTTTTTAAATCATCTAATTTCTTTAATAATAATTATTATTAGCTGTATAATTATTGCCAAGCATTTTTCCAATATTGTAAGACTTTTTAACAAAACTGAAAATAAAATTAGATTCTAAATTTATTGAAAAATATAGTTTTTCTTTAAAACAGTTGACGACTTAATCTATTAAATTGTAGTTGAGCAAAGTTTAAATATGAATGTATTAATTGTAGAGTCGCCATCAAAGGCTAAATCAATAAATAAATACCTAGGAAATTCTTTCAAGGTTCTAGCAAGTATTGGGCACGTAAGAGATTTATCTCCAAAAAATGATGCAATTGATACAGAGAATAATTTCAACATGAAATGGGAAATCAGTGACAGAGGTAAAAAAGTAATTAAAGATATTACTGATGCTGCTAAAAATTCAGAAAATTTATATTTAGCAACTGATCCAGATAGAGAAGGTGAAGCAATAGCTTGGCATGTAGAGAACATGTTAAGAGAAAATCCTAAATTAGAAAAAGTAAATATTCAAAGAATTACGTTTAATGAAATAACAAAAAATGCTGTTCTAGAGGCTTTAAAAGAACCAAGAAAAATTGATGAAAATCTGGTAAATGCTTATCTAGCAAGAAGAGCTCTTGATTTTTTAGTAGGCTTTAATTTATCTCCAGTTTTATGGCGTAAATTACCTGGAAGTAAATCTGCAGGAAGAGTCCAATCTGTAGCTTTAAAAATAATAACCAAAAGAGAGCTTGAAATTGAAAAATTCAACCCAGAAGAATATTGGTCAATAAAAGGGATATTTAACAAAAAAAATGATAATAATTTTGAGGCTAGGTTGATTAATTTTAAAGATGAAAAAATAGATAAATTAACAATTAAAGATAAAAATTCAGCTAAAAATAAAATAGAATTAATAAATAAAAGTTCTTTTTACGTTAGTAAAGTAGAAAAAAAGGAAACAAAAAGAAATCCATATCCTGCTTTTACTACTTCCACTTTACAAATAGAAGCAAATAGAAAATTAGGTTTTTCTGCTAACCAAACAATGCGTACAGCTCAAAAATTATATGAAGGCACAACAATTGATGGAGAGCCAACAGGTTTAATTACTTATATGAGAACTGATAGTGTAATGATGGCAAGTTCTGCGATAGAAGAAGTAAGAGAATATGTCAAAACTAACTTAGGAAAAGAATATTTACCAAATGAACCGAGAGTATATAAATCTAAGGCAAAAAATGCTCAAGAAGCACATGAATGTATTCGTCCTACTATCATTTCTCTTTCACCTCAAAAAATTAAAAATAATCTTAATGCTGATGAATTTAAACTATATGAAATAATATGGCAGAGAGCTGTTTCATCACAAATGGCAAGTGCAATTATTGATCAAGTTGCAGTAGATATAAAAAATAATGAAAATAATATAATATTTAGAGCTAATGGTTCATCGATCAAATTCAAAGGAATGTTATCAGTTTACTCTGAAGCAAAAGATGAGGATGAAAGTAATAATAATCAAAACAGTAATTTACCAATATTAGATGAAAAAGATTTATTAAATCTTATTAATTCCGAAAAAAAACAACACTTTACCCTACCCCCTCCTCGCTATACTGAAGCAAGCTTAGTCAAAAAACTTGAAGAACTTGGAATAGGCAGACCTTCCACCTATGCTTCAATTATTAGAGTGCTTCAAGATAGAGACTATGTTATTTTAGATAAAAAAAGATTTGTTCCACATGACAGAGGTCGCGTAGTATCAATTTTCCTAGAAAATTATTTTAATAAATATGTTGAGTATGATTTTACTGCAGACTTAGAAAATCAATTAGATGAAATTTCTGATGGAAAATTAAATTGGCGAGAAGTTATCCAAAATTTTTGGCAAACTTTTAAAAATTTATGTGATGATACAGTGGGCAAATCTAACAGAGAAATAATAGATGTTATAGACAACTCACTCGGACCTCATTTCTTTCCTCCTAAGGGAGAGGATAAAGATAGAAAATGTCCCACTTGTGATAATGGACGGTTAGGACTAAAAGTTGGTAAGTTTGGAGGATTTGTTGGTTGTTCTAATTATCCAGAATGTAAATACACAATTCAATTCAGCCAATTAAATGATTCTAGAAATGGGACTCTTACTGGACCTAAAGAGATAGGAATTTATCCTGAAACTAGAGAAATGATTACATTAAGGAAAGGTCCTTATGGGTTCTATATGCAATTAGGTGAAGGCACTAAAGAAAAAAAACCTAAAAGAGTGTCTATACCAAAAAACTTTGAACCAGAAGAAATAGGAGTAAATACTGCAATTCAATTATTATCATTACCAAGAAGATTGGGTAAAAATCCTGAAAATGATAAAGTTATTAGTGCAGGAATAGGAATGTATGGGCCTTATATACTACATAATCAACAGTATAGAGCCTTAGAAAAAGATGATAATATTCTTGATATTACATTTGAGAGAGCTTTAGAAATTTTAAAAAAACCAAAAGCTCAGTTTGGAAATCCAATACTTAAAACTTTAGGTTCACATTCTTCAGAAAACAAAGACATAACTGTACATGAAGGAAAATACGGACCATATGTCAAGTGTGGAAAAATAATGGCTTCTTTAATAGGTGAACAAACTATCGATAATATAACTTTAGAATTAGCGATTGAATTAATCAATGATAGAAAAAATAAAATAAAAAAAAAGAAAAAAAAATAAACTAGCTTAGTTCAACAGAACTAGAACTTTTTAAAATCAAAAAATGTTTATTGCTATATGAACAAAGAAAATGCAAGTAAACTCTGGAAAATTATTCTGCAAGCTGGGGATTATTTGCAAGACAAGCTTCCAGAACATCCTAATCATCCAAAAGGAAGAAATCCGTACGCTCATGTTGCTTTAGAAATAAAAAATAAATTTAATAGTTCCTATAAAGACTTACCAGATGATAAATATGAAGAAGTATTAGATTATATAGAATTCCTAAAAGAAAACCCTAATTAGTAAAATTAAGTTTTTTATTACCTACTGGCAAAAATATAACTGACACTGATACAAGTAGCATCATAAATGAGCTGATATAAAAAAGATTTGTAAATTCTTGAGTTTGTTCGTAAATTTTAGAAATTAAAAATACCGCTATAGGCCCTGCTCCAAAAGCTACAATAAATTTTAAACCATATATTAAGCCATGATGTTTATCAGGTGTAAATTTAGCAAGTAAAATATTCTCTGTAGGTAAAATACTAGAGTTAAACATTGCCGCTATTAAAGTCACAAAAATGAGAGAAAAGTCAGTAAAAGTAGCTATGAAAAAAAAACATGGAACTTGGGCAAAAATTCCAATTATATAAATTTTTTTTAATGAAAATTTATCTGCTAACAATCCTCCAATTAATGTCATTAATCCAGCAATAGCGTATATTACTCCAATAATTGTTCCGATTGCAAATGTAGAAATATTTTCAATTCTAATTTCAAAAACCTTGGGTAAAGAAGTTTGCATTATTTGAAATGTTAATCCTAATCCAAACATAGAAAATAACATTATAACTGCAATAAGAATCAAATTATTGGAAAAATTACTATCTTTTAATTTGTGTGAACTAGTATTTTCAAAATTTATATAATTTTTAGAGATACAAATAAAAAGAATAATTCCAATAATAATTGAAATTACACCAGGTAATATAAATGCAATTTTCCAATTAAAGTATTTAATAAGTAATCCTGCTACAAAAGTACCGGAACCAATTCCTACTCCTCCAAAAATACCGTTAATACCTAGCGCTTTTCCTTTTTTTAAAGAGGAATTAACTACCCAGGCAATTCCAACAGGATGATATATAGAACATGCTAATCCAAGTAATGATAAACCAACAAATAAAGAAAATTTTTCATTACTTAAACCACACAAAATAGATGACATACCCATTCCTAAAAACATTATAACCATCATACTTGATCTGCTCCACCTATCGCTTAACCATCCAGCAGGAACTGCGCCTAATCCAATTAATAATGCCCCCATAGTCCAAAGAGCAATTAATTCATCATAATTAAAAGACCATTCCTTTTCTATTGTTAATACTATGACAAAATAAAATGCCGCAAACATGTGCATGAATGCATGACCTATGGATGAAAATACAATTGTTAAAATAGAATTATTTAATTTCATCAAATTTTAATGATAGAGAATTTATACAATACCTAAGACCAGTAGGTTTAGGACCATCATCAAAAACGTGACCTAAATGAGCATCACAAACATTACAAAGTACTTCAATTCTTTTCATTCCTAGAGAGTGATCAGATAATTCTTTAATAGATTCTTTTAAATAAGGTTCAAAGAAACTCGGCCATCCTGATCCTGATTCATACTTTGAATTACTTTCAAATAAAATAGTATTACAACAAACACATTTGAAATAACCATATTTATTTGGATCAAAGGATTTGCCAGAAAAAGCTGGTTCAGTACCTTTTTTTCTTGTAACTAAAAACTCATTTTCATTAAGCAATTTTTTCCATTCATCATCAGTTTTAATTATTTTTTTCATAAATTAACTTTTTTATTAGCAAACAATATTCCAATTGCTATAAAAATTATACCAAATATGTGGTATATAGCAAAAGCTTCATTAAGAAATGTAATAGCCCATATTGCACTAAAAAAAGGAATTAAATGTAAAAAAACTCCAGATCTATTAGCTCCTATAATTGACACTCCTTTATTCCAAAATAAATAAGAAAAAATTCCAGCAAAGATTGCAACATAAAAAATCATAAATAAATCTGAGATTTTCATGGGTAAAAAATCATAAGTTATAGATTCATAGATATAAAAAGGGAATATAAAAATTAAACCAAAAAATATCATAACTGATAATGTGGTGATTTGTGGAAGATTGATATCTAATTTTTTTAACATTACTGAATATAAAGCCCATGCCATAACTGCAATTAACATCCATAGATCTCCAGGAGTAAAATTAAGATATATAAGATTATTTACATCACCCTTCAAAACAATGCAGGATACTCCAATAATAGATAAAATTATTCCAAAAAATTGGAAAAAATTTGTTTTATTTTTAAAGATAATAAATGAAAAAAATAAAATAAATAGTGGTGCTATAGATCCCATTAATGATGCATTAATTACTAAAGTACTTTGCATAGCAATATATGTAAAAGAATTAAAGATGGCTACACTAAGAACTGATAAAAAAATAATTATTTTTAAATTTTTTTTGATCAAAAAGATATTTTTAAAAATAGATCTATAAGTAAATGGAAGAATGATTAAAAAAGCTATAAACCATCTAAAAAAACTTAGCTTAAGGGGTGGTAAAGACGAATTATACGCTAATTTTGCAACAAGGAAATTCCCAGACCAAAAAAGTGTTGAAAAAGTAAGTAAAACAAAAGCAAGAAAAATTTTATTTTGCATCATATTTAATCATCTACAAGTGTCATTAATGATGACGTATCAAACCTATTTCCTCCTGCTGATTGGACTTTACTATAAAACTGATCCACAATTTCAGTTACTGGCAATTTAGCACCGTTTTTATTTGCTTCTTCAAAGCATATTGATAAGTCTTTTCTCATCCAATCTACAGCAAACCCAAAATCAAACTTACCATCAAGCATGGTTCTATATCTATTTTCCATTTGCCAAGATTGAGCAGCTCCTTTAGAAATTACTTTAAGAACTTTTTCCATATCTAAATCAGATTTTTTTCCAAAAGCCATAGCTTCTGACAATCCTTGCACAAGTCCTGCTATACATATTTGATTAACCATTTTTGTTAATTGTCCTGATCCAGAAGGACCTATTAATTCTATTGCTTTAGAATAACTTGAAATTACAGGTTTTGCTTTTCTAAAAGGCTCTTCTTCACCTCCTACCATAACTGATAATTGTCCATTTTCAGCTCCTGCTTGACCTCCAGATATTGGGGCATCTAAAAAGTGTATATTTTTCTTTTTACTTTCTTCAAAATATTTTCTCGCAATATTTGCTGATGCAGTTGTATGATCAACTATAATAGAATTATTATTAATATTTTTTAGAATACCTTCTTCTCCTTCCATAACTTCTTGTAAATCACTATCTTTTCCTACACAAATGAATACTATTTCTGAATTCACACATGCTTTACCAGGTGTATTTTCAGATAAACCTTGAAATTGATCAACCCATTTTTCAGACTTTGAAGAAGTTCTATTAAAAACTGTTACTTCATAATTATTTTTTTTAAGATAACCTGCCATTGGGTAACCCATTACACCTAATCCTATAAAAGACACTTTCCTAACGCTCATAATTTTTCCTTTCTTTAATTAATAAATAAATTTGAATATAATATTGCAAGTTGTGATGTAATATTACCTACTTTACCCTGATTAATCAATTTTGAGTCAATTTTTACTATCGGCGTTACAAAACTTGTTGAACTTGTAATAAAAACTTCATCAGCATTATATAATTCTTTGACAGTAAAACTTTTTTCTTTCAATTTTAATCTATTTATTTTTATTATTTTTTTTATAGATTCTCTAGTTACACCTTTTAATATATCAGTATTAGCAGGATGAGTAATTAATGTCTTATTTTTAATAATCCAAACATTTGAAGCTGTGGCTTCAGTAATTTTACCTTTATCTATTAAAATAGCTTCATAAGCTTTTTTTTTGGAAGCTTCTTTTTTTGCAATTACATTAGCTAATAAAGAAACTGATTTTATATCTCTTCTTTTCCATCTTAAATCTTTATGGGTAATTGCTTTCTTACCTTTAATTTTACTTTTTGCTATATTTAATAATTTTTTTTGAATGTATATAATTACATTAGGAATTAAATTATCTTTATATGAATGATCTCTATTTTGAACACCTCTAGTAACTTGTAAATATATTATTCCTGATTTTATTTTATTTATTTTGATCAACTTATCAAATATTTTTTTTAATGATTTTTTTTTTGGATAGTACTTAATATTTAATTCTTTTAAGGAGTACTTCAATCTTAAAAAATGAAAATTAAAATCTATTAAGCTCAAATTATAAAAAGGTATAACTTCATAAACACTATCGGAAAATTGCAAACCTCTATCTTCTATGTGGATAAAAGCTTTTTTAAAATCTATATATCTTGAATTTAAAAATACTATTTTGCTCATTTAAGAGTATTGTTGTCTTATTGACAAAAGTTTTTCCAATTTTTTAACACTAGTAGTTTCAGAAAAAAAGACAACATCATCATTTTCTTTAAATATTGTTTCACTATTTGGAATTATAATCTTTTTATCTCGTAAAATTGCACCAACTCTAATATTTTTTGAAAGGTTCATTTCAGACAATTTTTTATTAGTGAAAGCTGAATTCGGAAGTATTTCTGCCTCTATAACTTCTCCAAAACCATCGGCAATTGTATAATCATTCATAATTCTGCCACTTCTAACTTTTTCTAATATTTTAGAAATTGTAACAAGTTTAGGGTCTATAGTTATATCTATACCTATATTATTTAACAATGAACCGTATGAACTATTATTTATTAGAGTCATGCAGCTTTGGGCTCCTGCCCTTTTGGCAAGTAAGGATGATAAAATGTTAACTTCATCGTCATTAGTAACGGCAATAAAATTGCCAGCTTCTGAAATATTCACTTCATCTAAAATTTCATTTTCTAATGCATCGCCATTTGTTATTGATACTGATTCTAAGTTAGAAGCTAAAAACTCAGCTCTTTTTTTATCAGATTCAATTAGGTGGGTAGTAATATTTTTATCTTCTTCATCTATTTTTTTAGCTAAAGAATAGCCTATATTTCCACCTCCAATAATGACGATTTTTTGAGCTTCAGTTTCCTCATGCCCAAATGCTTTCATAACTTCAATAAAATCATCATTATCAACAACAAAATAAACAATATCATTTTTTTTAAGAGTTGTTTTTGAATTAACAACAAATTTTTCTTCATTTCTAATTACTAACAAAATATTTGATAAAGTATTTTGAAATTTTTTAGATAGTTCTCTTATAGATGTGTTTAAAATGGGACATTGATCTTCGCACTTTAAACCAACTAATTTTAATTTGTTATTTGCTAGCTCAACCATATCTATAGCACCAGGAGCATGTAATCTTCTAAATATTGCTTTAGCTACTTCATTTTCTGGTGAAATGATTGCATCAATAGGAAGATTTTCTTTATTATATAAACTCATCCATTCACCTTTGAGATAGTCTTGTTGTCTTATTCTTGCTATTTTAGTTGGAATTTTAAAAAGAGAATAACCTATTTGACATGATATCATGTTATTCTCATCACTTTTGGTTACTGCTATTAAAATATCGCAATCTTTTGCCCCAGCTAAAGATAATATTGAAGGATGACTAGATGGACCAATTACAGTTTTTACATCTAAGTTGTCTGATATTTTTTTTAATTGTTCTTTAGACTCATCTACTACAGTCACCTCAAAACCTTCATTAGATAGTTTTTCAGCTATACTCTGACCGACAGCACCTGCCCCACAAATTATTGATTTCATACTAGATTATCTGTTGATATTATTAATGGTGATATTTAAAGATTTAAATTTTCTATAAAGAGCTGTTCTCTCCATACCAGTAAATTCTGATATTTTAGTAATATTACCATTAAAACGTTTAATTTGCGATAAGAAATATTGCTTTTCAAAATTAAATCTAGCATCTTTTAATGACAAAGTTAAATCAATAGAAGATTCATTTTTTTCTTCATTTTCACCCATATCTAGGGGCAAGTTAGTTAATTCATAATCTGATTTTTGATTAAGATCTTGATTTAATATAAGGGTTTTTTCAATATAATTAATGATCTGCCTGACATTACCAGGCCATGCATAAGTTTCTAACTTATCAGCAGACTTTTTAGAAAAAGAAAATTTATATTTCTTATTTTTATTATAATAATTTAAATAAAATTCACAAATAGGAAGTATATCTTCTCTTCTTTCATCAATAGATGGAACTTTGATATTAATTACATTAAGTCGATTATATAAATTTTGAATAAAATTACCTTTTTTTATTTCTTGTTCAATATTGTTAGAAATAATAGCTATTATCTTAACGTCTAAATTTATACCAAAATTTTTAAAATATTGATCATTCTCAAGGTAGTTTAAGATTTTTTTTTGGAAGTTAATAGGTAAAAAATCTATATTATAAAGTATAAGAGTATTGTTGTTAGATTTAATAAATATATTTTGATCTATATTAAATTTATCTTCAACAAACATCGTATTTAATTCAGATTCACTTAAATTTTTTAAATCAATAATATTTGCTATTGAGTTAGATTTGTTTGAATTTTTATGTATATTCTGAGCAATAAATTTTTTTCCTGATCCTTTTGGGCCTAATATCAATATTCTTGAATTGGTATCAGAAATTTTTGATAAATTTTTTTTTAAATTAATTATAAATTGAGAATTGCCTGTAATTGGAATTTTTGGATCAACAATTTTCTTTAAATATTTATTTTCATCAATAAGTTTTGCAGCTTCTAAGGCTCTTTTAGATAATATTAATATTTTTTCACTATTAAAAGGTTTCTCAAGAAAATCGTATGCACCATTTTTAATTGCATTAACAGCCATATCAACTGTGCCATGTCCGCTAATTATTATAATCGGAATTTGAGGACTATTTTTTTTAAATTCTTTTAATAATTCTAATCCATCAAGCTCACTATTACCTAACCAAACATCTAAAATGACTAAATCAGGTTTAAAAATTTCAAACTTATTTAAAGCATCGGCAGAATTAGTACTAAAATCTGAAACAAAATTTTCATCTTTTAGTATTTCCGATATTAAATAACAAATATCTTTCTCATCATCTATAATTAAAACTTTATGAGACATCAATTTTCAAAAGTTACTATAGTTTTTGTTCCTGTCATATTTTTATTTTTTTCAATTTTAATAGCACCTCCATGATCTTCAATAATTTTTTTAACAATTGAAAGACCCAGTCCAGTACCTTTTTCTTTAGTTGTAAAATAAGGTTCAAATAATTTAGAAATTTTCTTCTCATCAATACCAATCCCATTATCAATAACAATAAATTTAATCAAATTATTATCTTCTAATAAACTTATATTAATGGAGGGGTTAGGTATATTTATTACGGCTTCGACAGCATTTTTAATTATATTATTAAAAGCTTGAGTAATTTGAAATCTATCAAAATGTAAAAATATATCCTTTCTTTGGGAATCAAGTTTCATATTAATTTTAGAATGAGCATTTGAAAACAAATCATAGGATTCTTTTAATGTTTGAGAAAGATTGTCCAGTTTAATTTCAGCTTCTGGCATTCTTGCAAAAGATGAAAATTCATCTATTAATTTTCCAATATCATCTACTTGTTTGGAAATAGTCTGAGTTAAAACATTAATTTCGCTAAAATTAATTGATTTATCATTAGATTTTTTTTCTATTCTTTCAGCAGATAGTTTAATTGGAGTTAAAGGGTTTTTTACTTCATGAGCTATCTTTCTTGCAATATCGGACCAAGCTGCATGTTTTTCTGCCAAGATCAATGAGGTCATATCATCTACCGTAACAACATAACCAGAAATTGTATTTTCTTTAATCTCTTTAATTATTCTTAAATTTAAATTTCTAGTATTATCATTAATTACTAATTCTATTTGAAAATTTTCAATTAATCTTTTTGATTTTTTAAAGTTACTTATCAGTTTATCCCATTCAGGAAATACTTTAACAAAATTTTTATTTTCTAGATCTTCATTATTTTTATTAAGAATTTTTAAAGATGAGTTATTGAATAAATTGATATTGAATTTTTCATCTAGAGATATAACGCCTATGGTGAGAAGACTTAAAATAGCCTCAATAAAAATTCTTTTAGTTTCATCTTCTTCACTTTTTGATAAAATTTGATTTTGTTTAAATTTTATATCAGTAATCATTTTATTATAAGTCGTTAAAAGTATCTTTATTTCTTCGAATTGATCCTCTTCTGATACACTGGCATCATAATTACCTTTTGAAATTTCATTAGCGGAATGAATTAAATTGGTTATTGGTTGAGATAATCTCCTTGCCAAATTAAATCCAATTAAAACTGCAATTAATATAAAACAAAGTGAAAACAGTACAAAAATCATAGCGAATGTAATTTGGATTCCCGCACTCTCTTCTTCTTTTGTATTATAAATTTCGTAAAACTTTTTTGTATCAATTATATGCTGCCAAGTATTTCTATTTATATTTCTATTAACTTGAATATAAATATCATTCAAAAAATTTATTTTTTTATAGGCTGAGAGAAAACTATCTCCTTGTTCAAAAATATAGACTTGATTTTTGTCTAATAATGAAAAAATATCTGTATCAGGTAAAGTAAAGTTTAGAATTTTTTTATCTTCAGAGCTAATAAATACTTCTCCTTTTTTATTGAAAAGATAAACATTAGATATTGTTCTTAAATTAATAAATTCAATTAAAGCAATTTCAATTTCATTTTTCTGAACTTCATTATTCTTTGTTAATTTAAGAATTTCTCTCATAATTAATTGCGTATCTGATATTAATTCGGCTTGTATCTGATCTTGGTAATCTTTTGCTACTAAATTAGAATTTTCAACTATTCCTCGAAAAGCACCTCCATAAAGTGTTCTTAATTCTAAATTAAAAAACAATGACGTGATAACAACTACGCCAATAGTTGGGCCTAGTGCCATTGCAGTAAATAAATTGATAAATTTTATATATAATTTAGATTCATGAAGATTTTTTCTTCTATAAATAATTATCATTAAAATCTGGCGGATAATCAAACTTGTAAGAATAAGTACGAATATTACGTCTGCAAGCAACCAATATTGCAAATTACTAGGATCTTTAATTAGTTGATTGTCAGGAAGTAGTAAGTAGAAAGTTATGGAAAAACTCAAAATTATTAAAATAATAAAAACATAAAAAGTAATTTTAGAAATATAGATAGATTGAAGAAATTTTGATATAATGTTCATTAATAAAGATTATAAATTATCCAAATTATATATATTAAAGTGTATATTTATCCTTAATAACTTAATATTTAATTTATATATGAATTTATGAAAAATGCACTAATATTGCTAGCTGGAGGAACAGGAAAAAGATTTTCAAATCACCAAAAATCAATACCTAAACAATTCAAAAAATTTGGAAATTACAATCTTATTGAGTATTTTTTGAAAAATTTAGATTATAAAATATTTGATATAATACATATAGTTTCAGATAAAACTACGCATAAAAAATTTCTAAAAGATATTAAAAAACAATTTATTAAACATAATATAAATATAATAAATTCAGGGAAAACTAGACAAGAGTCTTCAAGAAAAGGTGTTTATTCCCTAATTCGAAAAAATCCGAAAAATATTCTGATACATGATTCTGCTCGTCCTCTAGCTTCAAATAATTTAATTAATCGATTAATTAAATCATTAAAAAATAATGATTCTGTTGCCCCATATATCACATCAAATGATTTGACTAAAAATAAGGAGGTTAATTTATCAATTAATAATAAAATTATGAATATACAAACTCCTCAAGCATTTAAATATAAAACAATTTTAAAGGCACATAAAATTTGTAAAACTGAAAATAATAAAGATGATGCATCATTAACTGAAAATATTGGTATCAAAACAAAATATATAAAAGGTGAAAAAATAAATTTCAAAATAACATATCAAGAAGATATACAATTATTTAATAAATTAAAAATAAAAGAATTTAGAAGCGGTATAGGTTACGATATTCATAAAATTAATTTAAATTCTAAAAAATTATTAACATTGTGTGGCGTTAAAATACCTTACTTTCCACTTATTGGTCATTCAGATGCAGATGTTGGATATCATGCAATTTGTGATAGTATTTTTGGAGCCTTATCAATGAGAGATATTGGGTACCATTTTAATAATAAAAATAAAAAATGGAAAGATGCAAATTCGAAAATTTTTATTAAATATTGCAAAGAACAATTACAAAGAAAAAAATTTACGATAGTAAATTTAGATGTAAATTTTATATGTGAAAAACCTAAAATTTCTAAATATGTAAATAAAATGAAAAAAAATATTTCTTCATTACTTAAAATAAATATCAAAAATATATCTATTAAATCTACAACAAATGAAAAGATTCGGTTTATAAATTCAGGTGAAGGTATCGCTGCAGAATCTATAGTGCAATTAAAAAATGATTGAATTATCTAAAATATTTTCTACTTTTTTTTATCTAGGATATATTAAATGGGTTCCTGGCACCTTTGGATCATTGGCTGCATTAATTATTACTTTATTAATAATTGATTTTTTTAGTTTGTTTTTTCACATTTTTTTATTCAGTATCATTTTTATATTAAGTATAATATTTATTCATATATATTCAAAATCAATCAGTAGAAATGATTCGAAAGAAATTATAATTGATGAATTTTTAGGAATCTATTTAATTATGCTTTTCTATGAAAATTTTAATTCTATAAATTTTTTCATTAAAATTTTATTAATATTTTTTTTATTTAGATTTTTTGATATATTAAAACCGTTTCCAGCTAACTGGATAGATAAAAATTATAAAAATTCTTTTGGCGTTATTTTAGATGATTTAATTGCTGGTGTATTTACTCTTTTTACATTATTTTTAATTAATGCTTTTATATAAAAATATAATTAACAAATTAATTAAGAAAAATATTTCAATTTCAGTAGCAGAATCATGCACCGGAGGTTTATTAAGTTCAACTTTTGTTTCAATTCCAGGAGTATCAAAAATATTTGATATGGGACTGGTTGTTTATTCAAATAAATCAAAAACTATGATTTTAAATATAGAGAAAAATAAATTAAAGAGTTTTGGAGCTGTAAGTAAAGAAACAGCAACTTTTATGATAGATAATTTAAAAAAAATTTCTAGAAGTGATCTGTGCATTAGCACTACTGGAATAGCCGGCCCTAAAGGTGAGTCTAAAAACAAACCAGTAGGTTTAGTATTTATTGGGATAAAATATAATAAAAAAAATATTATTTTTAAGAAAAATTTTAAAGGTACTAGAAAACAAATACAAGAAAAAACAGTCAATTTTGTTTTAAAAGAAATTGAAAATTTAATTTAATAAGTCATCAGATCTTTTTTTAAATGAATCAATCATAGTATTTTCAATAAGAGGAAAAAAAATCTCTGCTAATTTTTGATGTAATAATTTTTCAAACTCAAAATTTATATTAAATAAAACTTTAGTTTTACTTTTATTTATTCTTTTAAATATCCATTCCGTTTTTAAATCTTTTAATGGTCCATTCATATAATTTGTATTAATTATTAATTTTTTTTTATTATAGAAAACTTTTGAAGTAAATTTTTGGGTAGGAAAAAATTTATAATTAACATACATATCTGCTATAATTAATTTATCATTATTATCTGTAATTATAATATTACTGCACCAAGGAATAAATTCTGGATATTTTTCTATATCTATAACTATATTATATAAATCTTTTGCATCATGATTAATTATGATCTCTTTTTGAGAAGATTTCATTTTTAATTAATTTTATTTCTATTTTCTCTAGCTAATTTTAGTTTTGCAAAATCTTCAGATGCATGATAACTTGATCTAGTAAGAGGAGAAGAAGAAACCATCAAAAATCCTTTTGCTTTTGCCATAATTTGATAATCATTAAATTCATTGGGGGTAATAAATTTTTCTAATTTTGCATGCTGCTCTGATGGTGGCAAATATTGGCCAATAGTTAAAAAATCAACATTTGCTGAACGCAAATCATCCATGACTTGATAAATTTCTTCTTTAGTTTCACCTAATCCAACCATCAAACCTGATTTTGTGAATACTAAAGGATTTTTTTCTTTAACGTCATTTAAAAGTTCCAAGCTTACAAAATAACGAGATCCAGGTCGAATAGTTGGATATAAACGAGGCACTGTTTCTAAATTATGGTTAAAAACATCAGGCATTGATTGATATAGAATATTTTTAGCATTAATTTTTTTATAAAAGTCAGGAGTTAATATTTCAATTGTAGTTTTTTTACATTCTTTTCTAATTTTATTAATCACATTTACAAAGTGTTGAGCTCCACCATCTATTAAATCATCTCTATCAACACTTGTAATAACTACATGTTTTAATTTTAGTTCCTTAACAGTTTTAGCAATTTTATTTGGTTCAAAAATATCAATTATATTAGGTTTACCCGTTTTTACATTACAAAAAGAGCATGCTCTTGTACAAGTATCTCCTAAAATCATAAATGTAGCATGTTTTTTTTGCCAACACTCAGAAATATTAGGGCAAGAAGCTTCTTCGCAAACAGTAGTTATATTATTTTTTTTTATAACTTTACTAGTTAGTTTAAAAAGATTTGAGATTGGCGCCTTTACTCTAATCCAAGGAGGTTTTTTTGGAATATTATTTTTTTTCCTATGTACTTTTTCTGGATGTCTAATAGTCATCAAATTATTTCCATATCTTTGCTTTGTAACCATAAATCAAAAGGATTTTCAATAATATCATTAAATTCTTTTAACATTTGTGCAGCAATGGCTCCATCTAACACTCTATGATCTGCTGATAAAGTTGATTTCATTATATTAATAATTTTTATATCATCATTTATAACTTTTGGAATTTTTTGAATTGCTCCGACAGCCAAAATAGATGATTGAGGAGGATTAATAATTGCAGAAAATTCATTGATTCCATACATGCCCAAATTAGAAATTGATATAGTACCTCCGTTATAATCATCTGGATTTAACTTGCCCTCTTTAGCTTTCTTTATTAAAGTTTTACTGTCTTGAGAAATCTCTAAAAGACCTTTTATATCTGCATTTTTAATTATAGGAGTAATCAAACCTTCGTCTAATGCCACTGCTATAGATATATCAACAGAAGAATATTGAATAATTTTTCCATTATGCCATGAAACATTTGTTTTAGGATTATTTTTTTGAGCAATTGCCAGAGCCTTAACTAGAATATCATTGATAGAAACTTTATCATTATATTGATCATTGATATTTTTTCTTAATTTTAATAGTTTATCTACATTAGATTCTATTGTTAAATAAAAATGAGGAACAGAATTTTTAGTTGCAGTTGTCCTTTCTGCTATAATTTTTCTCATTGAGCTGGGTTCAATTGATTTATATTCTGTTGATGAAATAAATTTGTCTAATTTTAAATCTCTTTTAATTATTCTCCCATTTGGCCCAGATCCTTGAATATTAGTTAAATCAATATTGTTATCTCTTGCAAATTTTTTTGAATAAGGTGAAGCAAATTTATTATTAGTTTTATTTTTATCGAAATTTTTTATATTTTTTTTAGGTTCAGTCTTTTCAAAAATTTTTTCTTTTTCTTGATTTTCTTGATTATTTTGATTTTTTGGTTCATCTTTTTTTGTATTATCTATTTTTTCATTTTCAGATCCATTTAATATAGCTATTGGAGTATTTACTGCTACACCTTCCGATCCTTCTGTAACTAAAAGGCTAGTAATTTTTCCCTCATCAACTGTTTCTAATTCCATTGTTGCTTTATCAGTTTCAATTTCAGCTATGACATCTCCAGCTTTAACTTGATCTCCTATCTTAACTAACCATTTTTGTAAAACACCCTCCGTCATTGTTGGAGATAAAGCAGGCATTAAAATTTTTACTGACATAATGGGATTATATATAGCAGACTTCTTCAACAGCTAAAACAATGTCTTCAACTTGAGGTAGATATTTGTTTTCTAAAACACTTGAGTAAGGCATAGGAACATCCGCACTATTAATTTTATAAATTGGAGCATCTAAATAATCAAAGGCATGATATTGAATTAATGAAGCAATTTCAGAACCTACACTGGCGAAAGGCCATGCTTCTTCAACAACAACTAAACGATTAGTTTTTTTTACTGATTCAATTATTGTTGTCTGATCCAAAGGTCTAATTGTTTGCAAATCTATGAGCTCTACATCAATATTATTTTTTTCATTTAATATTTTTGCTGCTTCAATTGATTTAGATACCATTATTGAATAAGAAACTATAGTAACATCTTTGCCTGTGAATACTGTATTTGCTTTGCCTAAAGGTATTTCAAAGTTTGTATCAACTGGTACAGCGCTTTTATGAGAATACAAAATTTCATTTTCAAGAAAAATAACTGGATTGTCATCATCTATTGCTGATTTTAATAAACCTTTTGCATTGTATGAATTAGAAGGAGTCACAACTTTTAAGCCAGGACAATGAGAATACCATGAAGTAAAATCTTGACTATGTTGTGCAGCAACTTGAGAAGCAGCTCCATTAGGACCTCTAAAAACAATTGGACAATTAATTTGACCTCCTGACATATATAAAGATTTTGCAGCTGAATTAATGATTTGATCAATCGCTTGCATAGAAAAATTAAAAGTCATAAATTCCACTATTGGCCTTAAACCTTTAAACGCACTCCCAATAGCAAGTCCTGTAAATCCATGTTCTGAAATTGGTGTATCTACTATTCTTTTCTTTCCAAATTCTTTTAACAATCCTTGAGAAACTTTATACGCACCTTCATATTCTCCTACTTCCTCGCCAATTAAAAAAACTTTATCATTTTTTCTCATTTCTTCAGCGATTGCCTCTCCTATGGCTTGACGCATCGAAATTAAATTATCAGAATTTTTTTCATGTGATTTATTTTCAATGTTATTATTAATTGGTTTTGCTTTTTTTATATTATCTTTTTTAATATTTTTTTTATTATTTTCTTCTTTTTCAATTTGTATAGAATGTTTTTTATTATCAGATAAATTGCCCTCATTATTTTCTAAAATGGCTATAGGAGTATTAACTGGTATAGACTCTTTTCCTTCTTCATATAATAATTCATTAATCGTACCTTCATCAACTGCTTCTAATTCCATTGTTGCTTTATCAGTTTCAATTTCAGCAATCACATCACCAGCTTTAATCTTATCGCCTTTTTTTATTAACCATTTAGATAGATTTCCTTCAGTCATTGTAGGAGATAAAGCAGGCATTAAAATTTTTATTGGCATTTAAATATACACATCTTCATATAAATCATCTTCTTGAGGAAAAGGACTTTTTAAAGCATATTCAGCAGCATCCTTAACTTTTGATATGACTTCACTATTAATTTTTTCTAAATCTTTTAATGTTGCTACTTTTTTCTTTATAATCTCATCATGAGCAATTTGAATAGGATCTTTTGTTTTATAAGAATCTAATTCCTTTTTAGATCTATATTTAGCTGGATCAGACATTGAATGGCCTCTATATCGATAAGTTTTAACTTCTAGAATATATGGACCATTTCCTTTTCGAACATAATTGCCAGCTTTATAAGCAGCTTCTCTAACTTTGAAAACATTCATACCATCTACAATTTCACCAGGAATATGAAAAGCCTCTCCTCTTTTATATAAATCACTACCTGCTGAAGCACGACTAACAGAGGTTCCCATTCCATACTGATTATTCTCAATTATATATAATACAGGAAGCTTCCATAATGATGCCAAGTTAAAAGATTCAAATACTTGACCATTATTCATAGCACCATCTCCAATATAAGTTCTGCAAATATTTTTACTCTTTTGATATTTAAGTGTAAAAGCTATACCTGTACCTATTGGAACCTGCGCTCCAACAATGCCATGACCTCCAAAAAAATTATTTTCTTTAGAAAACATATGCATGGATCCTCCTTTACCTTTTGAGTATCCCGTTGTTCTGCCAGTTAGTTCAGCCATAATTTTTTTTGGATCAAGTCCTCTAGCAATCATATGACCATGATCTCTGTAGGTAGTGACAACAGAGTCTTTATTATTTATTGTCATTAAAATACCTACTACAACAGCTTCTTGACCAATATAAAGATGGCAAAATCCCCCTATATGACCCATGCCATATAGTTGCGCTGCTCTTTCCTCAAATCTTCGGATTTCGAGCATACATTGATACATTTTTAAATAATCTTTTTTTGATAATTTCTTTAACATTTGTTTTGTAAATTTTTGTAAATTTTAATTAAATATATTGTAAATAATTGTCAATAATTATTCTTCTAAAGATATCATAATCTCATTTTGCGATAAATATCCAGCATTTTTGCGTAATTGTTCATCTAAATAATCTAAATCTATTGAGTTTAATTTAAGTCTATCTACTCTATTTATTAGAAATTCATTTTTATTTTCTAGATTGTAAAGCTGTGCTTTGAGACTGACTTGTTCATTTTTCAACTTATAAAAAGAAATAACGCCTCTTTCAGCATTAAAAATAAAATAAAGCAGGTATAAAAAAATAAATAAAAATAACAACAATGATAAAAATAAATATAATCTATTTTTTAATACTAATGATTTATTCATAATAATATCTATTAAATCAAATATTAAATGTAACTGTCAATATCTAAGAATCGATTTTCCTGCGTATACTGATTTATTCCCTAATTCTTCCTCTATTCTTAATAGTTGATTATATTTTGAAGTGCGGTCTGTTCTTGTAATAGATCCTGTTTTAATTTGACCAGAAGACATACCTACAGATAAATCAGCTATACTTGTATCTTCTGTTTCTCCTGAACGATGTGAAACAATGCAAGTATAGTTATGTTGTTTAGCTAACTTCATTACTGAAATTGTTTCAGACACAGAACCTATTTGATTAAGTTTAATCAATATAGAATTAGCAATGCCATTATTAATTCCTTTTTGCAATCTCTCAAAATTTGTTACAAATAAATCATCTCCAACTAATTGCACTGTTCTTCCAAGTTCTTTTGTTAAATTTTTCCATCCGTCCCAGTCATCTTCAGATAATCCATCTTCTATTGAATAAATAGGATAGATAGCAACTAAGTCTTTAAGATATTTGATCATTTGATCAGAAGTAAAGATTTTTTTTTCTCCTTTAAGATTATATTGATTATTAGAATAAAACTCACTTGATGCAACATCTAAAGATAATAAAATATCTTTTTTTATTTTTAAACCTACAGAGTCAATAGACTCTAATATATAATCTAGTGCTTGTTTGGTCGATTTTAAATTAGGTGCAAACCCTCCTTCATCTCCAACATTAGTATTTAAACCTTTTGATTTTAATTTAGATTTTAACGAGTGAAAAATTTCACTCCCATAACGAACTGCATCTGAAAAATTAGAAGCACCTATAGGCGTTATCATAAATTCTTGAATATCCAAATTATTATCAGCATGCATGCCGCCATTAATGATATTCATCATTGGAACTGGCAATGTATAATGATTATCGTCAGATAGTAACTGATACATCGTACAATTTTTCATTGATGAAAGAGCTTTAACAAAAGCCAAGCTCAAAGCTAAAATTGCATTGGCACCCATCTTTGATTTGTTTGATGTTCCGTCAATATTAATAATTTCTTTATCAAATTCTTTAAAATTTACATATTCTTTATTTAATATTCTAGGCTTGATAAATTCTAAAATATTATTGACTGCTTTATTAACGCTTTTTCCATTATATATTTGAGCATTATTATCTCTTAATTCAACAGCTTCATGTACTCCTGTTGAAGCACCTGAAGGTGCTGAAGCTCTTCCAAAAAATTGATTATCTAATGTTATATCACATTCAACTGTAGGATTGCCTCTACTGTCAATAATTTGTCTTGCTTTTATATCTTTAATTTTAGGCATTAATTTAATTTTACTTACTATATATTCAAAATATTAAGATTTAGCTAGCTCATCATATTTTTTTAACTTTAATAATAAATTTTTTAAATCTTGTATTTTTAACATATTGGGACCATCACTGGGAGCATTGTCAGGATCATCGTGTGTTTCAATAAATAAACCTGCCACACCTAATGATACTGCAGCTGTAGCCAAAATGGGAACAAATTCTCTTTTACCTCCTGTACTTTTTCCAACACCGCCTGGTTCTTGCACAGAGTGTGTTGCATCAAAAATAATTGGGTATTTATACTGTTTCATTATTTCAATAGATCTAAAATCACTAATTAAATTATTGTATCCAAAAGATGTTCCTCTTTCGGTTAACATTATTTTAAAATTCTTTGTTGTTTCAATTTTTTCAATAATATTTGGAATTTCACTAGGCGATAAAAATTGACCCTTTTTAACATTAACAATTTTTTTAGTTTTACCAGCTGATAGTAATAAATCAGTTTGGCGACATAAAAAAGCTGGTATCTGAATAATATCAACTATGTCTGTTTGACCTATTATTTGACATTGATCTTCATTATGAACATCGGTTATTATAGGGCAATTAAAATTATTTTTTATTTCTTCAAAAATTTTGATAGCTTGTTCGAGACCAACACCTCTAACACTTTTTATATTAGTCCTATTTGCTTTATCAAAACTAGATTTGTAAATAAAATTAATACCAATATCATTGCAGATTTCATAAATTGACTCTGCCATCTTTAAAGAATGATCTCTACTTTCTATTACGCATGGTCCTGATATTAAAATTAAAGGTTTATCATTTGAAATTTCTAGATCATTTATTTCTAATATATGCATCTATTTTTTCTTTATACATTTATTAATAAAAGAAATAAATAAAGGGTGAGGGTTTTGAGGTCTTGATTTAAATTCTGGATGAAATTGAACGCCAATGAACCAATGATGATTCTTTGATTCTATGATTTCTGGTAATAAATTGTCAGGAGACATACCTGAATAAATATAGCCTTTTTTAGAAAATTTATTCATATATTCTGTATTTACCTCATACCTATGCCTATGTCTTTCATTAATGTTTTTAGACTTATAAATTTTATAAACCTGAGAATTTTTAGAGATGTTGCAGGGATAAGAGCCTAACCTCATTGTGCCTCCCTTGTCACTATCTTCAGATCTTTTAATTTTCTTATTATTTTGATTCCATTCTTTCATTAGTCCTACAACTGGATTTTTTGTTTTTTTGAATTCTGTTGAATGAGCATCTTTAATTTTTAGAACATTTCTTGCTATTTCAATAACAGATAGTTGCATGCCAAGACATATTCCAAAAAAAGGTATGTTTTTTTCTCGAGCAAATTTAATGCTGGAAATCTTTCCCTCTATACCTCTGCTACCAAAACCTCCTGGGACTAATATACCATCAATTTTTTTCAAATTACTTAATATATCTTTTTGATTTAATTTTTCTGCATTTATCCATTTAATATTAACTTTGGCATTACAGTTTATTCCACCATGTATTAAAGCCTCATTTAGAGATTTATAACTATCTTTTAAATCAGTATATTTACCAACTACTCCAATATTAACTTGATATTTAAAGTTATTTATTTTTTTAACAACTTTATTCCAATAATGTAAATTTAGAGGATACTTTTTATAGTTATATCCTAACTGTTGAAGCAAAGCTTTATCTAAACCTGCTTTGTAATAAAGTGATGGAACTTCATATATAGATTGAGCATTTAAAGCTGAAATAACATTCTTTTTAATTACATTACAAAAAAGAGAAATCTTATTTCTCGCATCAATACCAATTTCTCTTTCACATCTGCACATAATTATATCTGGTTGAATACCTGCATTAAGAAGTTCTTTAACAGAATGTTGAGTAGGTTTTGTTTTTATCTCATCTGCAGAAGATATATATGGAACATATGTCATGTGTATTAAAGATGAAGATATTTTTTTATCATTTCTTATTTGTCTTATTGCTTCTAAAAAAGGGAGGGATTCAATGTCACCTACAGTTCCACCTATTTCATAAATTACTATATCTTCATTCGTTAAATCACTGTTAATAAACTTTTTGATTTCATTAGTAACATGAGGAATAACCTGTATGGTGGCTCCTAAATATTCTCCTTTTCTTTCTTTTTTAAGAACATTAGAATATACTTTTCCGGATGAAATGCTGTCTGATTTTTTTGACGATATATTTGTAAAGCGTTCATAATGCCCTAAATCAAGATCAGTTTCTGCTCCATCATCAGTAACAAAAACTTCACCATGTTGATAGGGACTCATAGTTCCTGGATCCACATTAAGATAAGGATCAAGCTTT